>CALDJX010000413.1 GCA_937899075.1 uncultured Planctomyces sp. | reverse complement strand
GAGTGCCGACGATCGCGCCGGCCGTGGCGGGATCGTCGTAATGGCCAGCGTAGTCACGATACTCCTGCGGTTCAGTCAGCCTGCTGCGCCAACGAACCGGCGTCTGAATTCCAGTCGTTCCAAGGCGGCGCAAAAGCTCATGCCCCGTGACGCCCATTTTCTGTGCGTAATCGACGAGCGGGTGGTAATTCAGAATCCCTTTTCGACCATAGCGGGCCGCCTGCTCGAAGACGTCGTTGGAATCTTTCCAGTCGTAATCTTTAAAACCCATCCGCTTGGCAAACTGCGAGATGATCCACCAGTCAGGTTTTGCCTGCCCCGGAGAGTCGCAGAATTTCGAGTACAAACGAAGACGGCGTTCTCCGTTGCACCGTGTAAAATCGACCTCGCCCCACGTCGCGGCCGGAAGCACGATGTCAGCAAACTCGGTCCCCATCGGAGCACGCGGATAAATGTCCTGATGGACAACCATCATGCCGCCAGAATCGACTCGCTGTTTCAGAACTTCGACGGCGTGATCAACGTCGGCTCGTTCAATCTGGTGATCGCTTCCGCGAGTCGCTTGACGGAATGTCGTCGCCAACTCCTGGCTGGCCGCCATCGCCTGAGTCCATGTGGTACCAATCACCCACGCAAAACGAAGGTTGCCGGACTCAACCCAACGGTCGAGATCCATTTCTTTCTTGCGTCGGCCGGGAGCTTTCTCCGGAGACAAAATGCGAGGATAATCTGCCGCGCCGTACCAGCCGCGCTGATGACCACCCATCCGCGAGACGACGCGACCACGACGATTGCCCGCTCCGCAGATTAAAGCCAGCGCCGAGTACGAAGCTGTATTAAGATAGTTGTTGCTCCAGTAGTTCCCTTTCTCGAGCGCGAAGGAAGTCTTGGGATGCTTGCCATCGATCGGCTTCGAGATCATCTCAGCGGCCTGACGAATTTTCTCCGCCGGAATGCCGGTTACCTTCTCTGCGTTGTCGAGTTCAGCATCTGAATTGCTGAGCAACCATGCTTTGTACTCGTCGAACGACGCTCCAAACTTGCCCCACGTAGTGCGCCATTGCCAGGGAGTATTGCGTGTGCCTCGCCCAAAACCAGAATCAATCTCCCAACGGTTCGCAACGCTTTTAGTGATGAATTCGCTGTCTTCCCATCCATTTTCAATGACCAACCGAGCCAGCGCCAGATGCAGAATCGTGTCCGTTCCAGGAATGATCTGCAGAAACAGACCACCGTTTTTTTTGGCCCACGCAACGCCGGTTGTTCGCCTCGGCAGAACGTAGATGTGACGAATGCCGGGCCGCATCATCCATTCAGTCCACGCGACCGTTTTCGTTTCGTACGGGTCGGTCCCTGAAAACAGGATGACGTCCGCCTCCGACCAGTCTTTGTACGACGCGCTGAACGGGACGATGCCCGCGTCGTCAATTCCAGCCGTGTCGTTGCCGGGACCGGGCTTGTCGTGCGGGGCGTAGGCCGGAGTCTGGATCGACTCAAACGCGAGTTTGGAAATCGCGTAGGTGTTTTCGAAATACTGGTACGAGAACGTCTTCATACCCCAGGATGAACGACCGTGTTTCTCGATGATGTACTCGCTGAGCTGAGCCATCACCTCGATCGCCGTCTCCCACGAAACAGGAACCAGCTCACCGTTGACTCGCATCATCGGATCGTGGAGTCGGTCGGCTGTTCGTCCCTGCGGATCGTACGCCTTCTTCGCGAGACATCCGCCGCGAATTGAGTGATTGCCGCCAACGTTGACGACGGTCGCATCGGGATCCGGCAGAACGACAAGATGGTGCCGTTTTCCATCGACCATGCACGAGCTGATTTCGTTCGGGCTGACCCACAAACCAGACATCTCGGCCACTGGAAAATCAACACCCAGCGCATTCTGATCCGCAGCCTGCCCGCCAGAAGTTCCTTCAGGCCAGACAAACGCCTTGTAACCGCACCCAACAATGCAGTAGTCACACGCCGTCGTGACGACCTTGGCATCTTTAGGAGGCAGCAGGACAGAACTCGTCGGCTGATACTGATTCATCTTGATCGTTCTGGTTGACGTTCTCGAAGGTCCGTTCGAAATATCCGTAGAGTGCGGCTAGACGAACCTTTCCAAGCGATTGTCGTTTGATCCGGTGCGTCGAGACGCACCCAGTATTACTAATTGCTAAGCATTGGCCGCGTATCCGTACAACAGGCCGACAATTCCCGTGGCAAAAATGTCATCTCCATCAAGCTCAAGAATGACCTGTGGCAAGGCCTGCGTGGCGTGGCCCGCGACGACCAGCCCGTGTCTTGTCAGATCAAAAGTTGTGAGATGCTCACCACAAGGACCAGCGACTTTGTGCTCGGCGTTGTAAAGCCCGTCCAGATCGCCGCCCATGTGAGTGCATCGAGCACTGAAGGCAACAATGTCCTGCGCGTCTCCGATTCCGCCACCTGCCGTCTCGCCGGTTTTCACAAGAATGCAGCTTGTAAGATCACCATCTCCGGGATAGTTAAACGCGACCGGCTGATCGACAACGAGTTTCGACAACTGAGCGATCTGCTTGCGAGGAAGTTTCGTCACTTCCACCTTCGCTCCGGCGTCCTGCCCCACAACCTTGCCGGGAAAAACGTCGCCCAGCAAAAGCGTTGCCGTCGCCGCACCGCTGGCAGCCATAAACAACCGCCGCGAAACGCAGGACGCTCCGCATGGTTCCGTCGATCCGGTGGAATGTTCAGCCATGGCGACTGATCTTTCGTTTGAGTGGCCTGTTGAAGGAAGAGTTGCCAACGGCTGTTGAATACTCAATTGACGACGGCCTGGTACTCGGGCAGCTTTGGGGTCTGAATCCGAATCTCGCTGCCGCTTAATGAGTAGAGAAACTCAGCGAGTTCAAACTTCTCGTCCTGAGTCAGGTTGAGCGGTTTGATCAACGAGCTTTGAGAAGAATCATCGCCGCCACCCCGGTCGTAAAAGTCGATCACGTCTTCCACCGTCCCGAAGACTCCGTTGTGCATGTACGGAGCGGTGTAATCCAGGTATCGCAGCGACGGAGTTCGGAATCGGCCGCGGTCTGAGTCCTTTTTTGTCGTGTAGTAAAGCCCCAGGTCCGAGTCGGCGTTGCGGTAAATTTCTTCGGGCACGCCTCGAATGTAGTGCTGATATCGCAGCGCGACCTGACGCAGCGGATCCTTCTCGAAGAGTTTGTTTTCTGGCAGATCGAGAAAGTGGTAATTCTCGTCACTCATCAGTGGACCGTTGTGGCAGGCGATGCAGCGAGCCTTCCCCTGGAACAAGGCCAGGCCCTTTTTCGCATCGTCGGAAAGTGCGTCTTTGTCACCGGCAAGATACTCGTCGAACGGACTGTCGCGGGAGATCATCTCCACCCGCTCGAAAGACGCGATTGCCTTCAACACCAGATCGAACGACGGTTCATGGACTCCGAAAGCGTCCTTGAAACGGACTACATATTCGGGCATCAACGCGAGTCGTTCTTCGATCATCACCGTGTCGCCGTTGCCGGCGAGGTTACCAGTAATGGCACTCTTTGCCTGAGCTTCAAGACTCGGGGCCTCACCCGCCCAGAACAACTTTGTGAAGAAAGCAGAGTTGATCGTCGTCTGCGAATTTCGCCAGTGCTGTGTGCCCGCGTAGCCTCTTGAAAGTGCCTGGCCATCGCCCCAGCCAAGACGCGGATCGTGACACGATGCACAACTTGTCCCGGCATCACCGGACAGCCGATTATCAAAGAAGAGCAATCGTCCGAGATCGACCTTCGCCTGAGTGATCGGGTTATCGGCAGGCACCGGGACGTCTGGCAGCTCAGCCAGCGGACGGAAGAAGGCGGCCTTTTTAATTCCAAACGTTTCAGCGTTACCGCTGCTCGTATCTGGAGCCAGTTTCACCGAGTCGCCGCCGGCCATTCCACCATTTTTTTGAGAAGCGACGACAGATTCGGATGCCCCAACAGTCGAGGCGGAATCTAACAACACTTCGTTCTCAGGTGCCGGAGTCGACTTCGTAGACGGAACGGTTTCTTTTTTCTTTCCACAGCCGGAAAATACCAGCAGAATCGTCAAACCGCAGACGACACCGAATCGCCTGAATACATCGAAATGTCGGTCAGAATTGAGCATCGTGGAGATCATCGTTTAATTCTCTCCCAACTTGCGAAGCTGATACTTCGGCAGTTCCGGCCTGGCGACGTTGATCGGTTTTCCGGATAGCGTTTTTAGAAACTCGACAAGGTCTGCCTGCTCGGCATCGGACAGCCCGAGCGGCTTCAGTCGAGCGTCTTTCGATGCTCGTACTCCACCGCCGGAGTTGTAAAAGTTCACCACAGACTCAAGAGTCGGCAACTGACCATCGTGCATGTACGGTGCCGTCCGCGAAACTTCCCTCAACGTCGGAGTCCGCATCAGCTCGCGGTCGTGCTTGACCTTCGTCACACAGTACAAACCGGCGTCCTGCCGCATCGATGAGTAGTCCGGCACGCCCAGCGTTCGGAAGAACCGACGAAACGTGACGTGTCGCAAGGGATCCTGAAAGATCGCCGGGTTGGCGGTCAGGCCGAGTGAATGAAACTTTCCGTCGCTCAGCATTGGTCCGTCGTGGCATTGAATGCAGCCGGCTTTGCCTTTGAAAAGCTGAAGACCTTGTTTGGCAGCATCCGAAATCGCAACCTCGTCACCGGCCAGAAACTTGTCGAACGGGACATCCTGCGAAGTCAGGCTGCTGACGAACGCCGCCACGGAATTCAGAATTCGACCGTAGGTCGGCTCGCCGCCGAATGATGAATTGAACTGACGCTCGTATTCCGGAATCTGACGCATTCGCTCGATGACCAGCCGACCGTCAGCCTGAAGAAAGTGTGCTTCGGAAATGTGATCACGGACAAGCGTCGGCAGATCAGATGATGGCAACCGACCATCCCAATACATCAGCCGACCGAGAGCGGCGTTAACGATCGTTGGCGTGTTTCGAAAGTAACGTGTGCCTGGGTAGCCTTTCGAAAGAGCGAGCCCGTCGGCCCAACCATGGTCAGGCGAGTGGCAGGTCGCGCAACTGAGTGTTGCATCGCCGGACAATCTCGGATCAAAGAATAGCTGTCGGCCCAGATCAACCTGTGCCGGATCAAGCGTCTTTCCGAGTGCCGGCAGAACCGCAAGCGGCCGAGGCTGGCCTTGCGCGAACGCAACGCTCGAAGCGGCGACCAGCAGGATTGTCAGTGTCCCGAAAATCCTCGACATCAGAAATTCTTCTAGTGGGATAGGGTGACTATCGAAAAACAGGGTGCCGTTTGAACCACGAAAAACACGGAACTGCTCGGAAAAATGGTTATTGTCTTCTGTGTTTTCCCGTTCCTTCTGTGGTTAATTCCATTGGTCGACTCCGTCAGGCAAAGCCTGACCTACATGATATTTTTCGATAGACGAATCACGACAAGGTCACGGAGCTTTGAAAACGAAACTCTCTTCCTGAATCTGACCGGCTTCGATCGTTACCGACACCCGCTGCTTACCGAGCGTCGGGTGGATCACATACCCTCGGTACTTGCCCGGCGGAATGCCGTCGATCTTGAACGTTCCGTCTTCGCCGCTGATCGCATGAAACTTCGACTGAGCAACATAGACCCACGTCTCCATCCAGTTGTGAATGTTGCAGGTTATTCGAAGAAACGGCACGCCGCTGAAGTTGATCTTCTGTTTTATCGGGTCCGGCCCTGGCCCCTGGATCTGATTCCACTGTCCCGAGTTGACGTTATGTTGAATGGGATCATCGTTGTAGATCGTCAGTTCTGCACCGTCGTAGGCAACGATTGTCGGATTGGTAAATCGGCAATCCTTCTGACGGATGACGAAGCCATCTTTCGGAGAATCCATGCTTCCCCTGGCACCTCGAACACTCAACTCGACAACGGCGCCGGCGAGCTTTCCATCTTTAACGCGTACATCCTGCACTGCTCCTTCGCCCTTCATGCAGATGTCCGGGTCTTTCGTTGCCTGGATGACGCGAGGCGGAGGCAATTCGCCCTCAAAAGAAATGACGCCAGCAAGCGTTCCCGTTTCGGCAGGGGTTTCGCCCGGAGTGGTGGGTCGCTCAGTTTCGGCTGGCTCCTCAGCGTACGTATTGATCGTGGCAGGATCGTCGGCTGGCGCCTGAGGTACGGGGTCACTGACTTTCGCATCGTCGTCGACAGAGTCCCCCGAGCATCCAGCAACCAGAAGCAGGCAACATACGATTGCCGTGCCGACACCGATCTTCGCCAGGCGTGGAGTTTCAGCGTCGATTCTGCTCATGACGATATCTCCGAAATACAAACCAGACCCCGCGGGCCCGGACACAACAACCTGAGCACGATCAGCCGAGCGGAAAAACGTGCGGAAACGCGCCTCGTACCGTACGGGAAGCCACGAAACGCGACAACATCGCTGCGCTATCCCGCGGGTATCTCGAGTGGCGCACAGAAATGTGCCCGCGCATAAAAAAGCTGGTCCGCCTGCCAATGGTGTGTTCCCTGATTGATCCGTGGGTGGTGGTGCCGGATCAACGTGTGGAGGCGGTCGGGATCGAGGGGCACGAGTGAGTGACTCCTCAACACCATGGGCAGAGCGGGCCAGCAAAGGTGGCCGATTGGAGACTGAAAGTGTGAAGCTGAAGCAAGCAAGCCATGCGACTCGACAATCAAATCAGCGTCGAGCGACTCCGGCAAATAAAAATAAAAACCGCCTTCCCTAGCGACGGTTGCCCCCTGGCTGGTCGTAAACGATCCCTCGTTAAGTCCGCTTCACTGCTTTAAACGACCAACTCCTTGAACATGCTTCCAAATTCCGGCATATCTTCACGGAGGGTTTCGAGCCACGCTGTTGGATTCCAGATCTCGATGCAAATTCCGGCACCGACAATCATCACCTCGCCGCCAGCCGCGACGTCGAGGAACTCGCGAAAGCCTTCAGGAATAAGGATTCGCGAACGGTTGGCAATCTGCACTTCTCGCGATCTCGTCGAAAGAAGACGGCCCATGCGTTGAACATCGCTCCAACGCTGCTCCATCGCTCCCGCCTCAATCTTGCTGCGAATAACTCCAACACCTCGTTCCAACCGAGATCGCCATTCGTCAGCCTGCCAGAGACTCAAGCACCCGTAGCGTTCCTTCGTAATGATGGTCTGCCCGGATTCGTCGGTCACCGCCTGAGCCATCTCGGGCGGAAGCGTGATGCGAAAACGATCGTCGATCGCTCGCTTCACTTCACCCTGGATGAATGTTTCAGGTGCCGACATTTCGAGTCCCACGTATTGGCTGCTCCGTGCCGGATTTGGCAGGAAGCCAGCCATCCTATTGGGCTCAAAACCCACTTTCAATCGAATTGAGAAAGAACAATGGGTGAGTTACCCACGCGAGCCGGATACTACCTTCACAAAAGACAAACTCAAGTGGATATGCTGACTTTGCAGAAAAAAACGACGAACCAGCATTCGCAGCACAAGCAGGCCTGCCCGATTGCGAACGTCAGTCAAGCGAGGACAGATAGCCGCCCGCAACCCGTCTGGGCAGGATCCCCACCCTCAACGACTTACCCCGTTGAGACCGAATGATCCAACGACGGCAATCCACGTTCGCCGTCGACGCAACCGTTCTGGAGTTCCGCCAACTCAGGTGCTAGCCTTCCCGGCGTGACTTCCGACGCATCGGCGGCGTCATTCGAATCACCACTTTGAAACCAAACAACCGCTGAACATTCAGGAGAATCGCAGATGGGATTGTTCGATAAGCTTCGTGGCGAACTTGTTGACATTATTGAGTGGGTCGACGACTCACAGCACACACTCGTCTGGCGATTTCCTCGCTACCACAATCAGATCAAAAACGGAGCCAACCTGATTGTCCGCCCGGGCCAACTGGCGGTCTTCGTTCATCGAGGCGAACTGGCCGACGTCTTTGAACCCGGCCATTACGAACTCCGCACGGACAACATGCCGCTGTTCAGCACGCTGGCTGGCTGGAAGCACGGATTCGACAGCCCGTTCAAAGCTGAAGTTTACTTCATCCGAACATCGCAGATCACGGACCTGAAGTGGGGCACTCCCAACCCCATCATGATGCGCGACGCCGACTTCGGTCCAATCCGCCTGCGAGCTTTCGGCACGTACACCCTGAAAGCGATCGATCCGAAAATCCTGCTGAAAGAACTCGTCGGAACTGACAGCGAATTCGAGGCTGAAGAAGTCACCGAACTTCTGCGAGGCATCATCAACTCGTCGTTCGCCGACATGCTGGGTGAGCAGAAAGTCGCCGCGCTGGACCTCGCCGCTCGCTACACAGAAATGGGTGACAGTCTCAAAGCAGTCGTCAACGAGCGAATCGATGACGAGTACGGCCTCGAAGTCACGAACATGATGATTGTCAACGTGTCGCTGCCCGAGGCTGTCGAGAAAGCACTCGACACGCGAACGAGCATGGGCGTCATCGGCGACATGAACAAGTTCCAGGCCTACCAGATGGGCAACGCCATGCAGGCCGCCGCCGAAAATGAAGGAGGTGGCGGAGCATCTGACGGCATGGGCCTTGGTATGGGCTTCGCCATGGCCAACCGCTTCATGGGCGGAGCCGGCAACCCCATGGCTGGCGGAGCGGCACCAGCGTCCGGTCATGCAGCTCCTCCACCGCCGCCACCTCAACAGGCGTTCCACGTTGCGGTTGATGGTCAAACTCAAGGACCATTCACCCCGCAGCAGATCGCTCAAGGCGTCAGCTCCGGCCAGGTCAGCCCAACGACGCTCGTCTGGACAGCCGGCATGGACGGCTGGAAAGCCGCCAAAGAAGTCCCGCAACTCGCGGCCGCCTTCGCTCAATCACCACCCCCACCTCCACCGCCGGTTGGTTGATCGACCAATTCACCGTTGCCGAAGCTGCCAGCTTCGGACCGACGCTGGCAGCGTCGGCAACGACGTAGCACACTTTGTATCCAGTTCCTGATTCATGACGGGTACGTAAGTTTGGGTTGGCATGACTTGTTTCCAATGTTCAAGATAGTCCTGCTGGAATGAACATCGTCGGTCGAATGTGAAGGCCACTTCATGACGCCAATTGCAAAACAGTTGCTTGAGAAAGCTCTTGGGTTATCCGGTCCAGAGCGAGAGGCACTTGCGGCGAGCCTGTTTGAAAGCCTCGAACCCGACCACGACGCTGCGACCGTTCAGGCTGAATGGAATGATGAGATCAGCAAACGAATCGACGAACTCGACTCTGGTCAGGTCACAACGATTCCCTGGTCGGTCGCACGGCCTATGATCCGGGGCTAGCTTAGTGATGCCACCGGCGATTAATTTCCACCCGGTCACCGTCGAGGAAGCA
>CALDJX010000412.1 GCA_937899075.1 uncultured Planctomyces sp. | reverse complement strand
GGCGAAATCCCCAAGGCGATGCCTTGGGCTGTCATAGAGCTGGCCCGTTGGGCCGTTGGGCCGCAAACAGCTGACCGACTTACGTATAAAAACAGGGGGGAACCGGGTTCAACCGCGATACCTGGACTCCCGCTTGCGCGGGAAAGACGTAGTCGCAAAATGGAAAGACAATTCAGCGCCATTCCAATTTGCTGGTCCCGAAAAGTTCTCAACGACCTCTGCGTCTGTCCTCGGCGAATCTCTGCGATTAAATCTTCTACTTCGCGATCTTCCAGAGGTGGCCGTCGCTGCGGACGAACATTTCGTTGTCGGCGATCGCCGGGGTGCTGAGGATCGTTTCTCCCACCGTGTTCTCGCCGACGATTTCGCCTTCCGCTCCGCTGATGTCGACGACCTGGGCATCGCCTTTTTCGTTGAAGAGAATCAAGTGGTTTCCGGCGGCGACCGGAGTCGCGCTGAATGGGCCTTTCAAACGGAGTCGCCACAGCAGGCTGCCCGTGTTCACGTCAGCGGCCTGCAGGACACCGACTCGGTTCACGACGAAGACTTTTCCGTTGACAACGATGGGGCTCGACGTTCCGGGACCAAGTTTTGAATCGTTCCAGAGAACTTCCGGCGAGCCCTTTGCATCATCGATCGGCTCACCCAGTCGCAAGGCGGTCAGCCCGTTCGAAGGAATCAACAGAGCATCGGAGGTGACGACCGACGACGGAATCGTTGACGCGCCGTCGCCGAACTTCCAAAGCGTCTCGCCCGTTCCTGGATTGACCGCTTCGATCCCGGCTGATGACTGAAGCAGAGCAACGGCGTCTGATTCACCATTCTGCCAGAACGTCGGTGATGACCAGTTGGCTTTCTTTGGTCGAACCTTCTTCCAGCGTGCCTTGCCGTTGGAAGTGTCGAGGCCTGTCGCGAAAGACTCCGCGTCGTTCTCAACCTGCACGATCAGCGTCTCGCCGATGACGATCGGCGATGACGACATGCCGAGGCTGTTACTGGCGTTGGGAAAGTCGTGAGTCAGACCTCGCAGCCACAGAAGGTTTCCGTCGAGGTCCAGGCAGACGACATCGTTGCTCGAGTAAAACGCGAAGATTCGTTTTCCATCGGAAGCCGGAGTCGGAGTCGCCACGCACATTTTCTGATGAGTCATTGTCCGGCCAGTCGCCCAGAACTGACGCTCCCAGACTTTGTTACCACTCGCCCGGTCAAATGACAGGACGTGCAGACGGTCCTGCCGAAAACCGCTGCTCGCCGTCACGACGACCTGATCGCCAATGACGATAGCACTGGATGCGCCACGGCCAGGCAGATCAACTTTCCACGAGACGTTCTCAGAATCGGACCACGTCGTCGGGATCTCGGACAACGCTGAGACTCCCGAAACATCGTTGCCGCGAAACTGCAACCAGTCGGCGCCTGTCAGGCAAGTGGCCGAAACGACAGAAGTAAACAGCAGAACGATTCGCCGGGCTGAAGAATTTTTCAGGTGGGTCATTCGGAAGCTCCTTCTTCGAGTCCGGCAAATGAGAAATTGCCACTGACGCTGGCAGCGTCAGCAACGTTGACGATGCTGCCAGCATCGTTCGGCTTTGCTCCTCCCGTTGCAGGGATCAAGCCAGTCGTCGACCGTGAGTCTGAATTCACCGGCAAGACGGCGACGCCGGACGGATCGCAGACTCGAATCTGAATCTGGTAACGCTGTGCCCAGTCGTCTTCCTGCTCGTTCTGACAAAGTTTCAACAGGATGACGTTCCTGCCGGCGTTCAACTTCGCCGGAACGCGGTACTGGTCGATGGCCATCCCGCGGTGATATTCGTCCCGGCCGAACAGGAATTCACCGTTGACCCACAATTTCCAGGCGTTCGGAGTTCCAAACCGGAACTCGACGTTGCGATCGGCAGCGGCTTCGTACGAGGTCGCGAGGTACATCACCGCTCCTTTGTGAGGAGCGACCGACTTGGCAATGTCGACGATGCCGAACTCGTCGGAAGTGGTGATCTCGCCCCAGGCAACTTCGCCTTCCTTAGCTTTGAGCTTCGCAGCGAAGTCGAGTTCATTTTCCGGGGCGTAAGCAATGTCAAAGCCAATGAACTCGCGATTGTCGAACGGCCCAACGATGCGCCAGTCGGTCAGAAATCCGAAATGACTGACAAGGTTGACCTCATCACCCATCTCCTTCAGCGACTTCGAAATCTTCTTCACAAGGTCAGAGTCCGTCGCGCCAGACAGTGCCTGGCGATAAACCTGCTTTGCTTTGTCGGCCGAATCTTTGTCCAGCGACTCCGCTTCGGCGACCAATCGCTCAACCGCGTCTCGGCGGAACTCGGGGCTCGGATCAAGCAGCATCTTTGGGATCAGTCGGTCGCCAGCGGTCGCGTCGACTTTTTCAAGAACTTCGAATGCCAGACGTCGTGCCCGCGGATCGTTGGATCGTTCCAGCACGAAAGCTTCGAGCTGTTTCGCCGGAAATGGCTTCTTTGCGGCGAGATGTCGATCGGCGACAGACTCGACAGCGTTTCTCAAATAGTTGGCGGCGAGCGGTGATGCGCCTTCGAAGCCCGCCAGGATCTGAGTGAGATCATTCGCCGAAGCGGCGGACAATGATCGCACCGCAGCGGCCGCGGCTTCGTTGCCTTGTCCCTCGCGAGAAACACTGCGGACATCCTTGAGCTGCGAACTCAAGTCTGCGGCCGAAGCGTTTGCCACGACTGCAGTCATGATCAGTGCGGCAAGGCCGCGTTGAAAGCCGGACATGTTGAGGATTCCTCATATCGTCGTGGTGACTTTTTGTCGTAGGAACGTGTCCGAAATAACTTCCCTGAGGTAACCCGACGCGTCAGCGAGGGACATCGTTCAGTTTACATCCCTCGCTCACGCGTCGGGTTACCTGAGCTCGAGCAAATCGTGAAGTATTTTGAACACGTTCCGTGGTGACTTCGTCAGGCGGAGCCTGACCTACGAGTTGCGTGACCGGGCAGAGTCCAGGATGGCGGTCGTCATGTCAAACACCGGGAGCGCGCATTCGAACGGTGAGATATTTTCGGCGGCTCCGTAGACGAGATCGAGGAATCCATTCACCGGGTTCTGAGTTGATTCCCGGCCGCTCTGTTCGGGCGGCAACTCGACCAATTTAACTTTGTCGTCCTGGCCGATGAAGAACTGAAAGTCCCGGACGATGAGGTCAGCCTTCTCGCAGTGAATGAACAGCTCCTCGTGAAACGAGTTGGAGTTACCGACGAACGACAGCGAGAACGGCACCTCGCGATTCGTTCCGTCTCGAAGTTCCCCGTTTACGAGCGTCACGATCTCAACACGGCTCCCGGATTTCGTACTGCGTGCCGCCAACTCGGAAAGGCTGAGTCCCGTCAAATAGAAAAGATTATCGAGTCGATGACTGCCGGCATCGCCGAGGTAGCCTCCGTAGTTGATGTCGGGATCGTCCCGCCAGGTGCCGGCGATTGTCTGCTGCCAGCGTTCCGTGTTGACGGCCGTCACGCCGACGATGTTGCCCCAGCGGCCGGATTCAATTTCTTCCTTCATCCGACGATAGATTGCCCAGAAGCGTCGCTGATAGCCGAGCATGAAATGAAGGTCGCTGCGGCTGTGCGACAGGTCGATCAGGTCAAGGATCTCGTCCCGTGTTGCTCCGAGCGGTTTTTCGCACAGCACATGCAGATCGTGTCGGGCGGCAGCTTTTACGTGAGAAGCGTGCAGCGACGTCGGCGTGCAAATGATCGCCGCGTCCGCATCGGCCTGGGAAAACGCTTCCTCAGCCGACTCGAACACTTCCGCGTCCGGAGCGAACAGGTCTCGAAGCTGCGTCGCCGAGTCTCGGTCGGCATCGAAGAATCCCGTGAGAGAGGCTCGCGGATCGGCGGCCAACCGCTCGGCATGAGCCAGTCCCATGCGTCCGCAACCGACCACAACGCATCGAAGACTTTTCATGTAAGTGGCGTCGCTGCTGAGGATTGGGCCGGTTTACTCGCAATCAATTGTTTCAGACTGTACGCTGGCTAAAGATCGCATAACAGTCAGCGATTCCCGCCTGATCGTCATTCTCGAACACCCCTGACAGCCGGCCACTCGCCCGGATCCTTCCTTTTCTAGTGGCTACCCAATCCCGAATTTCAACAGCCGATCGGCGTGTACGATTTTCGGAAATGTTCGGCATTACTGTCAGAAAACGATCTCGCAGAATACTGGCAAATTCAGGTGCGGCATCTACAAATTGGTATCGCGGTTTTCTGATCCGAGGCGTACCTCGGGCAAGACATCAATAACCCCCATTCCTCGTTCAGGTGGTTTCTTCGTCAGGTCAACCGGTCGGGAACGTTCTCCACACCGAGGTCATCTGCCGATGCCGCCGAAACAGTTTTCAGGAGATTTAAAATGCTTTCACGTTTCCGCCTGATCGCCGTCCTGCTTGCGGCAGTCGTCGCTGGCCTGACCACTCAATCATTCGCTGCCGACGGCTACGGCGACCTGACTGGCCGAATTGTTTTTGACGGCGACGTCCCCAAGCTGCTGCCGAAAATCAAAAAGACCGAACCGGCAGCCAAGCTCCCCGCTTGCTGTGCGATTAAAGACACAGTCAACGACTCGCTGGTCATCAATCCGAAGAACAAAGGCATTCAGCACGTCTTCGTTTACCTGAAGAAAGTTTCGTCGAGCGACATCCATCCGGAACTCGCCAAGAGCAAGGACGCTGAGGTTGTTTTCGACCAGAAGGAATGCGTCTTCAACCCGCACGCGATGGTCGTACGGATTGACCAGCAGGTGGTCGTCAAATCAGGCGACAACGTCCCGCACAACACACACACCTACCCAATTTTCAACGGAGGCCAGAACTTCATCGTTGCCCCGAACGATCGGGTCGGAATCAAGATGCCGAAGTTCAATATGAAAGAACCGCTGCCGATGCAGGTGAAGTGTGACATCCACGCGTGGATGCAGGCTTACTGGCTGGTCGTCGATCATCCTTACGCGACGGTTACCGACGCCGATGGCAAGTTCTCGATCCCGAAACTTCCAGCTGGCGACTACACCTTTGTCGTCTGGCAGGAGCGAGTCGGTTATCTCGACAAAGCCATGAAGGCCACGATCAAAGCTGGAGCAAAAACGGATCTCGGCGACGTCAAAGCCGCCGCTGAGAAGTTTGAGATCAAAGCCGACGAAAAAGAGTAGCCAAAGAGAGAAGCTGGGAACTCGACTGCACCTTGCAACGAGCAGCTATCAAAAACGAAACGGCGGGAAGACACTTGTTCTTCCCGCCGTTTTTTTGTGTCGCGAAATTGTTGACCGACTTCAGAACTCAATGGAAAAATTAAAACAGCCGCAGATGCTCGCAGATAAGCGCAGATGCGGGTCGGAATGATCTGCGTTTATCTGCGTCCATCTGTGGCCACCTTACGGACTGCGCGAGAAATCGCCTAAATCGTGATCCAGCGGTCTCGCGATGCAATCTCCCATTGGCCGACGACTTCTCCGCCGGAGACAACGTACGCGGCTCGGTGCAAGGCGGACGTTG
>CALDJX010000411.1 GCA_937899075.1 uncultured Planctomyces sp. | reverse complement strand
CCGAAGTTCCACCAGCAGGTTTGACTGAAGATTCTTCAGAACTATATACACCTGCTGAGGCGTGCGGCCAACGACAATATCCGGAATCACCTGCAGCAGTCGGAAATCGCGACACGCCTGATAGAAACTCATTAGCTGATGCGTGTAACTCTGAGGGTGCTGCGACTTCTTGAAGAGCGCTTTGAATGCAAACAGCACGCGTTCATCGAGTTCGCTCGGCAACTCCGTGTCGGAACGTTGCCACGGATACAGCCTCTGGTTAATCCAGTTGCTGATCTGGTGCTCCTGCATGACCTGGAACGACTCGACCTTGGCCCGTTCGTAATCTGGTCGGCGATCCGAAACCAGATACCAGTTCGCGAGTGTCTCGTAATCAGTCGGCGAAAGCGGTGACTTCTTCTCGACAGCTTCGAACAGCGGAATCGCTTCGTCGATTCGCCCGCGCTCCGCCAGTAATCGCCCGAGAGCCAGCTGCCACGGAGCAACGTGCTCGTCGGTGCCAATCCACTTTCGCAGAGCAACTTCAAGATCGTCCGGACGGTCCATCGCAACCAGTAAACCGAATTTCTTCGCCTTCCAGTCGAAGGCCTCGTCGCCTTCATCCGACGTCTCAGCCTGTTCCAGTTCGATCGCCGCGTCGATGTACTTCAACACTCGATCAGCCAGTCCCTTCGGAGCAGAACGCCGCACGGCCAGATTCGTCAACGTCGCCAACGCTCGACTCCGCAACAGATCGTTCAGAACGAGTTGCTTCACCGCGTCAGCATCGAGAGTTTCCAATTCCTCTTCGGTGGGCGAAGCCGGCGGCGAATCTCCCAGAATCTTCCAGCATTCGGCCACGACTTCCTGCTGATTCCGTCCCAGACGCACGTCGAGATACATTCGTTCGACCAGCAGCCAGTCACGAAGAATGGTGGAAACCCATCCCGTATCTCCGTCAAGAGCTGACCGTTTCACGGCTTCGTCAGCCAGTCGGTCAGCCATCTCGGTTCGCGCGGCTTTCTGAAATTCAATCTGCTTCGCCGATAATTCAGTCCGCGTCAGCTCTTCGGGATGTCCTTCATCGTGCAACTTCGTCATCGACGCCTTAAACCGTGCCGCCAACATCGCATCCACCAGGCGATGCAACGACTCGACCTGAGCCGTCGTCCGAACGACCATCGATTCCGCAGCCGACACATAATCCAACAGAGCGAAGGCTTCGAGTTCGTTTTCTTCGCTCCATGTTCGAGTCAACAGCTCGTTGAACAGTTCGACGGTGAACATCGCCGCGTTGCTTTCCTTCAACGCGTTCGCTTTCACGATCCGCTCCCGCATGAACGGCAGCAGTCTGTCGTCGCGCGACTTCGCTCTGTAGATCTCGACAATCGAATAACCCAGCGACTGCCGCTCTACCCGTTTTTCAAGAGCGGACCAACGAGCCGTGAGCGTTTCTGCAATCTCGATCCAGTCATCAGTCGTCAGCTTCGACTTCCCGATACACCAGCTAACCATCGGCCGTGCCGCATCGATCGGCAACTTGTCGGCGTCGGCCTTGAGGATCGCAGCAACCTCGACGATGAGCTGGTCGAACTCGTCGGTCTGTTGAAAGTAGTACGCGTCGAGAATTCGTTTGGCGAAAGCAAAGTGATGCTCATGCCGCAGAAAAAACCGGCAGGTCTCGGCTAAATGCGTCAGCCACTCCGGCAGAATGTAGCTGATGCTGTGGTTGTGCCGTTGCCCAAGTGCGTATGACAGGCTGGCGTTGAATCGGGCCAGGTCAGCACCGACCAACTCGTCCGGAACACGACCGGCCACCAGCCACTTGCCGGCAGTCTCATCCGCTTCCTTGTCACGATTCGCCAGGCCGAGTGCTTCGAAATACTGAGCGTATAGCTGCTGATCCTCAGTCCGAGCGTCGACCCATTCCTTCAAAAACTCGACCAGCTCAGTCGACCGGTTTTGCTGCTTCAGAAGATCGGCGTAGACCTGTCGCAACTGGCTGATCTCGTAATCGTTGCGTTCTGAGTCTCGGTCAAGCTCCTTCCGCAACCACTGATACGCGCCTTCAAAATCGCCTGTCCCAGCCACATCGCGAGCGTAACGCCCCTGCACGTTCGCATCCCACGGAGAATTCTCCGCCACAATTTTCTGCATTGCGATGAATTCGTCGTTGCGGCCGAGTTGCCGAAGAAGCGCCACTCGTCGAGTCTGCCAGTCTCTTAAACCCAGGTCGTGCGCCGGCTGACGTTCAAACACCGGGCGCAACGAATCCAGAATCGTCAACTGCTCTTCCGCAGCCGCCACCCGCGTGGCTTCGTCAAGAACAGACTTCGCCAGGAAATAATCGTCGGCGCGTCCCTTGACCAGTTCCGCACTCCGAGCCAGCAGCAGTTGCCGCACATCTTCATTTCGACGGGCGGCTTTCAGAACTGCGGCACGTACCCAACGCATGCCCTGTTTGTCGGCGGCAAGCTTTTCCAGATGGTCAAGCTGCGTCAGAGCGTCGTCCCACTGCTGAATCCACGAAGACCTCAGCAGCAGAACGAGCCGTTCTTCGAATCCTGCCGAGCCATCGGCGACTGCCACTTCAGCCTTGCGTACGGACGGAAGCGGCTCCGTGATGAACTGCGTCTGTTCGCGATCCGACAGCTCAACCGCAAACCGCTTTCCGAACGGCTCGGCATCGAGCACTGTCACCGAGTAACGGTCAATCGCCTTGCGACGACCTTTACCGTCGAAGGTCTCTTTCGAGCCCGGCCACAATAGCCCCGCAACTTCTTCATACGGACCGTAGACGGTCCGCGACGTCACGACGTCTTCATTCAGATGCTCAACACTGAGCACGACATTTCGTTCAGAATCAATCGTCACTCGAACCTGACTCGTCGGCCGGTCATGCAGCGACAACAGAAGGACCGTGCGATCGCCCTGTTTCTGCACGCTGGCATCGTAACTGGCAAAGTGTTCGTGCAACGGCGACTGCGACCACGGAGCGGCGGCGTTTGATACCGTCTTCCGATCGTCCAGGTTCGGTTCCCGAACTCGCCCCAGCAGGAATGCCTTGCTCAACACGCCTCGAATTTCACCGTCGCACCAGTGAACGATCGACTGCTCGGGAGCCGACGCTGAACTTCGCAGCCACCGATCTTTAGCGATCAACTCGATCGTCGCCTGCTCCGACGTCTTCCGCCCGCCCCAGCGAGCGTCAAAGACTTCCGCCTTCGAACGAATCTCCAACGACACCTTCAGCCCGGCCAGAGCATCTTTTCGCAGCAGACTGTTTGAGACGGCCAGTGCATCTTCTGACCATGTTGATTCGACCGCGGATTTCTGCGGCGGAACAACTCCCGGCAGATCCGGGAACAACTGGCCGACCCAGTTCACATATTCCGCACCGTTGTAATACCCGTTCGATCGACCTGCCCACGGCTGTTGGCGGGCACTTCTGATGTTTTGCTGAAGTTCCTCAGACAGTTTCTTGAAAACTGACGGTCGAGCAGAGGCGGTCGTGAACCCACTGAAGGATGACTTTTCACTCTTGAGTCTTAATTCGAACGACGGGCTTAGCCGAGAGCTTCGAAGATCGCTCATCGCACTGTTCTGTCCGCCGTCAAAACTTTTATCGAGGTCCAGGAACTCTTCGTCATCGGACCCCAGCATTTCACCATCGCCCTCCATGTCCTGCCTCTCTCCATTCATATCCCACAGGCCAGTCGCGTCGCCGGCCACCACGGCAGTCAACTCGTCCAACGCCGTCCGCGTCGACATTCTTCCGCCACCGAATCCACCACTGCCTTCGTCATAGAAGCCGTAGTTCGACATGCCACGCTGCGAAATCGAGCCGCTGGATCTGCCGAGCTGTTGAAAACCGACCCCGCCCGACACTGGCATCATCGACGCCGTGCTAGTGATAGCCATCATCCGTTCGACTTCGCCGAGCCCTCCGTATCCAGCCGGTTGTTCAAACAACTGACGCAACTGCTGCATCTCCTGGGTACTTCGCCCCAACTGAGCGAGCTGTGCGAGCACCGACCGTCGCATCCCAAGTCGCCAGTCACCCGCGTTCTTCATCTGCTGTTGAAGCAGTTCGTACTTTGCGTTGTCTCGCCCCTCGGCGAAGAAGCGTTGACCGTCGCGCATTTCAAAACGCCGAGTCACACCAAACCGCTCGCGATCAGCGTCCGTCTCCAGAACAAGCAGCGACGTGTACGGCGTGATAATGTGAAACTCTTCCGAAAGACCGATGATCTCGTCTTTGATGAACTGGCTGGTCCCCTGCTGCAGAAGCTGGTCCATGTGAGCTCTCGCCCACAGCCGAGGAATGAACGAGTTCCCCGCTTCGGCGTCTTTCAACCAAACTCGAGCCGCATAACGAACATCCTCGTCCCCGCGTTTCCCGGTGATGATCATCTCGCCCGTCTGATCCCCACCGCGAGGCAGGTACCGCCCGACGATGATCTGCTGAGTCCCCGCGGCCAGATTCGGCAGCCGTTCCGGATAAACAGCGGCGACCTGCAGGCCGCGAAACTCCACCTTCACATCCGTCAGACCCGGCTGAGCAATTTCGTTGAGCAATTCGAACGCCACCGTCTGAGGCGTCCGCTCGCCACCGATCGCTCGCACCGATCCACCGCCGACGCCAGCAATCGCTTTCAGCACGACCGACTCGAAGCTGCTGCTGACTGAAACAGCGTGGAAGGTGGGTCGGATGGCTGAGGGTCTAGAGTCGAGAGTCGAGGGCTGTGAGTTGACGCCCGTCTTCTGCCCCTCGGCCCTTCGGCCCTTCGGCCCTCGCCTCTTGGCCCTCCGGCCCTCAGCCGTTCCGCAAATGCCTGAGGATCGGCATCGCCCGAAGTTACAATCCCATCGCCGATGTAAATCACATGGCTGCCGGAACTCGCGTGCTCGGCAATTGACGCAAACGCTTTATCAAGGTCCGTCCAACCGAGCGACGTTCGGTCGCTCAACCATTGACGACCTTTTGTGATCGACTTTTCGTTGTCGACACCTGCAGCGACCGAATCATCAAACAACCAGTGACAATCGACGTCGCACACCGCCAGGTTGAATTTATCCTTCGGCCCAAGCGACGACAGAATCGCAGCCACCAGTTCGCTCTGCTTCTTTCGGCTATCGGAATCCATCGAGGCCGACGTGTCACACACCAGTAGAACTTCCAGAGGATCGCCGTCCGGCAAGACTTCACGCTGCCAGTTCCCGTCCGCTCCGGGCAGAGTAACCTGAGCAAGGAAGTAACCATCGCCGCCTCGCTGATGAGGAATCACGACGACGTCCGACTGCTTCGACTCAACCTCGCAGACCACTTCAAAGTCGCGAGTCGGTGAATACTCCTGCCCGGCAAATTCAAGATGAGCTGACTGAATCGGTCCTCCGCCTCCGCCGACCGGTCCACCAAACGAAGACCGAACCGAATGAGTCGGGCACTTCACGCTGCGCAATGGCAACTGAGAATTGATCAGCACGTCGACAGACAATTCCCGCAGCGGAGTCTTCTGCAACAGCTCACTCCGCAACGCGTACGAA
>CALDJX010000410.1 GCA_937899075.1 uncultured Planctomyces sp. | reverse complement strand
CTTCTGAGGACTCAGCTTCTGAGGACTCAGCGGACGAATCCGCGACTGACAACAATTCTGCGCTGAGCCATTCAGCCGTGCCGCTCCGGGATAGACTTCTGCAGGAGCGACTTCGACGAGTCGAAGAAATGATTGCCCAACGCGAGTTCTCGTCCGCCGTAGCAGAACTTCGACAGGCTGCTGAAAGTGAGGCAGAGTCGCAGGTCCTGGTGAATCAGGCGGCCGGCGACTGGCAGGAGTACCGCGATGGCCACTCCGAAATCGAACGCCTGCTCGGGTTGTTGCCTGCCGACTCACAGATTTCCTATCGCCGACAGGCCGAGCCTCTGGCCACGCTGCAGCTTCTTAAGGCTGTTCGAGATTCCGATTTTGAAAAGTTACGGAAGTTGCCAGGCCGCTTTCCGATGACGGACGCAGCTCGAGATTCATTGCGGTATCTCGCCGCCCGGCATCTGGATCGACGCGAGTTTGCAGCGGCCGAAGCCGTAGCACGACGTCTGGTCAGGCAGCCTCGTCTCGCAGGTGCTCACCGCGAAGCAGCATTGCAGCTCATCGCTCATGCTCATCAGAGTGCCGCTCATCAGGCATGGCACGCGACGAACGAGACCCAAACGAAACTGCTGGGCCGATCTGTCTCACAGGGGGCTGGTGCCTCCGATTTTGAAGTTGCAACGACTCGCCTGCCGGAGTCGACAATTCGGGCGACGTTGTTCCCGTCGTTGACTGATCCCGACTGGCAGGTCGATTCGGGGTTGGCCGACGAGGCGGCGGCCCTCACTCGGCACGCGCTGCACGAGCACTTTGAACAGTCGATTCCGATTCTTCCGAGAGCCCAACCGTTGGTTGTTGATGGCGTTGTCGTCCGGCGATCGTTGACTGACGTGTCGGCGTACGATCTGGATTCCGGTCGACAGCTTTGGGCGAGTGAGTCGATGTCTGAATCAGGACAAAGCGCCTCGCGACTGACGATGAACCTGTCACTTCAGGAACTGATGTCGCAGAAACTCGCCCGAGGTTTGCAGGTTGATTCTCTGCAGTCTCGACTGGCGACAGACGGAGATCGCGTTTTCACAGTGGAGTCCGGTTTGGCGATGTTGGCTGGTCCGTTTTCAGGACCATCCAGCTTGAGACCGCGGGGCAGTTATCAAAGTCAGACGCAGAACAGAATCGTCGCACGACACCTTCGAACCGGCGACCTCGCGTGGAACCTGACTGCTGACGCCATCCGGGCCTCGATTCAGGAAACCGGATCTCGCACGAATGATCAAAGGATCAATCAGCCGCCGGCTGTCGAAGATTCCGCCCTCGGGCAAGTCAGCAATTCTCAGGAGAGAAAGGCAGCCAACCTGTCGGAGATCTATTTCTGTGGACTGCCGACGAAGATTGATCAACACATGATCGGGCTCGTTCAGGTCGATGACCTGTTGCGACTTTATGCGGCGGACTGTGTTACGGGAAAAATCGAATGGTCATTAAACGTTGCCGAAGTTGCGCGACTCTCACCAGCAGACTCAGACTGGCGCACTCTGGACTGCCACGTCACGCTGATTGATGGCGTGCTTGTCTGTCCGACTGGTGCCGGTTTGCTTGTTGGCGTAGATCTGGGAACTCGTTCTGTGATCTGGAGCCGGCGAACATCTCGCGGCGACATGCCGCTGGAAGTAACGAGGCTGCCTTTCGCGCCCGCTCGCCCGCAACGTCCGTGGTGGCAAGGGTGGCGAGACCACAAGATTCTGGGCGTGACAACGGCAGGTACCGAATCACCCGTCGGGAACGCAGCGTCTGAAGTTCCCCGTTCACTTCTGATCGCCGCGGGACCGGATGTCGAAGGTCTGGTCGCGGTCGATCCTCGAACGGGCAGACGGCTCTGGTCGCTGAGCGTCGAGTCGCCCGTTGACCTGATTTCGATCGAGGATCGAATCGTCGTTCTCAGCCGACATTCGGTTGCGGTCTTCGATGCTGCTTCATGCGAAGTTCTTTGGGACGTGCCGTGTCGCGAGCCGGTTGGGACGGGTTACACAGTTCGCTTACCAGCGGAGCGTGGACAGACGACAGGAACGACTTACTACGTCTTCCCGGCTCGTGGTGGCTCGCTGATCGCCGTGAACTGTGAAGATGGGACCATCACCGAAAGCGTCGATCGATTGGAGTCGATGTCGGGGTGTCTCGTTTCGGTAAACGATCGACTGGTAATGCAGAACCCGGATCGGCTCAGCACGTGGACAATGTTGTCGGCCGTTTCAGATCGACGACGGGCTGACGATGCAACCTTGAAGGGCCCAGTCTTGCAGACCCCAGCGAAGAACCTCTCAGTCGATCGTGCTTTCGATCAGGCTGTTTTTGAACGCTCTGCTGGATTGTTCGAAGCAGCAGCGGCTCGCCTGAAAGGATTGCATCCGGCGCCGGATTCTGGACGAGTGAAACGCGAACACGCAATGACGCTTCTGGCCTGGATCAACTCAGAGACTCTCCCTCCGCAACGCCTTCAGGAAGTGGAGGCTGAGGCTGAAGAACTCGTCGGAGGATCGTCCATCGCAGAGTTGATCGAGCTTCGACATGCAGCGGCGCGTGCGGCCGTCGCGTCCGGCGATCCCGTTTTAGCGTTGAAGTTCTATGCGAAACTGCAATCGCTCAACCCGTCCGGCGAACCCCGATTTCTGAAGCCCGAGCCGTTGCGAAGCGTTCGTCATGATCGCCTCATTCAGGGCGAAGTCCTCGACCTGTTGAGCGGGAACGGCGAAGCTGTTGCGAAGCGTCTGGGTCAGTCAATGACCGAACTGGCCGAAACCGCTGCAAAGAGCCGCGACCCGTTCGCGCTGCAGCGATTCACCCGGCAATGGCAGCACCTGCCAATCGCTGAGACGTACTCTCTCGACGATCGATCTCGGATTGGACTGAGGTATGGCCAGAAGCAACTATCGCTGTTGGCACTCGCTGATTCAGCCGGCAGCGACGTTTCCCTTGAGGCATCGCGGAATCTGATACAGCTTTACGAGTCTCGCAGTTATGACCGAGATGCCGCCGCGGTCAGAAGAGGGCTTCTCCGGCAAGGCTTCGTCAACGAATTCCCCCCTGAAGGACGAGCGGCAGGATCGCCGTGGAACACCGGTTCGGTCACGGTGAGCGAGCATTCCGAGCAGAATCTCGACACGACGTTTATTCCAGTGCCGGTCGAATGTTTGCCTGGGTCTCTGTTCGATCGGCTGAATGTGGCGATCAACCCAAGGTCGTCGCGTAACGACACAATCCTTCGATTTTACGGCGATGGAATCTCCGGTTCATGGCAGACCGTTCTGGCAACGTCATCGTCGCCGTTGAAATCCGTCGCCCGCATGTATCGCGGCTGGGGAATCGGACACTTCCTTGTGCTCCAGCTGGGTGCCGAGCTGTTTGGCATTTCTCCGTTCGACGGAAGCGGTGAGCCGCGAGTGCAAAGGCTCTGGTCTGTCGACATGGCCGACGGAAACCGGCAGGAAGATCACGAGTACGCTCCCGCCGTGCCAGGATTCTCCGAGGAGCAACTTACGATGCTCGACGCGTTCGGCCGACCAATCGCAAAGGTTGGCACCGTTCGGGCCGGGAACCTGTGCTTCCAGACGCGAGGCAAACTGGTCTGTCTGGACACTGCAACTGGCCAACGATTGTGGCAACGATACGAGTTGCCTCGGCAGGCCGTCTGCAGCGGTGATGGAAAGAGCGTTTTTCTCACCGAGCCAAAACGAGACCGGGTGACGATTTTGCGAGCGGTCGACGGAGCGATGGAGTCTCAGTTTTGTTTGTCAGAAGCTGTCGGGTTTCAAGGATCAATACTGCAGGCAACCGACGACCGCCTGCTTGTTGCCGAGAAATCATCTGACTCGGCGCCGGACACGCTACGGATTTCAAGAATCGCGGCAGTCAACCTGCGGTCGGCGAGTGTCGAATGGAACGCCGATGTCGATCCAGAGTCGACCGTCTTCGCCATTGGCGCTGACTGGTTGGGAGTTCTCAGCTGGTCCGGCAAACTTCGAATCATTAGTGCAACAACCGGTCGTCAGATTTCGATACTGGATGTGCAACGCCCGGACATCGTTCGAGCCATTCATGTGTCGTCCGATAGTTCCACGCATTTGATCGCTCTGTCGAACGTCTCAGAGTCCGGCTATTTGAATGGCCGTGGTGCTGGCAACCAAAGCAGAAATCCTTCCGTTACCGGACAGCTCCTGGCGGTGGATTCAAAAACGGCAGCGCTGAAGTGGCAACGTCCCGTTGACCGAATTCGCTTCCTGATCGATCAGCCCAAAAATGCACCGTGTGTGGCGCTTGCCTATCGCCGATCTCGAAGTAGCGGAGCTGACGCAACCGAGCCGGTGCTTCACGTTATCCATCGCGAAACTGGCGACGACATTCTGCTGCGTCGAGGAGCCACTTCAGCTTCGGACTTCACGTTCGAGCCGCACGCAGACCAGAATCGCCTGTCGATTCGGATGGCCCGCCAATCAATCCGCCTGACATTTGCTCCACGCGTTGCACCGTAGGTCGGTCCCGAAATTACGACGATTTTCGTCATTCCCGCGCAGGCGGGAACCCAGAATTCCCCGGACAACTGGTTTCCCGCCTGCGCGGGAATGACGAAGTCGAAAATCGGGAAGTTAATCCAAGACTATCTCGCAGGCCTTCGTCGTGCGCGCTCCTGGACTCTGATCATGCTCCTGAATATCGCCGCGGTGAAACTCTGTAGTTGTGGAGGCTTTCCCTCCGCTCCGAATGCGTGATGGCGCTGATTTCGCCTCATGGACGAAGAAGATGTAGTTAATCGATTCGTTTCAACGTTCAGGCCAGCGAACTGCCAGGCAGCGGGCGTCGCGTGAGCTAAAACATGATGAAGGGCTCGCTTCAGAGTTTTCGAAAGTGTGAACCAATGACTGGCTTGTCGAAATTTCGAAAAGTGTTTGTGGCCGTTTGTGCGGCAGCGACGATTCTGTCGGGCTGCGGTGACGCAACTCTCACATTCACGGAAGTCAAACGGGTGAGCGGGGAAATTACTCCCGGTGAATTACGGACGTTCTTCGAGATTGTCGAACATCTGCCCGAGAAGAAGCTTCCTCCGTTTCCGGACCTTTATCTTCCTTTGCCAAACTGGAATGCCGAAAGAACTCTGCCGATCAGCGATCTGGTCGACGCCGAGCAGCTTACTTTGGCCGAGCGATGGGAGACTAAGCAGCTTGTTGACTCATTGCCGCAAAGCCGTCGTCTGGATCGTTGGCTTCTGCGGAAGCGAATCACTCGTGAGCAATTTGTCGGGCTGACGCTGGCCATCGGCGCGGCGCTGTCGCGAAGCACGGTCCGCGAGAATCAGGACCTTTCAGGAATCACGACTAAAGGTGAAAGTGTCGTCTCAAAGCTCCGCTCGAGGGGCGAACCATTCAACACTCTTTCGTCGGAAGCGATGCACGCCGTACTGCATGAAGCAGCGTGGATCACCCGTCACGATCGGGCTCGGAGATTACTTTCAGTACCCGAAAAGAATGTCGAACTGGTTCTGCAGCATGTTGATGATCTCGTCAAACTGTTTCCGGCCGAGTTGACTCAAAACCCGTTTGACGGAATTGCAGACCGGCTTGACGAACAGGGGATTCCGTTCGAGGAACTTCCGGGCAACGACTCTTTTGATTCATTGAGCTGGGACCCGGAAGACGCCATCGTCGGTCGCGATGATCCGCTCGACGCAAAGCAACGGCTTCAGTGAGTTAAAATTCTCGTGCTGGAGTCTGCTGGCAGTGTCAGTCCCACATCGACTTTGCCTGATCGCGAGCGTTGAACAGCGGTTTGATTTCCGGACGAACCGGATCCTCGGCTGGCAGCGTCGAGATTACATCGTCACTGTCCGGAAGACGCCAGTCGAAGCACGCTCGCGCTGTCGGCGTCAGGAATCGAGTCAGTTGCGAGAAGCTGTAGTCGTCGCGGAATGACCTTCGCTCTGAGCGGTAATACCGCTGAGGATGGATCACGTAGAGATGATCTTTCGCCCGTGATAGCGCGACGTAGAACAGACGGCGCTCTTCTTCGATCTGTTTCTCATCTTTCGTCGACAGGTCCGACGGAATGTTGCCGTCGGCCGCGTGCAGGACGAACACGGAATCCCACTCCAGCCCCTTTGCCGAATGAATCGTGCTGAGAATCAAGTAGTCCTCGTCCAGGACCGGATCGGCGGCCAGATCCTGCGTGGATGACGGCGGGTCGAGCGTGATTGCTGTCAGGAAATCTGTCCGGTTCGGATACCTCGCCGAAATATGCACGACCTGTTCGAGGTCGAGTAGGCGCTCTCGCGCGTTGGGATACTTTTCTTCAACAATCGGCGCGAAGAACTTGCGGACCGCGTCGAGTTCAGTCGGAACTGACGATTCACCTTGTCGATTGGATTTCAGTTCGGCCAGGTGTTTAAGCAGACCGACAAATTGCGGCCAGATTTCTTTGGTCGCCGACGGCGTTGACCACGATGCCCATTTCTCGAAGTTGCCGTCCGCTTCGAACAGGCCGTCCGTGAGGTCCATCGCTCGCTTGCGGCCAATGCCCGGCAGCAGCATCAGGATTCTCAGGGCGGACACCATGTCGAACGGGTTGTCAGCCAGCCTGAGGAACGCCAGAAAATCTTTGATGTGCGCGGCTTCGACGAACTTCAGGCCGCCGAACTTGTGGAACGGAATGTTCCGGTCAGCAAGCTGCAGTTCAAGATTCAGGCTGTGATGAGATGCTCGAAACAGGACCGCCTGATTCTTCAGCGGGATGCCCTTGTCGCGATGGTGCAGCAGTTCGCGGATCACGAAATCCGACTGCTCATCTTCGTCGCGACAGCTCACCACTTGCGGCCTGGTTCCGGTCGACCGAGCCGTCCAGAGTTCCTTGTGATGCCGCTCTTTGGCTTCCGCAATCACGGTGTTCGCTGCGTCGAGCACCGGCTGAGTGCTGCGGTAATTCTCTTCAAGCAGCACGGTCGTTGTGCCAGAGAACTGTTTCGGGAAGTCCAGAATGTTGCGAACTGTAGCCGCGCGAAACGAGTAGATTGATTGAGCGTCGTCGCCGACAACTGTCAGGCCAGTTCCGTCGGGGCAGAGATGCTCGAGGATTTCGGACTGCAACAGGTTGGTGTCCTGATACTCGTCGACGAGCACGCAGTCGAACTGTTTTCGAATCGCTCGTGCCCCGGACTCGTCAGAAACCAAAGCATTCCAGAAGAGCAAAAGGTCGTCATAGTCCAGGCAGTTCAACCGATCCTTGCGTTCGACGTACCCTTTAAAGAGCTGCTTGAGTTCTTCTTCAAAGTCGATGCACCACGGAAAGACTTCTTCGAGCACAACCTGTAACTTTGCCCGCGAATTAAGGCAGCGGCTGTAGATGCTCAGGCAGGTTTGTTTGAGCGGGAAACGTCGCCGCTCCGTGGAGAGTTTCAGCTCCGCGCGCACGACATCAAGCAGGTCTTCAGAATCGCTGCGGTCAAGCACGGTGAAGTCCGGCTCGAGACCAATCAGCTTACCATGCTGCCGCAGCAGCCTCGAAGCCATCGCGTGGAACGTTCCACCCCAGATCGCATTCGACAGCGAGCCAGCACCTTGCCGGCCACCCGCGGCGGCCTGACGCTGCATCCGTTGCAGGCAGCTTGAAACGCGAGACAACATTTCAGCAGCCGAGCGGCGCGTGAAGGTCAGCAGAAGAATTCGTCTCGGGTCAGTGCCCTGATGAATCAACCAGGCAACGCGATGCGTGAGCGTCGTCGTCTTTCCCGTGCCGGCTCCAGCAACGATCAGCAACGGACCCGAGCCGTGCGAAGCGGCAACCTTCTGCTGCTCGTTCAAATCTTTGAGCAGCAACTGCTCAGATTCTTCGGCGGACAGCGGGCTGGATGTTTGGTCCTGCATGGGTTGCTCGTCACTGCGAAAGGCTGCGAGCCTTGCTCAGGAAGCGGGCCTCTGCGTGTTTCCAGAGGGACATCGAGCGTGCAGTGTAGGAACCGTGGCGGCAGGAGACGAGGATCAACCGCCGAAGTCGTCGAAGCGAATATTTTCAGGTTCGACGCCCAGATCGTCCAGCATCTTGAACACGGCTGAGTTCATCATCGGAGGACCGCAGAGGTAATACTCGACGTCTTCCGGAGCCGGATGATCCTTCAACGCATTTTCCAGAACCACCTGATGAATGAAGCCGACATAGCCGGTCCAGTTGTCTTCCGGAAGCGGGTCCGAAAGCGCGATGTGGAACTTGAAGTTCGGGAAGTCTTTTTCGATCTCGCGGAAGTGGTCGACGTAGAACAGTTCACGCAAACTTCGACCGCCGTACCAGTAGGTAACTTTGCGGCCAGTTTTCAGGTTCTTGAACAGTTCGAAGATGTGACTGCGGAGCGGAGCCATACCGGCACCACCGCCGATGTAGACCATTTCTGAGTCACTGTCGTTGATGAAGAATTCGCCGTACGGGCCGGAGATCGTGACTTCGTCGCCCGGTTTCAGGCTGAAAATGTACGACGACATTTTGCCTGGAGGCGTACCCTCTGGCGACCGCGGTGGCGGTGAAGCAACTCGGATGTTGAGCATGATGATGCCCTTTTCACCCGGATAGTTGGCCATCGAGTAAGCTCGAACGACGGGCTCGTCGACTTTTGAAACGTACTGCCAGATATTGAAGCGGTCCCAGTCTTCGTGGTACTTCTCTTCGATATTAAAGTCTTTGTAGTGAATTTCGTGCGGCGGAGCTTCAATCTGAATGTAGCCACCAGCTTTGAAGTCGACCTGGTCGCCTTCAGGAATTTCCAGCACGAACTCTTTAATGAAGGTTGCGACGTTTCTGTTTGACTTAACTTTGCAACGCCATTTCTTCGTCTCAAAGACTTCTGGCGGCACTTCGATCTTCATGTCCTGCTTGATGGCGACCTGACAGGAAAGGCGGCAACCTTCGCGAGCATCCTTCTTACTGATGTGCCCGGTTTCGGTAGCCAGAATTTCGCCGCCACCAGACAGGACATTCACTTTGCATTGAGCACACGTTCCGCCGCCACCACAAGCCGACGAAACAAAGATTCCCTGTGAAGAGAGTGCGTTAAGCAGCTTTCCACCGGCGGGAACTTCCAGAGTTTTCTGGTCGTTCACGATGATCTTCACGTTGCCGCTGGGCACAAGAAAACCACGTGCCTGGAGGATCACTACGACGAGTGCCAGGACAATTCCGGTAAACATGAAAACGCCGAGGAAGATTTCCATCGTTCGTCTGCGTACTTTTCGGTAAGAGTTCAGCAATCGCAGCGTCGAGCCAAATAACTCGTCACGCCAGTCGAAAGCCGTTCGAAATCAGAGCTGGATTCCGCCGAGAGCCATAAAGGCCATCGCCATCAATCCGACAGTAATAAATGTGATCCCTAAACCTCGCAGGCCTTCAGGAACGTCGCTGTATTTCAACTTCTCGCGAATTCCGGCCAGCGCGGTGATCGCCAGGGCCCAGCCGACGCCCGAGCCAACACCAAACACAACACTTTCCGGGAAGTTGTAATCACGTTCGACCATGAACAGCGTGCCGCCGAGGATGGCACAATTCACAGTGATCAGCGGCAGGAAAATTCCGAGTGAGTTGTACAGGGCCGGGAAATATCGATCGAGCGTCATCTCAAGGATTTGAACCATCGCGGCGATCGTCCCGATGTAGCTGATCAGCCCAACAAAAGTCAGGTCAACTCCACCGAGGCTTGGCGACACCCAGCTCAGTCCGCCTTCCTTCAGCAGATGCTGAAAGATCAGGTTGTTCATCGGGACGGTGATTGTCTGAATGACGATCACGGCGATGCCAAGCATGAATGCCGTTTTTACGTTCTTGGAAACAGCCAGAAAGGTGCACATTCCGAGGAAAAAGGCGAGGGCCAGATTCTCGACAAAGCAGGCTTTCATAAAGAGGCTCAGATAGTGTTCCATCTGATTGTCCTCGGAAAACAGTTAAAGGAAGTCGCAGTCAAATCTTCAGCTTCAAGGCATTTTCAGGACGCGTTGACCTGATCTTTGTTAAACGTCCGAATCGCCCAGATGATCAGGCCGATCAGGAAGAAGGCACTCGGTGGAAGCAGCATCAGTCCGTTGGAAACGTAGCCTTCGGCGACAAGTCCTTCGGGACCAAGAATCTTATGACCAAGCAATTCGCCTTTACCGAGCAGTTCTCGAAAGATGGCGACGACAATCAGAATGAAGCTGTAACCTAATCCGTTGCCGACACCATCGAAGAAGCTCATCGATGGGGTGTTCTTCATGGCGAACGCTTCGGCCCGCCCCATCACAATACAGTTCGTGATGATCAGTCCGACGAAGACCGACATCTGCTTGCTGATGCCGTAGAAGTAGGCCTTCAGGAACTGGTCGACCAGGATCACGAGCATTGCGATGATCGTCATCTGAACGATGATTCGAATGCTGTTTGGAATGTAGTTTCGAATCAGCGAAACTGACGCTCCAGATAACCCAGTAACAAGCGTCACTGCGACTGACATTGCAATCGCTGTTTCCAGCTTCGTTGTCACTGCAAGCGCCGAGCAGATTCCAAGAATCTGCAGCGCGATCGGATTGTTCTTGATGATCGGGTCAAGCAGAACGTCTTTTGTTTTTGGTTCAGCCATTGGTTTCTCCCTCAGCCGCAGAGGACGTTGGGGTGGATTCAGCCTGTTCGGAACGAATCTGATGCAGGTATGAGCCGAACGCGTCGGGGCCGAGCCAGTATCTGACAAAAGCGGTGACGCCGTTTGAAGTGATCGTTGCTCCGCTCAACCCGTCAACTTTGAATTCGGCCTGTGGTGTGTCGGCTGTAACCTCGCCCTTCGCGACCTGAATGGTCGGTGTGGGCAGATGATCGAATGATGCAGTCTTGATGTCCGACGCCGCAAATGCACTCTTGCCCGGCCAGACTGATTTCCAGGCTGGGTTGTCGACTTCGCCACCGAGGCCCGGCGTTTCACCGTGCTGGTAGAATGTGATGCCACGAATCGTCTGGCCGTCCGCGTCGACGGCGATGAAGCCGTAAAGTGTCGACCACAAACCTTTGCCGTAAATTGGCAGGATCACCTGGTCGAGGCTGCCGTCTTCTTTTCGGACCTCGTAAGCGATCGTGTAAATCTCGCGACGGGCGATCTGAGGCAACGCTCCTGGTGGATTAACCTCGACGCTGTCGTGTTCCTTCTTCGCAGCTTTCTTCGGGTCGTACGTTTTGAGGTCGATGCCTTCTTCGGCGGGATCAGTGATTCGCGGCCGTTTTCCCGCAAGTTCAATCAGAACTGGTTCGACGACTTTGAACTGCGTGTCTACCTTGCGAGTCTCATCGTACAGGCCGGCGACTTTCAGAATGTTCTTCTGAATGTCGAGCGTTTTTTGAATCTGCTGAGCTGGTCGAAGAACAACAGCCGCTGTCGAAACCAGAACCGAGCACACCAGGCACAGGCACGTCGCGACAATCATTGTCTGTTTAGGAGATTCAGTCTGCATTGCGGCCGAGCCTCCGTTTGATGTTGCCCTGCACGACGACGTAGTCGATCACAGGGGCAAAGACGTTGCCAAACAGAATTGCCAGCATGATGCCTTCCGGATACGCCGGATTGATGACTCGAATCAGAATGGTCAGAGCACCGATCAACGCTCCGTAGAACCACTTTCCGCGTTCCGTCATGGCTGCTGAAACCGGGTCCGTTGCCATGAAGACTGTGCCGAACGCAAAGCCACCGACACTCAGGTGCCAGTACCACGGCATGGCGAACATCGGATTCGACTCGCTGCCGACTGACGTCAGGAAGATCGAGAAGATGATTGCTCCGAAAACGACTCCCGCCATGATTCTCCACGAACCAATCCGAGTGGCGATCAGAATAAAGGCGCCGATCAGGCAGGCGAGTGTCGACGTTTCACCCATCGAACCCTGCATCGTTCCGAAGAATGCCTGGCTGAGTGTTTCGGAAACGGCTCCCATGCCGACAGCGACATCGGCAGTTGCCAGTGCTCCCAGAGGGGTGGCTCCAGAGAATCCATCGCAGGCTGTCCAGACAGCATCGCCGACGATTGCGGTTGGGTAGGCGAAGTAGAGGAACGCTCGAGCGGTCAGAGCTGGGTTCAGGAAGTTGCGACCGGTTCCGCCGAAGACTTCTTTGCCGATGACGACTCCGAAGCTGATTCCAACGGCGACCTGCCACAGAGGAATGCTCGGCGGAAGCGTCAGTGGAAACAGGAAACCGGTGACGAGGAAGCCCTCGTTGACTTCGTGCTTCCGAATGGTCGAGAAGATGACTTCCCAGGTTCCGCCGACGATGTTGGTGACCAGGTAGGCGGGTATGAAGTAGAGAGCTCCGTGGAGCAGGTTGGCAACAAGGTCGGCTGAGTCGTAACCAATGCCCATCGCGTTGATGACTGAGTATCGCCAGTTGGCCGCGCCGTCGGGCGTAAGCCCCAAGGCGGCGATTGCCTGATTTGCCTGGTAGCCTGTATTCCACATGGCCATGACGATGCAGGGCAGCAGAGCGACGACGACCGTTGACATCATTCGTTTCAGGTCGATCCCGTCGCGGATGTGTGAAGGTCCCGACGTGACCTGCCCCGGCGTGTACAGAAACGTGTCTAACGCTTCGTACAACGGGTACGCCATCCGCAACTTCCCCTCTTTCGAGAAGTGCGGTTCAACGGCGTCGAGTAACCGTCTGAGCGGCTTCATGTCTAACTTTCACAACTTTTCACAATAACAAACGCCGTAGCCAATCTGGCCGACGTTGATTTTCAGCCGAGTCGCTAAGAACGCATATCGTGGCGACTGCTTACGTCGACCGCGATTCGAGGCGATCTTAACTGCAGGACTATCCTTCTCGTTCGATGAGCGAAAGACTCTTCCGCAGCATCGTTCCGTACTCGTACTTGCCCGGACACACAAAGGTGCAGAGAGCAAGGTCTTCTTCATCAAGCTCCAAGGCGCCCAAAGCGGATGCCTGGTCAGTGTCTTCAATGATCAACGCGCGGAGCAGGAAGGTCGGGATGATGTCCAGAGGCATGACGTCTTCATACATGCCGATCGGAACCATCGCCAGCTTGCTGCCGCCAGTTGAGGTCGTGAATTTGTATTTCTGAGTTGGCTTCAGGAATGCCGAGGCGAAAATCTTTCGCAGCGAGAACTTGTCGAGACCGGGCTTCTGCCAGCCGAGAAACTCTCGTTCGCGACCTTCGACCAGTGCTGAAACCTGCAGGTGATACCGCGACAGGAAGCCCAGCGGGCCCTCCGTGACGGCTCGGCCGGAAAGAACCGAACCCGAGATCACTCGCAGGTCACCTTCGGAAAGTTCACCGAACGTCAGTTCTTTGATCGATGCTCCAAGCAGAGTTCGCACGAGCCGAGGCTTGTACACAGCCGGGCCGGCCAGAGCGATCACTCGTCGAGCATCAAGTTCACCAGTCAGGAACAGGTGGCCGATCGCCATCACGTCCTGATAGTTAATGTGCCATACGTTTTTGCTGGCGTTGACCGGGTCCAGAAAGTGGATGTGCGTTCCGACCAGTCCGGCTGGATGTGGACCTTCGAATTCGACGTCATCGATGTTCGCCAGCTCTTCTCCGGGAAGAGTGACTCCGGGGCAACTGACCAGGAACACTTTGCCATCGGTCAGGTGGCGGATGACCTGGACTCCGAATCGGAAGTCCTGCTCACGCTCAGAAATGATGACTTCAGGCTTCGCACACAGCGGGTTTGTGTCAGTCGCCGTGATGAAGATCGAGTTCGGCCGAGAATCGATGGCCGGGATCTTGCTGAATGGTCTCTGCCGCAGCGCCGTCCACAGACCGGAGTCGACCAGATTCTCGACAACCTCGTCACGACTGAGTGTCGTAACGTCTTTATTGCCAATGCTTTTGAATGTTTCTGCCTCGTCGCCATCGACGTTGATGATGACCGACTGGAAAGCTCGTTTTTCGCCTCGGTTCACCGACTGAACGGTTCCGGCGGCGGGCGAGGTGAATTTGACGCCCGGATTTTTCTTGTCCGTAAACAGGAGTGTCCCGCGTTTGACCTTGTCGCCCTCGGCGACGGCCATCGTCGGTTTCATCCCGATATAATCGGTGCCGACCACGGCGACGGTGCGGATCTCCGGCCCGTCGTAAATCTTTTGCTCCGGCGGATTAGCGATAGGGACGTCGAGCCCTTTATTGATCCGCTTCATGGCAGCTGAAGATCCCTGCAAAAGTAACGACGGCACCAAACAAGACACTGTTTTCGGCGCGGAGTTTATCGAGGCTGGACGGAATTGGTAGCGATTGCCTATCGGCACAAATCGCGTTCCCGCGGATGGGAACCGCCACTCCAGGCCGCAGTTTCTGGCCTGTCATGCCCTGCGGGTTCAGCCAGTCGTTGGGACACTCGCCCGTCCGCCGTGTTCTGCCTGAAGTGACAATCTGTTGGAAACTGACGAGTTATCAGGACAATTCGCGAGACTTTTCCGCTCGGCTCAGTCGGCTGGATTCGCGAGGTTAGAGTCAAGCAGGCGGCTCGCGCGACGCTGCCTCTGATCCTGCGGAGAAACCCAGTCGATAAGG
>CALDJX010000409.1 GCA_937899075.1 uncultured Planctomyces sp. | reverse complement strand
CAGGCACCGACGCGGGCCGAAGCCGACAAAGCCTTCGACCTGTTTCGTTTGCCCAGCGAAGCTGGCAAACCCAGTCGGTGCTTGTCGCCGACCTCGCCCTGTTCGTGGGGAAGAGAATTCGAATGGCAAGGGCGTCGCTGGCTAACGGCGGGGTCTGAAGGAAGCCATAGAAAGTTGTTGGAGCATAGCGCAAGCGAACCTGATTCGGCGTCCTGCCTGGACGAGCGTGCGAAATAACGCGATGTCCGATTCGCGAACAGCGGCAGGCCGTGATTGAGGATGTTGTCAACAACAGGGAGTCAGCACAGTAACTGGGGAAGCCTGGCATCGTCCGTTCGCTTGTTGCGATCGGTAATGCTGGTTCAAGAGGAGACTCGAGGACCGGCCCATGCGGTGTGAGGTGGCGGATGATCCCGTAGTAGTGAGTAAGCCGCGGCCTGTGAAAGCTGGCAACAGTCTGGAGGACAAAACCGTGGTGACGTCGCGTCTGATCGTGGCGGATGGCGCATCGTCAAAAGCGTGCGTCGTTGCGAAGGGGTGAAGTTTCAGAGAAGTGTCTGAAGGAGAACATGCTCGGGAGCGGGCAGCACAAGTGAGGTGACGGTCTCAGGAACCGCCCAATGGTGGTTGTCACGGGAACGCGACGACTGCCGGATCGGTCCGCTGATGTGGAGTAGCCAGCCGCCTCTGCCGCAGATTGCCTCGGTTCGCCGGGGATAACACACGGCACGCGACTGGAGAAAAGGAACGCACCCCGCTCAGGAAAGTGTTCAACAACAGACACGCAGACAGCAGGACGACTTACAGTGATTCGCGTGTGGTACAGCCTTTACGATCGGTTGCTGCAGCGGCGTGCCCTTGAGGTGGCGTTCGCCAAGGTGCGTCGAGCCGCCGGAGCTCCCGGCATCGACGGACAGCGTGTGACCGATTTCGAAGCGAACCTCGGCGAAGAGCTGAATCGTCTTGCTCACGAACTGCAGTCGAAGACGTATCGTCCGTTGCCAGTCAGGCGGGTCACGATCCCGAAGCCTGGCGGGGGCGAGCGTCATCTCGGCATACCGGCCGTTCGTGACCGGGTCGTTCAACAAGCGTTGTTGAACGTCCTGCAACCGATTTTCGATCCGACGTTTCATCCGTCGAGTTATGGTTACCGACCGGGCCGAAGCTGCCAGCAGGCCGTGTCGAAGGCGACGCTGTTCCTACGCAAGTACGAACGGCAATGGGTCGTCGACATGGATCTGTCGAAATGCTTTGACCGATTGGATCACGGCCTGATCCTTGCTGCGGTGAAACGTCGCGTCACCGATGGAAGCGTGCTGAATCTGATTCGGCTGTTTCTGGAGAGTGGCGTGATGGTCGATGGCCAGTGGCAACCGACGGAAGTCGGCAGTCCCCAGGGTGGTGTGATCAGTCCGCTGATTGCGAACATCTACCTGGACGCCTTCGATCAGGAGATGAAGCGTCGCGGCCACCGGATTGTCCGGTATGCCGATGACATCCTGATTCTCTGCAAGAGCGAATCGGCGGCTCATCACGCACTTGCCGTGGCGACGAGTTATCTGGAAGGCCCGCTGCTCCTGACGGTGAACGTGGAAAAGACGCACGTGACTCATGCCGCTCGCGGTGTGAAGTTTCTGGGCGTCGAGATCGGAACCCGCTGGATTCGCATCCAACGGAAGAAGGTCGCCGCGTTCAAAGAAAAGGTGAAGCGGATCACGCGACGCTCCAGCCCGGTGAACCTGGTCAAAGTGATCCGGGATTTGAATCCGGTGCTGCGTGGCTTCGCGAACTACTTCCGGATGGCGAACTGCCGCGGTGAGTTCGATCGATTGATGAGCTGGATCCGTCGTCGTCTGCGAGCGAAGCAGTTGGCATTATGGAAGAAACCGTCCCGCCTGCACCGACGCCTGCGTCAGTTGGGCTACCGCGGCGACTTCCCGAAAATGCACATGCGACGCTGGCGGAATTCGAGAAGTCCCCAATCGAGCTTTGCCATCCCCAATGGCTGGCTGACCGAGCAGGGCTTATTCGATCTCTCGACGGTGGAAACCGGAGTCCTGCCTCAAGTGACTTGAGATATCTGAAGCATGAGCCGTATACGAGACCCGTACGTACGGTTCTGTGAGAGGGCTGAGTCCCGGATCGCTTCCGAGGCTCACCCTACTCGACTAAACACGTTCGAAGCGAAGTACCTTCAAGCCACCGAGTGCCTGGCGAAAGACC
>CALDJX010000408.1 GCA_937899075.1 uncultured Planctomyces sp. | reverse complement strand
GGACGATCTTTCGCATGGAAACTCCTCCGTGAGTCGGCGGCTGCGTCCGGCAGTTACGAATCCTTCGTAACCAAAAATCAGCTTTACATGCCCGGTGTCGACGGCGGATTGCTGTCAAAAGATGGCGGTGTGGCTGGTCCAGACGAGTTTGGTTGGTTTGACTGTGGTGAATTGTGTTGATCAGAAATCTGCCCAGGTGCAGCAGTCGGCGAGGAATATGGGGGCGTCGAGGCCGATGAATCAGCAGCATTCTGAGCGGCGGCAGCTTCTGCGGCACGCTTTTCAGCTTCCTGCTGTTCCAGAAGGCGGACTCGTTCCTCCATCTCTTTGCCAGGTTTGAACGTCACAACGTATTTTTCGGCAACATCGACCCGCTCGCCAGTTCTCGGATTGCGGGCTTTTCGAGCCGCACGCTTCTTCACTTCGAACACGCCGAAGTTACGAAGCTCAATCCGATGCTCGCGCACAAGTGTGTCGATGATTGCATCGAAGGTTTGTTGAACGATTTCCTTCGTCTTCAGTTGGGTCATCCCAATCTGTTCGGAAATCGCCTTCACAATATCTTTTTTCGTCACGACTGAGTCTCCGCCCAGCGGTGCCGCAGGACAACCCATCCGAATCGGATACGAGTGGGAACTGTAAACCCGAATTGAACTTAGTGTCAACTTGGGTCCGCTGAATCAGCTCCGGTTGGTCGTAAATTCGAGCCTTCCAGAATGTCCTGAAGTCACTATCGGCATTACCACGACTATGAATTCAGAAGAATCGTCAAAATCCGCAAAGTTTACCCGAAGTTCGATTTCAGCAGCCGCTGAACCACGAATAGACACTAATAAACACGAATACTGCGGAAACGCCGCCGATCTGTTCGTGTCGATTTGTGTGCATTCGTGGTTCCAGTAAGCGTGCGATTCAAATCAAGTCTTCGGATTGCTCACACGACGAGTCCAGACGACTCATCGAATATTACGGAAGTTGTTTACAGGAAACGACTACCGTCTGTCGACTCTGCCAGTTTGAAACGCCGAAAATTTATCCAAGACACAAAACCGTGCCGAGTTTCAACCCGACTTACGTCGCGTCCGACATGTCGTCGCCGTTGTAGTGTTCGTAGAAGAGCCGGCCGATCTCTTCGCTGATTCTGGCCAGGTATTGCAGTTGGAATTGTGCTCGACTGATGTCGCTTGAATCTCGCGGAGCCGCAAGCGGATATCGCGAGATGAGTTCTTTGCTGTAGGTCTGCTCGCCGTCGCCGAATTCGTCGAGTTCGTAAACGCTGACGATGCCTTCCGAACGTCCTCGATAAAGTTCGTGGCTGTTTTCTTCGTAGAGCGTGAAGCTGGTCAGGTCGACGTAAACGACGTGCGTTGCTCCGACGGCTTTGCCGATTTCGTCAGGCTCGTCCCAGTCAGGATGCTCGTCAATCCACTCCTGCACCAGGTCCGGCGTTATCACTTTGACTTTGTGATTGTGCAGCCGTCGAGCGACGGCCACAGCGATGTCACGGTCGACATGAGCAAAGCTGTATTGCACTTCTTTCGGAGCGAAACAGGCGACGGCCACGACGATGCCGGGGTTCGTCAACGATTCGCTGGTCATCGCGTCGTAGTCCGGCTCGATCGATGGCGGGCCACCGATCAGATATCCGAGCAGCACGATGTAGTTGCAGCCAGCGCTTGTGCAGACCAGAGCAAGCAGCAGGCAGGTTGTCAGTAGACGTTTCATATTGGACCTTCGTCAAATTACGCTGTCGATTCGGCCGAATCACATGCTTCAAGCACGGTGACGCAATAATGGACATACGGAAGAGTGAACCACGCCAGCACTCCGAGTGCCTGAAGTGAAGTGATTTCGAGGTAAATTCCGATCCACATGACGACAGTGTCCAGAGCGACGTATGGAAGAACTGCAAAGTGGTTTAGGATTCGAGAACAAGTTTCACATTCCGGGCAGCGAAACGGAGTCCATTTTGTGATCCGTATGCAGTAACGAAATCGGCAACTGTAACCACATTTTGGGCAGTGGGGGCGTGACATGAGTTTTGACTCTAGAATTCGTCCGACGTCTGGTAGTCGTGAAACTGCCGGGCGATCTGGCGAATCAGCGTGTCTATGAATTGTCTTTGAAAGGCGTGTTCGGACATTTCGTGGATGGAGACCGGGCGAAATCGTGGGTGATCCATCGAGAATCCGCTGCGGAAGGCTTCGTACGCGGTGCGTTTGCCGCCGATCATGGCGGTTTCGTGAACTCGGATCGTGCCTTGAGCGTGACCCTTCAGCATGTCCTTGCTGTTCTCTTCGAAGAAGCGAACGTTCTGGATGTCCACGACGGCGATGAAATCGGCATCGAAGTCGCGAGCCAGTTCTTTGACGTCGTCAAACTCGCCGCCGTTGTCGTCGAGCCAGCGCGACACCTTGTCCGGAGACACGACGTTGACGCCCTTCTGTTTCAACCGTCGCAGCAGGCCGTCGGTGAGGTCGTACTCGAATGTGGGTGCCGAATTGAGAATCAAATGAGGGCTTCGGCAGACGACCAGCAGCGATTTCTCGCCTTTCGTCAGGTCGACTCCGGTCTGAGTTTTGAACGAAGCGGCGACTTTCGGATCGCCAAACAGCATCTTCCCACCCATGACGAGCAACGAGCATCCGCCAACGTTGAGTGGCATGACAGCGGCCGCCGTCAACAGCAGCGCACGGCGCAGCCACGTGGCGGATTTGAACGACGAAGCGTTCATAAACAGGTTGCTCGTTACTGGGATGACGGATGAAACTGGCAGGACAGAAACCAGCTCAGCGCCGGCGTCTCACCAGAGATTTCTTAGACAGGAACTGTCATTCGGAAGGGCAGGACTGAGCGAGCAGTCCAGAAGGGGCGGGTGTAATATCCGCATCCCCAAATCGCCGCAAGATGAGTTGTCATCGGTAATTTCGACGGATTTTGCTACCTGAAACTTAGCCACACAAAAGTCCGTCATTCCCGCGCAGAGTCCTGCCCTCACGAAGGTGGGGGCGGGAACCAATTCGATGTCACATCTTTGTGATCAATGCTCGCTGGGTGCCCGCCTGCGCGGGCATGACGTACTGAGGGGATTCGCTGAGTCAGGCCTGTGAAGGCTCGTCGCCGACGTTCAGGCCGATCATCCGCATCAGCTCGAGGGCGTTGCTTTTCCGCACGACTCCGGGCCGCATTCGATAGTCGAAGTACATCGTTCCGTTGATGAGGTGGTCTTCGAAATGAACGTTGACCGCGTGCCCCTCGAACGAGTCCACGATTTCCGTGAGTGCCAGATCGTGCGTTGTCACAATTCCGACGGCATTGTCTTTGACGAGCTGCCGAATGATGCCTTCCGCACCGACGCGACGGTCGTGCGAGTTCGTTCCCTGCAGGATTTCATCCAGCAGAAACAGTAGCGGAGGAGATTGCCCGGCTCTTTCGACGACCGACTTGATGCGGGAAATGACCGAGTAAAACAGGGATGCCCCCTGCTGAAGCGAATCGTTGGCTCGCATGGCTGAACCGACTACGAAGGGCGAAATCTTCAGCCGTTTCCCTCGAACCGGCGCTCCGCACAGAGCCAGCACGGCGTTGATCCCGACGGTTCTCAGCAGCGTACTTTTGCCGGACATGTTCGAGCCGCTGATCATGATCAGCCGCTGTTGACTGTCGATTCGAAAGTCATTTCGGATGCACTTTTCGGCTTCGATGAGCGGGTGCCCGAGGTCGTCCGCTTCGTAAACCGGTCCCTCGGATCCCTCGACGACTTCAGGAAACGGGTCGTCCGGATGCTCGAACGAATAACGCCCCAGCGAGCTGAACGCTTCCAGCTGCCCAACCGCGTCGAGCCATTCTGGAATGTGCGGCCCGATGCGTTCCCGCCATCTTTCGACTCGATGCACAACGTGCACCGGCACTCCCAGCAGGAAGGCGATCGGTCCGAAAAACTGATTCTGCAGGCAGTTATTCAGCGTCTGAATGACGTTTCGCAGTTTCAGAATCTGCCAGGACGGCGGGTGTCCTTCCGTTTCCAGACTGCCGCTCAAGCTGCTGAGTGTTGGCGTTGCGAATTTCTGCTGTTCGATCAGCTCCAGAACCTGGCTGAGGATCGCGAGCCCCGAACCGGCTTCGTCGGCTTCGCCAATGATCTGGCGAATTTCACGAAGCATCGTCGCGAAGAACAGAATTTCCAGCAGCACGACAATCAGAAACGGAGCCAGTCCGTAGCCGGCCGACCAGGCAACGATGCCCAGAACCGCGAGCACTCCCAGAACGCAGGCCATAATTCGTCGCCACAGCGGAACTGGTCGAGCTTCGGCCGCGACCCACTCGCGAAGTTGATTCTGGTCGAGGTCGTCGTGAACTTCGGCGTCGAGCAGCGCGAGCGATTCGTGAAAGTCGATGTTGTCTCGCAGCTCAGCAATCGCCTGCTGACGTTCCTGAATCGTTTTTGTGTCGGCAGGCGTTATCAACCAGCTGGCCAGTGTGTCTTCGCCAAGCCTCGTGCGCGCTCCGCAAATCAGCTCGAACAGTGAACTCTCGCCGAAAAGATCGAGATCTGACGAGCACGAATGATCGCCGTCGCAATAACGAAGTCCGGTCGTGCCCTCGCCCTGCCAGCGATCGTCCAGACGATTCAAGCCTTGCTCGTAATAGGCCACCGCCCGCCTGGTCTGCTGGAGTCGCCTGATCGCTCGGGCATGAAAGACGATCAACGCTACGAAAACCCCAACCGGCACGAGCAGCCACAACGGATGCAGCGACCCGTCGACCAGCGAAAACCAGCTCAACACAAGAGCGACCAGAAACACGAGCCCGCGAGTCGTCGCGAATCTCGCATCGGTTGCTTCGAGTTCCTTCTGGTCCGCAAGGTGCCCGTCGCGGCGGTCTTCATAGACCTGCTTCGGTTCGATATGGCCAGATTTCGTCGTTTCCGTTTTCATATTGCAGACCGGTCCAGAATTGCGGGCCGGAACTGTATCGGTGCCCGAAAGCTCTGGCAAAGCAGAGCAGAATGGTCACATTGCGTAACTCCGACGCTTTCGACTCTACTACTGAGCCAGGTCAGAATTTTCCGGGCCAGGTCACAGTCCCGCGACGGAAATCGCCTGTGAAGCAGGCTGGACGACGTTTCCAGGCGGCTTCACAACATTCTTTTCGAACAACACAAATCAGGCGGCTGATTCAAAATCATGCAGACCATTCTTGTAACTGGCGGAGCCGGATTTCTCGGCAGTCACCTTTGCGAACGACTTCTCGATCGAGGTGACGAGGTCATTTGCGTCGACAACTTCTTCACGGGAAACAAGCGGAACATCGCTCACCTGCGCGACCATCCGCGGTTCGAGCTGATTCGTCACGACATCGTTCACCCTCTGACGGTTGAAGTTTCGCAGATTTACAACCTCGCCTGTCCGGCCTCGCCCGTCGCCTACCAGTTCAACCCGATCAAAACGATCAAGACGTCGAGCGTCGGCGTCGTGAACATGCTCGGCCTGGCCAAACGCTGCCGGGCGAGGTTTCTGCAGGCGTCGACCTCCGAAGTTTACGGCGACCCTCAGGTGCATCCGCAAACGGAAGACTACTGGGGACACGTTAATCCACTCGGCCCGCGAAGCTGCTACGACGAAGGCAAGCGCATCGCCGAATCGCTCTGTGTTAACTACACGCTCGCGCACGGCGTCGAGACGCGCCTCATTCGAATCTTCAACACGTATGGCCCGAGGATGGATCCGAACGACGGTCGCGTGATTTCAAACTTCATTACGCAAGCACTGCGAGGCGAACCGCTGACGGTTTACGGCGACGGCTCGCAGACTCGATCATTCTGTTACCGCGACGATTTGATCGAGGGCATGATTCGCCTGATGAATCATCCCGACAATGAACTCGGCCCGGTCAATATCGGCAACCCGAACGAAAAGACCATGCTGGAACTGGCCGAGGCCATACTCGCAGCAACCGGTTCGTCGTCGAAGATCGAGCATCGAGAACTTCCGAAAGACGATCCAACTCGACGCTGCCCGGACATCAGCAAAGCAAAAGCAAACCTCGACTGGGAACCAAAGATCGACCTCGCGACCGGACTCGAACGAACGGTCGAGTACTACCGGGGCCTGCTCGCCGAGGGAGCAAGTTAATCGTCAAATCATCGTCCTATGAATCGGAAGGCTCCAGAGACGTCATTCCCGCGCAGGCGGGAAACCAGAAGGCACAACAAACGACTGGGTACCCGCCGGCGCGGGCATGACAAAATCTGGGGCGGCAAATGTTGTCAAGCACTTTACGAAACGCATACTTACAATAAATCGAAGTTGACATCGGCTGGTAAAACGGCCGACTCAGACGGAGCTGAGAGATGAGCAAGATTCTGGTAACCGGAGCCGCAGGCTTCATCGGGTTTCACCTGACGCAACGACTGCTGGCTCGAGGTGACGAAGTCGTCGGCCTCGACAATCTCAATGATTACTACCGGGTTCAGTTGAAGCAGGACCGCCTGTCGCAACTCGTCGGGCAGGAGAAGTTTCGATTCATCGAGATGGATCTGGCCGATCGTGAAAACATGCCGGGCGTGTTTGAGTCCGAAAAGTTTGACGTGGTCGTCAACCTCGCCGCGCAGGCGGGAGTTCGGTACTCGCTAGAAAACCCGCACGCGTACATCGATGCGAACATCGTCGGTTTCACGAACGTGCTGGAAGGCTGTCGCCATAACGGTGTGAAGCATCTGGTCTACGCATCGTCGAGTTCCGTTTACGGCGGCAACACGACGATGCCTTTTTCGATTCACCACAACGTCGATCATCCGATCAGCCTGTACGCGGCGACAAAAAAAGCGAACGAGCTGATGGCTCATACTTACAGCCATCTGTACGGGCTGCCGACGACCGGACTGAGATTCTTCACCGTCTACGGACCGTGGGGCCGTCCCGACATGGCTCTGTTTCTGTTTACCGAAGCGATCGTCTCGGGCAAACCGATTAACGTTTTCAATAACGGAAAGATGCGACGAGACTTCACCTACGTCGCCGACATCGTCGAAGGCATCATGCGGGTTGCTGATAACACGGCCGCTGGCAATCCCGACTGGTCATCGGCGACTCCGGATCCGGCGACCAGCGCTTCGCCGTACCGTGTTTACAACATCGGAAACAACCAGCCCGTCGAGCTGATGCATCTGATCGAGGTGCTTGAAGACTGTCTGGGCAAGAAGGCCGAAAAGAACTTCATGGGAATGCAGCCTGGCGATGTCCCTGCGACGTTTGCCGACGTCGACGACCTGATTAAGGATGTCGATTTCAAACCCGCAACGCCGATCGAAACCGGCGTGGCCAACTTCGTTGAGTGGTACCGCGAATATCACAACGTATGATGCGGCCTTCGTCGCCAGTATTCTGAAAGAGACAACATGAGCGCGTCCTACACTGACTACTCGAAGATGATCGACCATTCGCTGCTTCCGCCAATGCTGACGGAAGCGGAGCTGGAAGCTGGCTGCCAACTCGCCGTCGCTTACGACGTCGCCAGCGTGTGCATCCTGCCTTACTTCATGAAACGCTGCACCGAGTTGCTGAGTGGAAGCACGGTCAAGCCGAGCACGACAATTGGCTTTCCTCACGGCGCAATTCACACCGCGTTCAAAGTCGCTGAGTCTAAGCAGGCAATCGCGGACGGCTGCGAAGAACTCGACATGGTCGTCAACATCAGCCAGGTAAAAAGCGGCAACTGGAGCTACGTTTCAGACGATATCAAAGCCGTCGTCGATGTTGCTCATGCTGCCGGGCAGAAGGTCAAAGTGATCTTCGAAAACTGCTACCTGACCGACGATGAGAAAGTCCAACTCTGCAAAATCTGCACAGACGTCGGCGCGGATTGGGTCAAGACGTCGACCGGATTCGGGACTGGCGGAGCGACGATGGAAGACCTGAAACTTATGGTCGACAACACGCCGGACCACGTGCAGGTCAAAGCGGCAGGCGGAGTTCGCGACTTCGAAAAACTCAAAGAGGTCCGAGCCTTGGGCGTCACTCGTTGCGGAGCCAGCGCGACGAAAGCCATGCTTGACGAGTGTCGCACGCAACTCGGTTTACCACCAATCGAAGTATCCGACGGCGCACCGAGCAGCGGCTACTAAGTTCTAGTTTCGCACATTTTCAGAGTTGATGTTGGCACGAAAAAGGCGTCC
>CALDJX010000407.1 GCA_937899075.1 uncultured Planctomyces sp. | reverse complement strand
CATTCCCGCGCAGGCGGGAAACCAGTTTCTCTGCGGTACTGGTTTCCCGCCTGCGCGGGAATGACGTGGCGGTTTTTCGGGAAGTTATTTTGAACACGTTCCGAAGGCGACACTGCCCAACAGGAATCATCAGGAAAGTTTGGTCTCATGGCATCGCGCTGGCTTCAGTTATTGATCGTTGTCTTTTCAATCGTGAGCTTTGCAGCTTCGACTGAGGCGATGGCTGCGAAATTCAACCGAGTGATGGATATCGGCAAGCAGGCTCCGGCATGGAAAGAACTCATCGGCGTCGACGGCAAAAAACATAGCCTCGACGATCTGAAGAAAGCCAAAGCCGTTGTCGTCGTGTTCACGTGCAACCATTGCCCGGTCGCTCAGGCTTACGAACAACGGCTGATCGAACTGGCAAACGAGTCTCGTAAAAAGGGCGTCGAACTGGTTGCGATCAGCGTCAGTCTCTACGAAGCAGACAGCCTTAAAGAGATGAAGAAGCGGGCGGCGGAGCTGAAGTATCCGTTCGCCTACCTTCAGGATTCGACGCAGATGATTGGGAAGAAGTACGGAGCGTTGTGGACGCCAAGCGTGTTCCTGCTCGACGACAAACGGCGCATTGCCTACATGGGAGGGATCGACGACAGCAGGTATCCGGAAAAGGTCGAAAGGCAACATCTCAAGGATGCGATCGACGCCGTGCTCGCTGGCCAGCTGGTCGAGATCAGCGAGACGAAGCCAGTCGGATGCCCCATAGGCTTTGAGTAGCCACCGCTCGAAGCCCGGCGAGAATCGCCTCTCAAAACCGCGGCGTGTCGCGAAACAGAATTCGGCCCCGGTTACCACTCTGAACGGCCAGAATACCAATTAATGCCGTTTTTCAAGGTTTTCTGGTATATTAGTTGACTTTACGAGAGCCCACACCTTAATAATCCCCCGCTGCTCAGCGTTACCTGATCGGCACTGAACTCTCAATTCAGCCTGTTCTCCAGTTTCGACGGACATGCAGGTTTCATCGAGAATCTAAAACAACGTATCCCAGCTCCACCCAGCTTCATCTTTGAAAGGATGCCTCAGATGGCAAAGAAAGCAGCAGCAGTTAAGCCACTCACGAAGAGCCAGGTCCTTAACAGCCTCACAGAATCAAGCGGCCTCGCTAAGAAGGACGTCCAGGCAGTTCTCGACAGCCTGACCGGTTTGATCAGCGAGTCAGTCGGCAAGAAAGGCGCGGGAGTTTTCACTATTCCTGGTCTGTGTAAGATCGTCGTCAAAGACAAGCCAGCCAGACCAGCTCGTAAGCACGTCTGGGTTCCGCTGGTTCAGGAATACCGTGACATTCCTGCAAAGCCAGCTTCAAAGGCTGTCAAAGTGACACCGCTCAAAGCCCTGAAAGATATGGTCTAAGACCCTTTCGAGGTTCAGCGTCTGGCAGGAGCTTCGCTTTTGAAGCAATCGTCAACGTTGAGATTTGAGACTACTGACAAAAAAAACGCCGTGGCTCAGTAATGGCCCACGGCGTTTTTCGTTTTCGCGGCAGCGCCATGATGAACAGTGGCTGCTGGCGATAGACCCAAAGAAAAACGGCCAGCCGATCAAATGATCGGCCGGCCGAATTAACTCAATGAGTCATCCGCAAACTTAAGATGTCTGACGCTTAACGCGACGACGAACGTCGGTTTCCAGAACGCCGAAAGCCTGCTCGTGACGCTGCAATGCCATCGAAAGGGCACTGAGCAATCGCTTCGCCGTGAAGTGGTTCATGATGATCCGTTGTGTGACCGGAACCTTCACTTCGCCAGTGGCGTACGGATTAGGATTGAGTCCGAGGTCCAGAATCAGTTCTTCCGGGGTGCTCGAAACTCGGCAGAAGTTAGCATAGCCGGCGACGACATTTGAGTCGTCGACGATCAGCGTCTGCTGTGCCTGAGCTGCCGCTGCGGCAGCCGGTGCATCGGCAACTGCTGCTTCGCTTGCTTTTGTTTCTGCTGCTGGTTCTGCGTCTTTTTTCGCCACTGTGCTTGCTCCCTGATACGTGCGTCGCTCTCGCGAGAGTCGACTCAATCTGTTGCTACCCGGCTGCAGTTAACAATCTGCAGCTAGCCAATCGGGTGACAACGGGTGAAAACTAACGCTGATTCATTAAGAGAATCAACGGCAATCCTGCTTCATTTGAAAGTACAAGCGCGCTCCGCCGTAAGGAGGAGAGAAAGGGTTGGATAGGTATATTTTCAATTGAAGATTTACATCTGAATCGGTATGCAACGTGTTGCTGGATGATCGAATTCCACCAATTGGTTGCAAACCGACCTCATATTCTCGCGTCGTTCGACGCCGTGCACGATGGATTAGTTCCCAGAGTTTCTGCACTGCGTGCTCAAAACTCCGATACGACATTTCGTGCCGATCATGCGACCCGTTGTCGGTCGTTCGAATGGTAGAGCCGCTGATAGATCGGGCATGTTTTCAGCAACTCTTCGTGAGTGCCGATGGCTGCGACAGTTCCTGCATCCATGACGACAATTCGCGTCACGAGATCGAGGAACGTGTCATTGATCACGTGGGTGATGACAAAAACCGTACGGCCTCGCACAAACTGCTTGAGAACTCTGTGAATAATGTTCTCACTTTGCGAGTCGAGCGCGGATGTCGCTTCATCCAGAATGAGAATCGACGGATCTCGCAGAATAGCCCGAGCCAGGGCGATGCGTTGGCGCTGGCCGCCCGAAAGCTTCTGGCCCTTTTCGCCGATCTGTGTGCTGAAGCCGCCTGGAAGATGCGACACGAACGGAATCACGTGAGCCTGCTTCGCAGCTTCTTCGATCTCTTCCCACGTCGCGTCGGGTTTGCTGTAGCGAATGTTTTCGGCAATCGTGTCGTCGAAGAGTTGTGTTTCCTGAGTGACGATTCCAATCTGGCTGCGGAGATCGCTGCTCCGAATCTGCCGCACATCGACGCCGTCAATCAGGACAGCTCCCTGGTCCGGGTCTGTGAATCTTGGCAGCATATTCAGGAGCGTCGATTTACCAGAGCCGTTCTCACCGATGACTGCGACGACTTCTCCCGCCGAGACCGTGAAGCTTAGATTCCGTAATGCTGGTGGCCGCACGTTTCCGTCAATGGCTTCCTGCGAGTACGAGAACGACAGGTTTTCAAAGCGAATGTCCCGGCTGTGCCGATTGAAAATCTGCGGTTCTTTGGGCTCTGGGACTTTCGTTTTTTCGTTGAGGATTTCGAAGAGTCGGTCGGAGGCCGCGGCCGAACGTTTCAGGTCGCCGTAAACCGACGACAGCTTTCTGACCGAGTCCAGAGTTCCAGCCAGAAGTGCGTAGAGCGCAGAAAGCTGTGCGATGTCCATCGCTCCCTGAGAAAGCTTGATTCCCCAAATCTCGTCGGTGCCTCGCAGCACGAGATAAGTGCCAGGAATGACGGCACAAAGTACGGCGATTGTCCCCATCAGCTCTGTCGTCGGCCTGGCCAGAGCACTCAGGCGGATCACCTTCATCGACTTATTGAGATATTCCTTGTTTGCAAGGTGAAACTGCCGGCGATGACGACGGGCGGCTCCGAAGGCGATGACGATTTTCAGCGAGTCAAACGTTTCCGACAGGCCCTTGTAGATGCCCGACATGCTTTGAAGAGTCCCCTTGGACGCTTTCTTCAGGCTTTTCCCGAACTTCGCAAACAACAGGCCGATGCACGGCACGACGATCATCGACAGCAACGTCAAACGCCAGTTCAACACAAACGCGAAGGCGATACACCCGCCAGCTTTCAAGGGCTCTCGGACAAGTCGGACCATAACTGTCCGCAAGCCAACAGCCAGAGTCTCGACATCGTTCGTGATGCGGGAGATCAGATTCGAGGGGCCTGCCGCCGCAATCGTTTGATAGTCCAATGTCAGCGCATGCCGGAAACATTTCTTCCGGACATCAACGATGACTCGATTGACGATGCCCCCGACGAGTATTTCCTGCAGGTAGATAAAAATGCCCTTCAGAAATGTTGCAATCAGAAAGCAGCCAAAGATGAGAGCTATCGTGTTGAATCGATCGACCGGAACGTACGGCAGAACATAATGCCGGGTCGTCGCCAGAAACGATAATTGGCGGGTAGCATCGCTCTGGTATCGCTGCGCGCGAGCACGCCGTTCGACGTCGCTTGCAGCCATTTTCTCGATCGCAGCCTTGCGCTGCTCGATGTCGGCTTCAACCAGATCGATCTGCTCGTCGACGTACTGATGCAGATTCTTCTGCTGGAACAGCACCCGCACCATCGGCAGAACGGTCGAGAGGTTTCCGGCCCACAGAACGGAGATGAAGAGCGCGCAGATAATCGACAGAATGGCCTTGCGACGGTACGGCCAAACGAACGGGAAGAGGCGACTAGCAGTTTCCACTCAGTAGCTCCAGCATCCATGCGGGCGGATCTCGAACCTTCCAGGTCGAGCAGGGACGCGGATTAGAAACCGCGAGCCAAAACGTGTCTATACGAGTCCACCGAGCGGCGTTTCGCGAGTGAATCGCTTGAAATACCCTCTGCACAGGACAATCGCCGAAAGCCTAATCGTCTTTGCCTGATTCCAGGACGGAGAGGAACGCCTTCTGTGGAATCTCGACTTCGCCAAACTGCTTCATGCGTTTCTTGCCCTCCTTCTGCTTCGCCCAAAGCTTTTTCTTTCGCGAGATGTCGCCACCGTAGCACTTGGCCGTGACGTTCTTGCGAAGAGCAGAAATCGTCTCCCGGGCGATAACCCGCATCCCGATGGCGGCCTGAATCGCGATTTCGAACTGGTGCTTCGAAATTTCTTCCTTGAGACGCTTGGCCAGTGCGCGACCTCGGCGATCGGCATTAACCCGGTGGACGATCGTGGACAAGGCGTCGACTTTGTTGCCTTTGACGAGGATGTCCATTTTCACCAGGTCGGCCGGGCGGTAGCCGATGATTTCGTAGTCCATCGTTCCATAGCCGCGAGTGGCACTCTTCAGGCGGTCGTGCATGTCGTAAATGACTTCGGCCAGAGGCAGCTCATACGTGACCTGTGCCCGGTTGCTGCCAAGGTACTCGGTGCCGATATAGATGCCTCGTCGATCCTCGCAAAGCTGCAGGATGACTCCGATATTTTCAGCCGGAACAATAAACGTGACCTTGGCGATCGGCTCGCGAAACTCTTCGATCTGACCAGCGTCGGGAACATCCTGCGGATTGTCGATGAGGCGAACTTCGCCAGTCGTGAATTTCAGTTCGTAGGTAACGTTCGGTGCGGTTTGAATCAGATCGATCTGCGCTTCGTTTTCCAGTCGCTGCTGAATGATCTCCATGTGGAGCATGCCGAGAAAACCACACCGGAAACCGAATCCCAGAGCGTCGCTGGTTTCCGCCAGAAATGAAAAGCTGGCATCGTTAAGACCCATTTTCTGCAGCTCGCCACGCAGCTTTTCGAAGTCAGTCGCATCGATCGGGTACATCCCGCAGAACACCATCTGCTGTGGAGTTGCGTAGCCAGGCAGAGCCGCGGCCGCAGGATTTGACTTGCCGGTGACGGTGTCTCCAACGTGCACCATGCTCAGCTCTTTAATGCCGCAAAGCATGTATCCCACCTGCCCCGGACCAAGCTCATCGCACGGCGTCATTTTGGGACGAAACTGACCGAGTTCCAGAACTTCGTGAACCGATCCGCCTCTCATGTACTGAATCTGCTGGCCTTTCCGAACCGACCCATCCTTGACTCGTAAATAAGTCACGACGCCTCGAAAGTGGTCATACTTGCTGTCAAACACCAGAGCTTGCAGCGGATTGCTGGCATCGCCTTTTGGCGGTGGCACCTGCTTGACGATGGCCTCCAGCACGTCTTTCACATTGAGTCCGGTCTTGGCGCTGACCAGAATCGAGCTGAGACCGTCCAGACCGAGAATCGTTTCGATTTCCTCCATCACTTCTTCGATGCGGACGACCGGCAAATCGATCTTGTTAATCACCGGGACGATTTCGAGATCGGCTTCGATGGCTGCGTAAGTGTTCGCGACTGTCTGAGCCTGGACTCCCTGGAAAGCGTCGACCAGCAGCAGCGCGCCTTCACACGCGGCAAGACTGCGCGAAACTTCGTAATGAAAGTCGACGTGGCCAGGCGTGTCGATCAGATTCAGCTCGTACGTCTTGCCGTCGTAGTCGAAGTAAATCGCGACCGTTCGAGCTTTAACCGTGATGCCTCGTTCCCGCTCGACGTCCAGGTCGTCAAGAATCTGTTCTTTGAACTCGCGCTGCGTGATCGCTCCGGTTTGCAGCAGAAACTGGTCAGCGAGCGTGCTCTTGCCATGGTCAATATGGGCAACGATAGAAAAGTTGCGAATTAACGAGGTGTCCATAGACGGGTAGCCAGTAACGCGGTGAGAAGATCGCCGAGTCGATCGTGCGAGGTCGACAGGAGGGCGGGAAATCGGTCAGAATCGTCTTCTTAATCTAAGTAGCCTGCTGAAGGCGGTTCCTGGCCGATGGCGGTGAGCAACGATCAGAATCGTCTACACATTCGGGAGTTTCGAGCCCTCTGCGGAGTGCAGAATCGTAACGATCGCTTTGTGGCCGGTCGACGGATTCCCCATAGTGCCCAGCAATTCGTTCAGAAGATGCCTGAATGTCTACAAATATGCCAGATTCCGATCGCATGAAACGCAATCTGCAAGTCACTTTCGACCTTCACGAAGCTGGCGTCGCCATGATGAAGCAGAACCTGCTCCGACGAAATCCGACAGCGACGGATGCAGAACGACAGGAGCTGTTGCGGGCGTGGCTGCAGGATTCTCCGCTATTGGGCGTCCCATTTGAGGAGCTCGACAAGCCACCGCAGGTCGAAAAATGAACTCTGTTTACTCGGCACTGAGTCGAATGATTGAGTGCCTTTCAGATTGCGAAGTTCACTTTGCTCTGATTGGCGGGCTCGCGGTCAGTGCCCGTTCTGAACCTCGGTTTACGCGGGACGTCGACCTGATCGTCTACACACCGACCGACGAAGATGCCGAACGGTTGATTCGATCGCTCATGGGACGAGGTTACGGAATTCACGCACAGCTTGAGCAGAAAACGATCAACCGCCTGGCGACTTGCCGACTGATCGAACGCGACAAAGAAGACAGTGTCATCGTCGATTTGTTCTTCGCAAACTTCGGAATTGAAGCGGAGGTACTGACGGCGGCTTCCGAAGAAGAGATCTTCGACGGTATCTCCCTTCCGATTGTACAGGCCGAGGACTTGATCGCGTTAAAGCTTCTGGCGGTCAGCAATCGCAATCGTCCTCGCGATTCGGAGGACATTTTGAATTTGTTGGAGATTCTGCCCGCCAAACGACTCGAACGAACGCGCCATCTCTTACGTCTCATGGCAGCCCGTCGTCCCGTGTCCGCTCAGAACCTTGAGAAGTTGCTCAACGATTTGATCGAACTCGCAGGTGACTCCTCACAATAGCCGACCTACGGATAAAGCATCTGCTTTGTCCAGGTCTCACCTTTCGATTCGTAAACGTAGCGTTCGTGGAGACGGCCTTCGCGGCCGGACCAGAGTTCGATTCGGTGGGGAATAACTCGGTAACCGAACCAGTGAGGCGGCCTCGGGACGTCCTTACCCTCGAAGCGTTTTTCGATGTCGGCGACGCTCGCCATGAATTCGTCACGTCCGGACAACGGGCGAGACTGATCCGAGGCCCACGCGCCAATCTGGCTGAGCCGGGCGCGAGTCTTCCAGTACTTGTCGGATTCCGCATCCGGAATAACCTCGACGCGACCTTCCACATGCACCTGCTCGGCCCAGGCGTCCCAGTAGAACGTCAGCGCCACGTTTGGGTTGCCGGCGATCTGCAATCCTTTGCGGCTTTGCGAGTTCGTAAAGAAAACGAATCCTCGCTCATCGATCCCGCGCAGCAAGACGGTGCGAATCGATGGCTGACCATCGGCACCAACAGTCGCGAGGCTCATTGCGGATGGCTCGCGGACTCCGAGTTCGGACGTTCGTGCGTGCTTTTCCCGGAACGCGTTGATCGCTTCCAGGTAAAGCGGATCGTAATCACCGTTCGACGGAGAGAGTTCTGCAGGCGCGGTCGTCATTGAAGTTCTTAGTCCTCATGTTTGCGTGTATCGACTTCAGCGTAGGATTCCAGAGCGGTCAGCATCCGCTCCAGCAGGGCGATCATCTTAGGC
>CALDJX010000406.1 GCA_937899075.1 uncultured Planctomyces sp. | reverse complement strand
CGGATCCAGACCAAGTAACTCTGAGGCTCCACGCACGTCGTCTGTAATCGGAATCCGCGTTTCATCCAGCTGCATCGTCAGGTTGCACTCAGTGGCCCATTCGTGCAAGACGGCGGAAACCCCGCCTCGAGTTGCATCGCGAATTGCCTTGACTGCCTCACCAACGTTTTTTCTTAAACAGGCGACGGAGTTGTGCAGCGGCGCGGAATCGCTTTGCGGCGGTGGCTCTAGCGCCAGCTCTTCGCGAGCCGACAAGACGGCAATTCCATGACGTCCAATGGGGCCGGAGACGATCAGCAAATCTCCGGCTCGAATTGATCTCGGTCCGGCAATGACGGAGCTGTTCAGTTCACCAATTCCTGTGGTGTTAATAAAGATGCCGTCCGCCGCTCCTCTGGGAACGACTTTCGTGTCGCCTGTTACGATCACTACGCCACAGCGTTCTGCTGCCGAGGCAATGCTGTCGAGGATCTTGTCCAGGATGGAAAGCTCAAGTCCCTCTTCGATGATCAATGCCAGACTCAACCAACGCGGGACAGCTCCGGACACAGCGAGGTCGTTCACCGTCCCGTAAACCGCCATAGAACCGATGTCGCCTCCAGGGAAAATCATTGGTGAGACAACAAAGCTGTCCGTCGTCATGGCGATGCGATCACTCGCGACATCCAATTGAGTCGCGTCAGAAAGCTGGCGAAGGTGCTCGTTGTCGAAACGCGTCAGGATTCGATTCGTGATCAACTCTCTGGTTGCCCGAGCGCCTTCACCGTGCGCGAGCGTGATGCGTGTGTTGTTGGTGTTCATGACTTAGTCCGTTTCAAGTTCCGCTTTGCCCCAACCATCAATGTTGATTTCCCTGGGAAAGCACCGTTTCCTTCGGACCGAAGCGGAAGTATGCGGCGCAGGCGCCTTCGGAAGAAACCATCGGCGCGCCCAGCGGCAAATCGGGCGTGCACTCTTTTCCGAATGCTGAGCATTCGGTCGGTCGTAGTCTTCCAGAGAGTACCTCTGCGGCCTGGCATTCGTTTTCCAGATCAATGATTGGTAGAGTTGACTCGTTCTGCAAATGAGCAAACCGATGAGCGGCATCAAACCGCTGCCACTTGTGTTTCAGGATATAGCCGCCGTTGGCGATTTCCCCCAGCCCTCGCCACGGGCGATCGGCCACTTCGTAGACGCGATCGATGACTTGTTGAGCTTCGATGTTTCCAGCCTCTACAGCGCAGCGAGCGTAACGGTTTTCCACACTGTACTGCCCATTCTCCAGTTGAATCACGCACGCCAGAATCCCTTCCAGCAGATCCAATGGTTCAAAGCCGGTTACCACGATAGGCGTGTCCATCTTCTTCGACAGATCACTATAGCTTTCGAATCCCGCAACCGTACAAACGTGACCAGCCGCCAGAAAGGCCTGTACTCGATTGTTCGGCGAACGAAGGATCGCTTCCATCGCAGGCTGGACTCGAACGTGAGCCACCAGGATGCTGAAATTCGTTAGCCCGAGTTGATCTGCCTGCAATACGGCCAGCGCAGTTGCGGGGGCCGTTGTTTCGAATCCCACAGCGAAGAACACGTAGTGTTCGTTTCGATTCCTGCGGGCCAGCTCGACAGCATCGAGTGGCGAATAGACGGTCTTTGTGCTGCCGCCTCGCGTACGGATTTCGAGGAGTGAAGACTGAGTGCCGGGAACCCGCACCATATCGCCGAAACTGACGAGCGTCGTCTTTGGTTGCATCGCGATCGACTGAGCCAGGTCGATCGCAGCGGCAGGAGTCACACAGACCGGGCATCCCGGCCCGTGGATGAGTTCAATATCGTTACGTAGTTCTTCGGCGATTCCATGTCGTAGCAAGGAATGAGTCTGACCGCCGCAGACCTCCATCAACACCCAACGCTGTGATGCTCGCGAACGAATCTCTGCGATCAACAGTCGTGCTCGTTGCGGGTCTCGATATTCGTCGATGTACTTCATTGGTTACCTGCCATGGAATCCCTGATCTCTTCCAGCTCTTCAGCCAATCCAAACTCTTTGAGTTCCTCCAACGCCAGCCTGGCTGCTACTTCGTCGATTCGGCTAATGGCAATGCCTGCGTGGACGACAACATATTCACCGACTTCAGCGTCAGGGACGCAAGCCATGCTGCACACTCGGGCAACGCCGCCGAATTCGATCTTTGCTTTTGCAAACGTGGGGTCTCGATCAACCCATTCCACGACGCGACCAGGAACGCCAAGACACATCAGGAGACTCCTTCGTTGTTACGGGATGCGGCAAGCGTCGCAGCTGCGACGGCAAGCTGACCAGCCGCAAGCCCTCCGTCGTTTGCAGGAATTCGGCCTGGCAAGCCGACGGCCATGGGATGGTCCGTTAATGCTGTGGTTATCTCGCGAGACAACACCGCGTTCTGAAAACAGCCTCCTGAGAATACGAGCCGATGGTTTGGAAAACGGCGACAAATGGCTGCAGTCGCCATGGCGATGCCGCGGACGAACTTCATTGCAACGGATCGCGTGGCCACGCCCGCCTTCACGTCAGCAACGATTTGGCGAATCATTGGCCGCCAGTCAAGTTCATCGACTTCGCCTGAGTCGATTGGTACGTCATAGTGCCCCTCCGCAGCAATATCGCAGACCGCTTCAAGCCGCATTGCCGCTTCTCCTTCGTACGAAACGTCGTCGATGTTCAGCAGAAGACTTGCCACGCCGTCGAAAAGTCGGCCCATACTTGATGTCATTGGTGACAGGTGGCCTACGTGTAGAAGGCCGTTGGGGGCAGACTTGGCAGGAAAATCCGGCCATGAAGGTTCATCACAGGCATTTTCCTGCCCCCATCTTCCTGTCTGATACCACAACGCACCGAACAACGTCAAATCAACGGCTGCATCGTAAAGCAGCGCAGCTGCAATTCGCCGGGGCTCTCGAACAGCGCGTTCGCCTCCGATCAATGGAAACGGTCGCAGACGGGCGACGCGGCGAAACGACGTTGCAGTGCAAAGCAAAAATTCACCGCCCCAGATGGTCCCGTCGGTGCCTTGGCCAGTGCCATCGAACGCGACGCCAAGAACTTCATCATCCATCCAGCCTTGTTCGAGCATACCCGCCGCAATATGAGCGTGATGATGCTGGACGGCGATTGTCTGGGTGTTACTGTCCTTTGCCCATTGCGTCGTGAAGTAGTCCGGGTGCATGTCGTGAACAATCACTGTTGGTTGTGCATCATATAACTGAAGAGTCGCTTTACCGTGTTCGATAAACCGCTGACGAGATGCCACGCTTGTCATGTCACCAATGTATGGTCCGAGCGTGGATTGACCATCACTCGACAGGGCCAAGGCAACTTTTTGTTGGCCA
>CALDJX010000405.1 GCA_937899075.1 uncultured Planctomyces sp. | reverse complement strand
TTGTAAGCGTACTGCTCCATGTCGACGTGGACGTACGCCATGTTGTTGCGGGCTCGCCGCAGAATTGTTCTCAGCCTTTTCTTGACAACTTCAGTCGTGCCGACGGGATCGACCGGGCTGAACTGGCTGTACAACGCCGACAGTTTGACCGAAACGTTGAGCCGCGGAATCGGGCCGTGGTCGTCGTGATCGATCTGCGTGTCTTCGGACCAGCCGTTGACATCATCAGCCAGGCTGTCGAGCAGTTCGCTGTACGAATTGCGGTAGCGGTTGGCTTCGGGTTCAGACACGACGGCTTCGCCGAGCAGGTCGAGCGAAAACGCGAAGCCCTGTTTCCTCAGCTTTGTCACAGAAGCCAGCACTTCTTCGGTCGTGCTGCCAGCGATGAACCGTTCCGCCATTCGCAGCGCGTTGCTGCGAGCGTTCATCGACAACGCTCGACCGAGCACCGTGTTCGGGCTGGCATAATCGACCACCATCCGGACGGCGCCGGGGAGATGATCGTTGACCTGTTCGAAGTATTCCTGAAGATGCCGCGAAACGGACTGATGATCTTTCAGCATCGGCAGAACATCGACGAAGCGGAACATCTGAACTTTGACCGACTCGTCCGCCATCGCCCACGAAAGAATTCGATCGTCCCACCAGCGTCGTTCAAAAATCGACGGATGCCGACGTTTGTTGTGCTGCTGCAACCAGTCGCCGATCGCCTGAGTTTCCGCCTCGACGTCCGGAATCAGCGAGTCGTTTTTCTCGTCCAGCTTGAAGTTGACCGGATCGAGTTCCGCCGCCACGGATTTCGCAGGAGCTTTGGTCTCAACTGCTGGACTGGGTTGCGCAGGGTTCTTAACGACGGGCTCGGCGGACACCTTGTCAGACGCGGCTGTCTGTGCAGCAGATGGCTCAGTCGCCGCTTTCTTTGCGGTCGGCTTCTTCGCCGTTGCCTTTTTGCGCGTCGGAGTTTCAGCGTTCTTAGCTGGTGCTTTTTTCTTCGCCGGCGCAGCAGCTTTCTTTTTGGCGGCTTTCTTCTTCACCGCAGTTTTCGCGGGAGAATCGCCGGCCGCTGCTTTCTTAGTTGCTTTCTTCTTCGCCACGCCGCAGCCGCCTCCATTCGTCCGGGATGGGGTCCGTTTCGCGTCAATCCACCTTCTGTCACACGCAGAAGGGCCGAAATCCGACGGCGTTTCCGCTCACAGAGGGCGGATCAGCGGATTCAGGAGATTGTGCTCGTCTGGGTAAAAACGCGCACGGAGACCCGTACGATAACACAGTCCCCGCAGGAGTCGACGCAGTGGCGGTATCGCCTGTTGCGGCAGGCGAAAGTTCAGAATCCAGAATCGGGCAGTGAATTACCCGGTGCAACAAGCTCGCGGTCCCGACTGGTTTCGCTTGTCGAATTCGTGAGTTTTCTCCGAACCTTGCGGAGGACATTGGTTTCGCAGGTCTCTTTCGAGTGTCTCGACACATGCGTAGGGTACGACCATGATGCGGGCGGCCCCGCATGACTAAGGAACGTGTCGAGAACAACTTCCCGAATCTAACCACAGAGGCACAGAGACACAGAGCTTGGCAGGAGTGTTTTTCTCTGTGTCCCTGAGCCTCCGTGGTTGGATTCTTCTGATCATTTCGGGAACTTATTCACGACACGTTGACCTAACCGGGGAAGCGGATTTTGAAAGCAGTTGTACTTACGTTCGATCGTCTGCCGACGCACTTGCTCGGTTGTTACGGCAATGAATGGACGGAAACGCCGGGTTTCGATCGGCTGGCGGCACTTGGCAGCGTGTTTGATCAACACTTTGCTGAGGTGCCCGGTCCTGTCGGGCCAGATCATGCCTGGTGGATAGGGCGGTTCGAATTTTTTACCGACCCGGAAGGTGCGCGTCCCGATGACGACACGGCGGCAGCGGCGCCGAGCTGGATTCAGAAGCTGGTCCAGGCCGGTGTGAGATGTCGGCTGCTGGCTGAGAATACCGAAGGGCTGCCGACGGAACTGTTTTATTCGAGCGAAGCGGTGGGCGGAGTCACCGGCCTGAACGCCGCGCACGATGACGTTCCGATCGCCCGGCTCGTTCAGCGGGGCATCGAGATTCTTGAAAACGGCGGCGCGGAAACAGAATCGTCAGCTGGAGAGTCGCCGCCAGAACTGATCTGGCTACATTCGGCGGGCGTGCCGTCTCCCTGGCTCCCGCCGCGGTTGTTCGCGGAGCTTTATCTGGACGAGCTGGAAGAAATCGTCGACGGCGAATCCGGCAGTGAAATCGCCAGCGATCTGGTCGGCCAGTTCGAAAACGATCCCGATCTGGTGAGGTTGCTGCTTTCCGACTGGCGGCGCGAGGCGGAAGTGGAATCTGATTCCGACGACGAAACGCGCCAGACGGAAGCGGGATCTGAAGCCGAAGAAGTGGCCGAAGAAGAAGTTGAGTCGCCGGAACTGGAGCGGCAGATCAGCCGGCTCGTGTTTGCCGGCTACGTTTCGATGATCGACCGGTGGTTGTTGAAACTGCTCGAAGCCGTTGAACGTTCCGACGAGCAGATTCTGTTCGTCGTGTCGGCAAATCAGGGACACTCGTTCGGCGAAACGGCTGACCTGGTTACTGACGCCGTGGGGGCAGCCGCGTTTGGGAAATCTGAGTCCGGTTCGGGCGACGGTCAAGCGGGAGCGCTCTACGATTCAGAAGTGAGAACTCCGCTGTTGATGGCCGAGTTTTCTCACTCAGCCGTCGTTCAGGATTTCGGGAGCCGGCATGCGGCACTGGTTCAACCGGTGGACCTCGCCGCGGCGCTGGAAGACTGGGTTTCTCGCGGACTTTCCGGAAACCCAGCGCCGCAAGCTGCTTCAGCAGGAATCAGCCTGTTGGCAGCCCTGGCTGGCGGCACTCCGGAGGGGCGGTCAGCCGCGTTCTCGCTCGGGGCCGACGGGCAGCTTGGTATTCGAAACCGCAACTGGGCACTCGCGGCTTCTGCGGAGGCTTTCGGCGAGGACGATCTGGCCGAGACAGAAGTGCAGCTCTTCGCGAAGCCCGACGACCAGTGGGATGTCCACAACGTTTCGTCTCAGTACCGCGAAGAAGTCAAATCACTGCTGGACATTCTGCGGAAGTTCCGACCAGGCAGCCGCTGACGGCTCGACGGCCAGCACTTGCCGGTCAGCACTTGCCGCAAAAAACAGGTTTGCCTCAGCTTTCCTGCCCGCCTGAACCGCCTGTTCGTATCAACAAGTTTTGATATTCCCAAGTAGCCGCGGACTGGCCTGCGGGCCGGTTTACTTTTGCAATCTGAGCCGATATTTTGACGGCCTAAAATGCTCGGTAATCTGAGGTTTTGAACGATTCTGAAAGCAGGCTGGCCGTTCCGTCAGCCGCTGACTGCACATCGAATCGTTCGGCCTCTGTTCGCACAAACCTGGGTGCGCTGTTCAGGAACTTCGACCATGGCCAATGTCGCCGCACTTGCGTCTGCTGCTCTTTCAGAATCGAACGGTATTTTTCGGCTGGCCCCCAACTGGGTGCCGCGGTCGTTCCTGCAGCCTGGTCGCCGTCTGAAGCTCAACCCGAACCACTACTACGCTCTCGGCATGCACCGAGGCGGTATCGATGAGCGATGGTTTGGCTCGACGACCGAAGCGGCAAACGACAATCGCGGCTGGGACGAAGGTCTCAGTTACTGCGTCACGCCGAACGGTGAAAAGTTTCAGTTGAAGGAAGCCGTCGACGAACTCAAGGGCGAGATCATCGGCGACGAAATCTGGGACAAGTACGGCAAGTGGCCTGTGTACTCGAAATTTTTCGACAACATGGGCCCGATTCCTCACCACATGCATCAGAACGCTGAGCAGGCGAAGCTCGTCGGACAGGAAGGCAAGCCGGAGTCGTACTACTTCCCGCCGCAGCTCAACCCGACCGGCAACAACTTCCCTTATACGTTCATGGGATTTGAGCCGGGCACGACCAAAGAGCAGGCCGTGCAGTGTCTCGAAGATTGGAACAAGGGCGACAATGGCATCCTTGATCTGTCGAAAGCCTACCGCCTGAAGCCGGGCACTGGCTGGTTGATTCCACCCTGCGTGCTGCACGCTCCGGGCAGCCTGTTGACATACGAGCCGCAGTGGGGCAGCGACGTCTTCGGCATGTATCAGAACCTGGTCGAAGGCCGCGAAGTTCCGCGAGCGTTGCTCACCAAAGACTTCCCGGAAGAATTCCACGACGACAACCAGTACCTCATCGACGCGCTCGATTGGGAAAAGAACGTCGACCCGAATTTCAAAGACAATAACTACCTCGAACCAGTCATCTGCTCGCAAGGCGACGGCTGGGCCGATCGCTGGATTGTCTACGGCACGGTCGATGGCGAGCAGCTTTTCACCGCCAAAGAACTGACCGTTGATTCCGGAGCCAAGTGCACGATCAAAGACCCGGGAGCTTACTCCTGGATCACGACGCAAGGCCTGGGCAGCATCGGCAACATGCGACTGCAGACTCCGGCCATGATCAACTTCGGCGATCTGACCGACGACGAAGTCTTCGTCACCGCGAAGCGAGCTGCTGAAGGCGTCGAATTTGAAAACACCGGAGACGAGCCACTCGTCGGGCTTCGTTACTTCGGCCCGAACGCTCAGCCGAACGCACCGGCGATGGGCGCTTACAAGAATCAATAAATGATCAAATCGTAGGGTGCGTCTTGACGCACCTTATTTTTTACGGGCAATAGATTCAGTGGTGCGTCGAGACGCACCCTACGAAAGGTTTCGTGATGGCTTTGAAACTGCACAACGCGATGTGGCCGGGACTTGTCGGCAAGGGCACGGACGAAGGTCAGGAGCCGCCGATCAGTCTTGAGAAGATGCTCGAGCTCACAGCCGCCGCCGAAGTCAACGGCCAGAAGTACGACGGCATCGACTACTTCCTCTTCCTGCCTCACACGAATCCGGAAGCCACCGACGACGAACTGCGAGCGATCGCCGACCTCATCGCGTCGCACAACTTTGCAGTCGGTTCGCTGGTTGCTCCGATCTGGCCGGGCACGGTTGGTGACTCGGCCATGGGCGACGATGCCGCTCGCGAGAAGTTCCTTTCCGCCGTCACGATGGCTTGCCGCATCGCCCGAATCTTCGAAGATCACGGCGTGCGAAAGTACGGCGTGATTCGCATCGACTCGGCCGAATTCGGTGTCGAAAAGTGGCGGGAAAACGCAAAGGCCAACACGAGCCGCATCGCTGACACATTCCGCGAAGCCGCAAAGATTGCCGCCGACAACGGTCAGCGACTCGCTGCGGAAGGCGAAATCTGCTGGGCAGGAATGCACTCCTGGAAGGACATGCTGGACCTTCTTGAAGAAGTCGGCATGCCGGAGTCGCTCGGTTTCCAGGCCGACCTCGCCCACACCTACCTCTACACACTGGGGTACAACGCTCCCGAGCACGCGCTTGTCCAGGCAGGCTACAGCGACGAAGAATTCTACGCCGCGTACGAGCAGATGACCGACAAACTGCGTCCCTGGACGATCGACTTCCACGTGGCTCAGAACGACGGCGAAGTTCACGGAGCCGGTTCACATGACAAGACCGGCAAGCACTGCCGAGCCGATGATCCCAACGGCAAGCTGGATATCACGAAGTGCTCGAGCTACTGGCTGAAAGATTACGCACAACGAGGCATGCAGCACATCTGCTGGGACGGCTGCATGTTCCCGAACGCGACGCTCGAAAATGGCGAAACCTGGAACACGATCCTGGACGCCATGATCAAAGTCCGGGATGCCAACTGAAAGTTCAAAGTGAGGACTGGATATGGGACGCATTGTTACATCGGTCACTGTGACCAGTTGCAAAGACTACGAGAAGTCATTTCGCTGCGATGCCCTTGTCGATACGGGAGCAACGTTTCTGGTATTGCCAGCCGCCTGGAAAGACCGACTCGGCGACCTGAATGTCATGCGGACTGTCCAGTTGGAAACTGCCACCCAGGAAATCGTGTCTGGCGAAGTTTGTGGCCCGGTTGTCATTCAGCTTGAAGGTTTCGACCCGATTAACTCAGAAGTTCTGTTCTTAGAAATGACGCCGACTGATGGCGTCTACGATCCATTGGTAGGTTATCTGGTTCTTGAGCAATCACTGGCAGCTGTCGACATGGTTCGTCATCAGTTGATGCACGCCAAAACGGCTGATCTCAAGACAGTACGCCGCAACGACAACGAGGCTTAGGCAGGAAAATGGCTAAAAAACCATTAAATATCGGACTGGTCGGTTACGGCTTCATGGGCCGAACTCATACCAACGGTTACAAGCGGGCAAACGACTTTTTCCCCGACCTGGAATACCGACCCGTTCTCAAGGCAATCTGCGGGCGTAACGAAGCACGCACCAAAGAGTTCGCCGAGCAGTGGGGTTACGAATCCACCGAGTCTGACTGGAAGGCTCTGATTGCTCGCGACGATATCGACGCGATCGACATCTGCACGCCGAATAATACTCACGCAGAAATCGCCATCGCCGCTGCTGAAGCCGGCAAGATGGTGCTCTGCGAAAAGCCATTGGCTCGCACCACAGAAGAAAGCCTGCCGATGGTTGAAGCCATCGAAAAGGCCGGCGTCGCCAACACCGTCTGGTACAACTATCGCCGTGTTCCGGCTGTATCACTCGCGAAGCAGATTATTGACTCGGGCAAGCTCGGCCGAATCTTTCACTACCGCGCCAACTTCCTGCAGGACTGGACGATCTCTGAAGACCTGCCGCAGGGCGGTGAGGCGCTCTGGCGGCTGGATGCGGAAGCGGCGGGTTCCGGAGTGACGGGCGACCTGCTCGCTCACTGTATCGACACGGCCATCTGGCTGAATGGTGGCATCAAAGACGTGTCCGCCATGACTGAAACCTTCATCAAGGAACGGGTGCATCAGGGCACCGGCGAAAAGCAGGCCGTCACGATCGATGATGCGTGCATCTTCCACTGTCATTTCGACAATGGTTCGCTCGGCCTGTTCGAATCGACTCGTTACGCCCGCGGCCACAAGGCTTTGTACACGTTTGAAATCAACGGCGAGCACGCTTCGATCCGTTGGGACCTCCACGACCTGAACCGGCTCGAATTCTTCGACCATAGCGACGACGGCATCGTCCGCGGCTGGCGGACCATTCACGTTTCCGACGGCGACCAACCCTACATGGGGAACTGGTGGGTGCCGGGTCTCTGCATCGGCTACGAACACACGTTCGTGCATCAGGTTGCCGACTTCCTGGCATCATTGTCGAGCGGCGAACCTTGCAAGCCGACGTTCCGTGACGCGCTGGAAACCGCGAAGGTTTGCGACGCCGTTCTGGCAAGTGCTGCAAACAAAGCCTGGACCGACGTCTGACAGAATGGCTTTGAGGTTGTCGCGAACGAGCGGCGACACAATACTGAGATAACCAATTTCGTTTACTACTGGCGGTTGTGGCGTGTTTCAAAACTCGCTGCTGCCGCCAGTTCCTGTTGCGCCCGAAGATTTAGCCGGGCCTCATCTGACTGCCAGGGAGTTGTTCAATGGCCAACCCGATCTCACGAGAAGGTTACGAAAAGCTGAGCGAAGAGATTCGGAAGCTTGAAGACGACGTCATGCCCGTCATCGTGGCGGCAATCGCCGAAGCTCGCGCCGAAGGTGACCTCAAGGAAAACACCGAGTACCACGGGCAGCGCGAAGCCCAGGGGATGACTCAGGCGAAGATCAACCAGTTAAAGACTAAGCTTGCGGCTTGCGAGATCGTCGACAAATCGAGCCTGCCGAAAGGCATGGTGACGTTCGGTTCAACCGTGACCGTCAAAGACCTCGATTCGAATGACCTCGAGACGTACGAATTTGTCGGACCAGGCGAAGAAGATTACACCGGCGACGTCATGAAGATTCTGACGACCAGCCCGCTTGCGAGCGCTCTGGCTCGTAAGAAAGTAGGCGATCGGGTTGAGGTCGAAGTTCCTCGTGGAACACTCAAGCTGGAAGTGGTTGAGATCGTCGACTGCCAATGAGAACTGACTGACGGCCTTTTGTTTGAACATGCAAACGCAGGAGCGTTGAACGATGCGCACTTCGATAACGACGACAGTATTGCTGCTTGCGATTTCGGCGGCTGCGGGACGGCAATTGCCTGCCGAGGACTGGCCGGAGTTTCGCGGACCATCGGCCAACGGACATTCGACAGCCGTTGGTCTGCCAGTCAAATGGAGCATCGACCAGAACGTCGTCTGGAAACGGGCGATCGAAGGATTGGCCTGGTCGTCACCCATCGTTCTTGGCGACCGGATTTATCTCACGACGTCTGTCGCGGATGGTGAAGAACTCGGGCCGGAGCAATCATTGAGAACGTTGTGTCTTGATGCAGAATCCGGAGCAGTTCAGTGGGACGTTGAAGTCTTCCAGCAATCGAAATCTGCCCCTGCCAGGGACAAAGTTCATCGCAAGAACAGCCATGCCAGTGCAACGCCGATCACGGACGGCAAGCATCTGTTCGTGCATTTTGGAGTACACGGAACGGCTTGCCTGACGCTCGATGGAAAAGTCGTCTGGAAGAATCAGGAACTGAAATACTCACCCGTTCACGGCAACGGCGGATCGCCAGTTCTCGTGGCTGGGATGCTGGTAATGTCGTGCGACGGCGGTGATGTCGAATTCATCGTCGCGATGGACCAGATTACCGGAAAGATCATCTGGCAGACTGACCGAACCGCGAAGCACCTCAAGAAGAAATTTGCTTTCGGCACTCCGTTGCTGATCACAGTGAATGGGAAGACGCAGATCGTTTCGCAGGGCGCGGGAGCCGTCTACGGATACCGCCCGAAAGACGGCGTCATGATCTGGAAAGCTGACTACGCGGATGGCTATTCCGTAGTGCCACGGCCAGTGTTTGCTCACGGACTGGTTTACGTGTCCAGCGGTTTCGACAAAGCGAAGTTGCTGGCAATTGACCCAACCGGTGAAGGAGACATCACTGAGACTCACGTTCGCTGGACGTTGGCAAAAGCCGTTTCGAAAACTCCGTCACTGCTTGTGGTTGATGATGAACTGTACTTTGTCAGTGACGATGGAGTGTTGACGTGCGCCGATGCAAAATCGGGCGACGTCCACTACCAGGAGCGTCTTGGCGGGAATTATTCCGCCTCTCCACTATTCGCGGATGGGAAAATCTACATTCAATCCGAACAGGGCGAAGGCATCGTCGTTCGACCTGGTAAACAGTATGAAGAGCTGGGCAGAAACGAACTTGAAGCGAGGACGTTTGCTTCCTATTCCGTCTATGGCTCATCCCTGTTGATTCGCAGTGAGAAGCATCTTTATCGAATTGCGAATTGAAGAAGCGATGGGTTCCCGTTGACTGTGATACGCAGAGTGCTGGTCGAGAAGGTTGAGCGATGTCCAAATTCCAGGCAGTTCCCGATCAAACCGATCTTGAGAAGATGGATCGTGATCTGAGTTTCTATCCAAGTCCGGTGCAGAGTCCTGAAACACTCAACAGCGATCAAGTCGAGCAGTACAACCGCGATGGATATGTCAAAGGTCTGACAGCTTTTTCCACCGCCGAAGCTGACGCTCTTCGCGTCTATTTTGATCGACTACTCGAGCGGGCGATCGCAGCCGGGGGTGACAGTTACTCGATCAGCAGTGCTCACCTGGCCTATGGTCGAGTTCATGACCTGTTGTGCGAACCGCGCATCGTCGCTTTCGTGAAGGACATCCTCGGTGAAGATGTCATCGGTTGGGGTTCGCACTTCTTCTGCAAAATGCCGCACGATGGGAAGTCGGTCGCCTGGCATCAGGATGCCAGCTACTGGCCGTTGACACCGTCGAAGGCGGTCACTGTCTGGCTGGCCATTGACGATGCTGACATCGAAAACGCGTGTATGAAGTTTGTGGCGGGCTCGCAGCACGTCGGGCATTTGACCTACCGGCCAAGTTCCGACGACGAAGGCAATGTTCTGAATCAGACGATCGAGAACGCCGAGCAGTACGGCGAGGTCGTCTACGACGAGCTGGCTGCCGGCCAGGTCTCGCTCCATTCGGACTTACTGTTGCACGGTTCCGAAGCGAACGACTCAGACCGACGTCGGTGTGGCCTGACGCTGCGATATTGCACGCCAGACGTCGTTGCCGGTTCCAACTGGCATGATAAGGGCGTCGTCGTCGCAGGGAGCGACTACTCGAAAAACTGGGCCAACCCGGTGCGGCCTGAATCGGAATGACAACTGTGTGCAGAGAGTGACAAACCCGGAAGTCTGCCCACTGACGCTGAGTGTATCGATCAACTGCCGACTCGTGTGCGGGAAGTCGGGGCTCCCAACGCTTTCGCGCTGGGAACCTGTCAATCTCCAACAATCGTATCGACGTGCCGGAAAGTCCTGATATTCAACCAGTTGCGCCGATTGAATCTTGGTTGAAAGGACGAAATACTCTTTGACGGAACTCGCCTACCGAGGGTAGAGTCTAAACGCTGCATAGGATGCGCGGCCTGAGGTCACTCACCGTGGCTCCAGCTCTCTCACACTACTGGTAGCAGTCTCTAAGACAGGTGTATCAATGCGAAGAATAATTGTAGTCGCGGCGCTTCTGGCTCTGGTTTCATCCGTGTCAGGTAGCGCGTTTGCACAAACCGGCGTACCTGTTGACGTTAACGCGCCGGCATCTGATGCCGGCATTCCTGACCTGTTGGCGCCGGAGGTCTTGAACCTTCCAGACGTCCAGTTTCTCTTCGATGGACTGCTCGACCAGAACCGGATTTCTTTGATCGAACAGGTTACTCGTGCGAATCTGGATGATCCGAGGCTGTCGAACGCAGCCCGCAGCCTTATCCGCAACCATCTGGTCGCGATGCAGCAGGTCGAACTGGCAATTCAGTTTCTCAACGCAAATCGCGATTCGATCCTCACTGGTAACAACTCAGAATTTAATAGTGTCTTTGGAAACCCTGGTGAGTTACGCGATATCGCCGTTGTGAATCCAACACCACTCTCTGGATTTGCCCGTGTTGCGACCAACGCGGCCCTTGCTGGTACAGGTGGAAATGTCGTTCTGGATTTCCAGGACCAAACGCAACCAAACCTGCCGGGACAGGTAAATCCTGGAGACTTCGTATTTGTTGGTGATGCTGTCACGGGGGATCCACTCGGGTTCATTCTGGAAGTCGAACAGGTCCTCTTCGACGATGACGGTTCAAATCAATCATTGGTTGGAACGAGTACGTTCGGTGGTGCCGTTACTGCCGTAAATCGTGCCAACGTGCCGGTCCATCGTATTTTAACTTTTGAACAGAGAACGGACCCCGCTCGATTTGAACGAGTCCTTCAAACCTTCGGAGCCATTCGAGACTCATTAGCCGGGCTGGATATCAATCTGCCACCAACTCTTCAGACTTCTGCAAACCCAATCACCTATCAGCGTCGTTTTGAAGATATCAACACCGTCTGGGCACCGGGTCTCGCGCCATTCACAAATCTGGATGACATCGTCCGCCGAGAGCTTGACCGAACGGGTCTGACATCAACACGCACTGCAGATCGACTTGTTCGACAGGCCGGATTGTCGAATTCGGACTCTCACTTCCATTTGGACCGTCTCGACGATCAGGGACTTTCGCAAACGGTTGATTACCGAGGACTTCAAACATTCCCGCTGCTTTGGACTGAAGACAACGAAATCCCTTTAACTCTTGGCGCTAACAGTCCTGTGGCTGGATCAACTGATGAGGATCGTGCCTTTTTCCGTGATCGCCAAACAATCTTTGGGGAACCTGATAATCCATTCGTCCAGTACATCGGCCGGGGGTTCCTCGAAGAGTCTATCTTCCACAATGGAGATTTTTTCGACGATAACATCGCCGTCGCTGATTCGGACTTTCTTTCGACATTCACTCGTCGAGAAATTGTGAATGGCGTGACTACCGAAACCG
>CALDJX010000404.1 GCA_937899075.1 uncultured Planctomyces sp. | reverse complement strand
ACAAAGAATACCAAACAAATATAACCAACTAACGATCCAACATACAAAAAGAAAGACAACTCTCCCTGCTCTCGGAGAAACAATCCTAGTACCGATAATACTCCGATCACGACGGACACATACCACATAACGCGTGCGATATAATAGCCAATCTTCGCAATCAGTGCGTAGTAGCGAATAGCAGCGGCCAACGACGGGAACTGCTGGTTAGAATATTGATATATGGGGCCCGTCAGAAACTGTTTCGGATTCAGCAACCACATCCAGGGTGACTCTGCAGAAGTATCCAATGGGCCGGACTGCCGTGCAGTTATCTTTGATCGCCGCATCTGACGTTCGTTGGAGTTGGAGTTATCGTCCACATAATCATGGTCGGACTCCGGCACGCCCATCAGCGAACGTCGAAGAGTTGCCAAGTCGCCACTCTCTTCTGGTGATAAATGAAACGTTTCAAGCTCGTCGATGATTCTCAGTGCTTCCGCCGAAGCATTGGATTCCATCCTGTCAGACAGGTGCGACCACAGTTCACGTTTCTGGATTGCAACATCGTCTTCACCAACGCTTTGCTGTAGGTCATATTCATATTGCGAATCAACGTCAGAATCGTTGTTTGCATTTGGGGAACTGATCGTCAGTGGTTGCCATGGCCCGTCGGGAGTTTCGGAAACCAGGGTGCCGTCGGGTAGTCGGCCACTTTCAATGAATCCCTCAACTTGCGTTTTGGAGAATGGCCCCTTGATCCCAGCCTTGCGTTTTACCCAGAGCGGCATTCGACGACTCCCGTTACGAATCATTTAAACTGAATATTACATTCTCTGAACTGGTATATTACTTTACTGAAGTGTGGCGATAGTAAACCTGTAATGTCAGCAGGCAAAGTGACGTTGCATATAGACGACCGCCGGTGCCGTCATGACCACCAGCGACTGGCCAACTTCCCCGTGCATGCCCGGCGTGTTCCTGACGTTCGATCAGGAAGTCTCGCATGCCAGCATTCCATTGGGTCCACGCTGCTCCGCCGGATTCGTGCATAACTTGAGTTGCGTAGTACCAGTAATAGATTTCGCGATGCGCCTGTGGCATAAAATTCAACAAATATTCCGTTCCCGATTTCACGCCAGCCGTATCAACTTTCCAACCTGTGTAGATACGCGAAAGGAGCCCTTCCGCTGACATAGTGGGGCTGCCTCGGTCCCCCGGCTTATAGCCGTAGGTCGCCCCTGATTTATCCGCCTGCACGCTGTCGAGAAACTGTGCAGCTTTCGAAAAGGTGGATTTGGGTACTTTCAGTCCTGCCTGCATGGCACTCTTGAGGGCCAGAACCTGCCAGCCCAGCACACTGGTGTCCCCTGCCATGCGTGGAGAGTATCTCCAGCCGCCACCCGAGTGCTGCGAGGACACAATGAAATCAATGGCACGTTGTGCAGAGGGACGAAATTTACGGTCGCGTGTCATTGCAAGGATTTCGCACAAAGCGATGGCACCCTGTCCCTGTGCGTACATCGACCCCGCCCCGTTGCTCTTAAATGAGCCCGTTTTGTCCAGGTCATGAATCAGCCATTCGATGGCGCGACTGACTTCGCCTCGGTACGTTCCGTCCCTGTGTGTGTGTCCAGCCGCGAGAAACGGCAGTACCCCCAGCGCCGTCCCGGCAGTGTCACTCGACGCGCCGGGCATGGTGCAACTACCGTCGTCGCATCCAACTGCCTGATGAAATGCATCGAGCGACCAATGGCCATCCTTGTGCTGATGCCTTGCGAGCCAGGCTAGACCGAGCTCAACGGCCGCTTCACTTTCGACGCTTCCGCCTCCGGTCTCGACCAGTTTTTTTCGTGAGTCAGCATCTCTTCCTGAGAAAAAATTTCGTGCATCTGTGCCACTTGGGGGCCGCCAAGGTGACGACGCTCCAGATGTCGACAACGGAGTGATCAGGAATTGTTTCTGTTCAGCCGTTTTAGGTTTCGCGACGGCGTCGGCGGCCACGTTAGATTTCTCTTCGAAGGGCTCCGCTGTTACCGCAGCAACAGCGGTGTCAACGTGATCTTGTATATCTTTGCTGGCTGTAGCGTTTAGTTCAGTTTCCGCAGTTCCGTCATTGTCAACAAAATTAGGCTGTACGCTGTCAGGGGCGACACTCGTTGCACGACCAGCCTGGTCCCCCTCAATGGTAGCAACTCCAGCATTAATGCTTCCGAGCGTTGCATCCGATTTGGAAATAGCTATCAACAAGGCTATTAAGACGCAGAACGCGATCATGAGTATCGCGATGACCGTACTGATGGAGACGGGTCTGGCGAATCCGACTCGCTTCGAATCAATCGCAAATGTGTATTGTCGGCTTTTGGAGCATTTAGCCATATGGCGGTATCGCAGTAACTTTAACGAAGGGATCATTGCACCGTCGGTTGGTCTACAGATTCGCCAATGTATATTTTTTCATCTCGCGCCATCGGAATGAGTTGGTATTCATAATTCCCTCGAACCGCAGCGTCCTTGATGATTTGAAACTCCTCGAAAGAGTCGTCCCAGACAACAATCGCAATGAAGTATTTACTTCCATCAAATGGTTTCAGTCGTCTTGTCACTTCATCAACATTACTGCCGTCGGGCTTGACGATCAGTCCGGAACCGCTGACGGGCACGGCAAATGTCTTCCCGCCGTCTTCCAGCAGGCGGACTTCGGCCTCGTTGCGGCTGAGATTTCCGCGTGAGTCAACGTTTGCATAAGAGCACAGTCGACCCGCTTTCAGAAAGAACGGTGCCTGCTGGCGAGTTGTAGTTTTCTGGCGAGGAAGCTTTGAGGTCCGGCTCCGTAATGCGACCTCCGATTCAAGTTGACGCTTTGCCGCTGCTAGGTCCTGCTGAGCAGCTGTCATCGCCTCACGTAGCCGTGCCGTTTCACGAGCGGTTTCATTAATCAACTCCTGTGTTTCAGCCAGTTCCCCAAGACTCGCGTCGCGAGTCTCGTGAAGCAGTTCCGTTGTGTCCTGCAACACCTGCAGGTCATCGATAACCGCCTGACTATCGGCATCAGTGAATCGATCGCGCAGTTGCTCTGTTTGCCTGACCGCTCGGCGCAGCGAATCCAGTTTGATAGTCATGCCCGAAAGTTGCCGCCGCGATTCCACGAGTCGCTGATGATCGACCTGAGTCGGCAGTGAACTGGATACATCCTGACTGGCAGCATTGACGAGAATGACAACGAGCATCGAGATGAACAGGATGCCGCCGAACGTATTGCAGATTGTATCCAGCAGCAAATCGAGACTGTCGCCAGATGAACCGGACTTGCGTTTCATGGGGTGCCAGCTCCGGTTTCCGGGTCGATCGCCGTTTGGTCTGCCGATAGCAGGTCGTAACCAAGATCAAAGCCGTCGCTCTGCAATGTTTCGCGAATCGGTCCGAATCGTTCAATTCCGCTCGGCTTGATCAACACCACGAAATAAATTGAATCTGCATCCTGCCCCCCAGCCCAGCCGAGAAACTCTTCCGGTGTTGAAAACTCAAGTGGAGCAGCATTCTTTCCAGATTCGGCAACAAGAACCGAATCCTTATCAAGTTGCACCAACCATGAAGTTTTGGCGGTGCCAGCAGGTCGATTGAAAACAACTCGGTTAGATTCCTTCAATTTGCGAATCTGATCGCGACTTGCCACAACTTCAGCCTGAAGCTGTTGAAGAGCCTCAGGACTAACCGACTGCGCCTGCTCTTCAATAGCTTGCTTGCGGGCTGAGGCAGCGTTCACCTCTGAAGAGAGCGAGGCGTTTTGCTGATCGAGTTCCTTACGAGCTCGTTCCAGGTCTTTCAGTTGTTTTCTGGCAGTTTCCGCGTCGATATGAATGGACCCCACCCCCGCACTGAGAATTTTTTCCAGTCTTGAGATCTCCTGCTCGCTTTCTTCAACAGCGACTTCAACCTGCTCAGCGATCGCAGGTGTTGCTGCGCGTGGCGATGACGTCGCCTTCTGTACCAAGTCCAGAGCGAGTGTCATCGTAATAAGGATCATAATGCCCGTGACGGACGTGATGATGTCCTGAAATGCGAACAGTGAAAACGGTGAAGACTTTTTGTGGCGTGATCTCATCGTCGCGTAAACCTGTGCACGGTCTCCGGTCGATCACCGAATGTCACAGCTCCTGAGAACTTTCGGGTTTTCCCATCAACTTTAACGATCACCTGATAGCGCGTGGGATCCGCCCCACCATGATTCGCGTAGTGGTGTACGGCGACGATAAACTCACCCCTCGGTGCCTGCCCCGTCGGCCAGAATACATTTTCAACCGGCTTGTTCGACGAAGGGCCTCCGGCATTCATATCCACATCCAACTCTCCGTCGCACGACGATCGTTTCGAACTGAACGAAATCGTCTCGCTACCAGGAGTGACTACATGCAGATCAAGATCGTTAACATTGTTCCACGCAAGTGAAATTTGGACGTCGCCACTCTTGGCACCAGCCCGATCCAGTCGCTCTTCGATATCCGAAAAACCTTGACCGCCCCCTTGTGAGTCCGCACCGTTTCCAGTGGCTGGACGTGGCAACGAGGCGATCACAAACGGCGCCACGGCTTCCTTGCGGAGTGGTTTGGTCCGCTCGCGATTCGACGTTGCCTGGGCGGGTGATGATTCGATCGGAGCCGTAGCACTGTCGGTTATTTCTAGCGGGCCTGAATCAAGTTCCTCGTGTAAATCTTCCTTCGCACTGTCCTCAACGTTGGCTGAACCACCATCATCTGAATCAAGTGCTACAACATCTTCGCCTCGCTCGGAATTTCCTTCCGCTTCTCTGATAGCTTCACCGTCCGACACAAGCTCTGCCAGTGCAACCAGGAACAGTGTCAGCACAAGTAGGATACCGACGCCTACACTGATGCCGGTGAGCGTTGGCTTCAGAAACTCGCGTTCTCGGACCGGAGAGTGCCCCGTACGGAACTGGGCTGACCGTTGCTGGGTGGCGAGTGTCATTGATCACTCCCCTGATTGGCGTGCATTCGCAGTCGGTTCACGACATGGATCACGCAATATTCCGTGCACTCATCCAGGAATTCCTCTTCCGACTTCTTAAGCAAAGCAAGCAGGAGTTGAATCGTCATCGCAGCAACAAGTGCCTGCAACGTGGTTTGAAATGCGGTTGCCAGGCCACCCGTCACATTCTGTAGCGACGCCTTAATCTCGTCGATTGCCCCCGCGCCCTCGAGCACGCTTCCAAATTGGCCGATCGCTTCAGAGAGGCCGAGAACGGTACCAATAAATCCAAGTACGGGAATTACCCACACAAATGTGCTTATGATCGAATAGCTCGTTTCCATCACCGATTCGTCGTGCGCTGCTTGAGATCGAAGTATGTCATCCACATCGCCAACCTCTCCCAGGTTTTTCAGATTCGAGAGAGCAATATCAATCCGGTTGAACAATACAAAATACTTCGGGTCGTCGACGGTCTGGTAAATATTGGTTTTGACCGTATCGACCGTTCCTTTCGCAAGAATAAATCCGTGATCTCGAGGAACGACACAGTACCGATCTTCCAGTGCACGCATCTGAAATTTCAGTTTACGCCATTTCACAAACAGGATCACAAGCGACCATGCCGTAAAGAAAACGATGGCGTACGGAACAAGACCACGTTCCGTGAACATCGAAGCGACCTCGTATCCCGGAAACGGAGTCAGTGCAGCGTAGAATGCGACCAGTAGTAGTGCGCCACCAACGGCCGAACGGAGTAAGTTGACGCGGGTAAACCGCCCCCCGCCACCAAGGAATCGCTGCTCGAAGTCACCTTTTTTCCATGACAAAGGAGGGAGATGGTTAGCGTTATTCATATTTCCCTAGCGTGACGTAAATAGCCAATGCTCTGCCAGAATCACTATCGGCCTCTGGCGAGAACGCGTTTCGAAAGTCGTGTAACCTCTGGTTGAATTCAGGGCGTCCGAAGAGCCCAGCAAAAAAAACGACTCGCAAAGGCAAATTCTCCATGGCTGCGCGGCTTGCTGAATCAGTCCTCTGTGAGTCTCTTAAGCTACTCTGCAAAACGAAGTCTCGACACATGTCGTTGATGGCTCGGCACCGGCTGCGCTCACGGAAGCTGCAATTCCAAGAAGTGCTGTGACGATCAAGATCGCGTATCCACCGCTCAAGCCCAGGACGATCCAACTATGCTCCTTCTGGTTTCCGTTCGAACTGCGGAAGTGATTAATTGCGAGATGTCCAAAAACGACTGCAGAAACTCCGATGAGAAAATCTATCGCCATGATCACCAAAACGGTGACGTTCTCCGAAGCAGCGAAGTGGCTACGTCGCATTTCCAGCACCAGCATCACGCTACAGTACATCAACACGGAATATCCGATGACGCCAAGCGCTGCTGATGAAACGGTAAGTGTCGAAAGCGGGTGACCAAGAGTTCCTTGCGCATCTCGTGCAAATTCCGACTGTGACACTTCGACCCAATCGGGCAACGTCTCATTCCAGATTCTCTCGTTCAGTCCGATGGTTCCTTGACGTATGAGTAAGTCGAGTTGTTCGGTCGAAACGGTCGCCGCAACTTTGGCTCCGTGTCGTGTATAATGCCACAGCACCGACTCAGGCTCGGCAACGTCCTGATGGTCAACAGGCGATGCTGGTGGTGCAGTAGTTGACGGGCGCAACAATTCGTTCAACGACGGTATCTGACTGGCTCGCATCCAGTTGGTGCGATCTTCTGAAACTTCGGAGATGTGGGCGCTGAAGACTCCTCTACGAATTTGCTCCTTGAGGCCATCCACGGTAAATGGACCTCTAACGCGTCCGGCTAGCCTGATATAAAACTGATCGCCCATGTCATTTACTTTCCAGTCCGCACTTGAAGCTGCAATGAGACATTATTTGGCCAGGTGACGGAACACCGGTCGCCCTTCGACAAGTGAAACAGTTCCTCCGGTCGCTGTTACATTGAGCTGGCCCTTTTCGATGACGCCAATCTTCATAAAGGAAGGCGCATTGTCATCGTTAACTGCGACGAAGAGATCTCCCATATCTTCTGCCGGAAGTGGTTTATTCGCCGCGCACGTCCATTTCTGATTTTCAGTGTCTTTGTAGATCCACCCGACCCATTGCCAGGGAACGCCCAATTCAGGGGACAGCACAACAGCTCTTTTCTTTGCGACATCGCGAAGGACATCGCCCATGTCAGGCAGATTTTTCAGAAATCGCTCGGCTTCGCGTCGAGCTTTGATCGTATCCACGTCGAAAGGGTCAAAAAGATTGAGATTCGTTCCGAGGCGCACGGAACCGAGTTCCTGTTCTGTACTTTGCAGGGCATTTTTCAGCAGGACACTTCCTTCAAGGGCAACAGGCAGAATGTTGTCGATCAGCTGAAACCGGATGATCGGATCCATAACCTGATCGTCCGCCAGCTTGTCCAGCAGGTCCAGCATTGTTTCTTCCCATTCGGCGACATTCATCCGAGTCAGGCTGATTATTGTCTGACGAGCGAATTTGCTCTGAGGAGCGTCCCAGTCAATACGCGTTCCGTCACGAACAAGCGGCGCAAGTTTGTCAAGGTGGTAGGTCTTGGTGGTAGTTGACGTTAACGTGCCATCGTTGAACTGCTTGACCTGGAACGTCCCGCCTCCAAGATCTCTTGGCAGTTCATTCATGTAGATTCGTTCGCCCTTTTTGGTCATCAGCATGAACAGTCCAGCGACCTGGGGATCCCGCAGAACTTCAAGTAGTGGATCAACGAGCTTGTCTCCATCAACGTTTTCACGAGCAGAGATTGATCCCAAGTGCGCAAGAAGTTTCTCTAACGACGGCTTCCCTTTGTAGTCGGGATGGTCCATCAAGAACTTGCGGCCTGATTCAATGAGCGCTCTGGCTTTGCCCGGAAGGACGTTGGCGAACTCAAGTACTGACCATTCGCGAATGAATGTGTTTTGTTCCTCAATGCGACCCCAGACCGAGACTTCTTCAGTGACGATGCGACTCATCTGGACACCTCGAGGGGACGAGGGGAACTCCTTTGAAAATCGTTCCAGGGCCGCCTGAAAAGCAGGCCAGGTGCCTGATGCCCTGGTAATGTCTGCCAGTCTCAATTCCTGCTTCTGCTCATCCAGGGCTAACGTCACCTGCGACATAATCCGCTGCTGTAATAACAAGATCGGCGTCGTCAAATTGCTGGAAACGTCCGAACGTTTCGTCAGATCGCGATACCCATCTCGAATCGAGTTCAGCGAGGCCACGTCATTGGGTTCAACCTGCTCATACTTATCGTGCAAAGCGTCGAGGTCCTTTGTGAACTGCTCGTCTACCTGTTTCTGAATGGCAGCCTGGCTTGCGGTCAACCGGTTACGTAGTGACTCGATGTCGTTCAGTTCCTTTTCGAATCGACAGATTGACTCCAATTCATTCATGCGAGTCGATAGCGCCTTCACCGCAGACAGCGAGTTAACTTCAGCCAGTTCATCGTCGAATTTCTTGAGGCCGGACATCAGTTTTGTTCGTCGTTGCTGTTCGGTCCTCACGTTACTTTGATGCAGAGAAATCAAGGCCGCAATTGGTGGATGTTCAAGCACATCCGGTGCCTGGCTCTGGAGCTTTTCGAGGTAGCTGTCGGTTGCCGTAAAATCAGCTAGTTCGACAAGTTGCCCGAGTCGCTCCTCGTGACCAGCCAACCGATTTATGTGATTGCGGTATTGCAGGCCCAGATACAGCACAGCGCCTAGCGTCACAACAACAAAAGCGGCGGCTGTGAGTCGAAATGCATGCGCCCGACGCTCTTCACGCTCCACAGCATCGTAGATTGACTCCAGGCGATTTACGAAGTTCTCTGGGAGTCCATCATCAAAACTACGAAACCGATGTTCAAGCTGCTGAAGCCGGTCGCGTGCGTCCTGTCGCTGGTTACGTGTCTTAATGCTGACGAACTGATCCATCAGTTGTTCCATGTCGCCCACAAGGAAATCGTAATCAGCGCGAGTCTGTTCCTGGTCATTCAGATCAACAATCCATTCGACAGCTTCCCTGGCCAGTTCGAATTCCTCTGCACCTTCAGGGAATCTCGCTTTCTTCAACTGTAATTCCAGGTGCTGCATTAGCCTCCGACCTTCGGTGAGCTGAGACTCGCCTCCGGATTCGGCATTTCTCAACTCTTCCAGAATTTTGGGTATCAGGGCTCTGGCTTTTCGAGCGTCGCATTTCTGGGATTCCCGTCTCGCTCGTTTGATTAAGTCGGCATCGGGCTCCTTTACCCAGTTGTCGGCGGTCAGCTCTCGACACAGCACACCCAATCGAGCAGCGTCCTGCCGCGTACACGCAGCCTCAAGTTCCTGATCAATTTCCGCTAGGCGTGCCGCTTCAAATTCACGTATATCGTCTTCCCATGCCGCCTGATTCTGATCGGTGGCCCGGATTCGGTACATGACTCCAAGCCTCACGTGTAGTGGGCTTCCGGCAAGTGAGTGCCATCGCAGCTCACGCATCAAGGGCTCCCGCTGGCGGACGGGGCCGAAGCACTGGTTCAGACGATCTGCAGCATTCAGGCGAAGCTGGGGCGGGTGTTTGAGGCGATGATCATCCAGAAATTCATTCCATCCCTCACTGTCAAAAGACGTAAGCGTTGCAATGATTTCCAAGAGCTCACCGCGTTGCGCTCGCTGTACCGCCTGCAGTTCATCGTTCCCGTCAATCAAGGCTTCACAGGCATCCAGCTCCGCGTTGACGTCTTCACAAAAGCCACAATGAGCCTGATGAAGGCGTTTTAATTCCGCTTCGTACGGGCAATCAAAATTGTCAACGACGCCACGAATAACTTCCACGTCACGTCGGACATCACTGCAATCGGGAACCGCCATTACATTCTCCAGCACGTAAACTGTTTAATTGTCCGGGCAAACAGCAATGTGCCAACTCCGGAACTACCCGATGCTCTCGACAATTACTACCGCTCGGAAAACAACTGCGTCTCCAGAATCACAATTTCATCTTCATTGCTAAATCGACGCACAAGCCTCACACCAGTACGGCCAGAGCCCGAAATCTCCTCAAGGGCGTCCTTAAGTGCGGCGACGCGCGTTGCCAGTTCGTTTAACGCCGAACCCGTGTCAATCAGCGTGCCGATTTCCGTATCCAGTTCACGTTTGACCGTGAAGCTCGTCGCACGACTTGACAGCTGGCTTTTACTTTCGATCAGCTTCTTGATGTCCGTCTGCTGCCGTAGTACGTTTCTCCGCAGTACAGCCATACCAGCCGTTGACAGCGGTTGTTCGGACAATGAAATTGAAGGAGCGGCATTTCGAAGCGCGACTTGTGGCAACTCCGCAAAATGGGAAACCTCAAGCAGTGGCCGGTTATCCTGAGAGGTAAGGCTGAATCGTGTCGTAAACAGTTTGCCGTGCGACGATACATCCCGATTCATCACATCAACGGTCACGGGACTCCCGACCGTCACCTTTTTGCCGGCAGGAAATACACAGTCACCATATCCCGCGATTTCAATGGTCACCCGCAACTCATTAACGGGTAACTGTGGCAGCCTTTCCGGAATCAGGTTGTAAACGGTACTGGCATCTTCAAATAACACTGACACGTCCTGCAGTCTCAGTGGCTCCCATAACTGACAGAGTTCCGTGTCAGGTGGATCAACGGTGCTGATCCGAAGCATGCAGAACGGAAGCAAGCTGCTATCCGAATTTGCAGCCGCGAGAAACGAGAGTCGTTCATCGCTGAATTCAAACTGCCCAAGCGCTATCTGACGCTCAAGAGCGGACGCTGGCTTTTGGATGACTTTCCAGAGCGAAGAAGCGTCATTGTTAGCGTCATCATTTGTTAACGTTAACTGCTTACCATCGGCGAATTCATTGCCGACGAGTTCCAACTGAATGCTACGGGCTGGCACACCAACGATTGAGCAAAGATTGACCGTGTTCTGTTCGGCAGCGGTCCTCGCGATCGGCAATATTCCGGCTTTGCTCCGCACGTCATCGAGAGGGCGTTTGGGGTTTACCGTTACGCCACCGCCCTCTGCAGGAGCATCATCTGACTGCTCGACCAGCTTGCGGTCCTCGGTTACGTTGGCACGAGACGCTAATCTCTCCCGGGCGACTTCCACCGTGGTGATCTTCATGACCTCGTCTTCGATTATAAATGTTAATTCGAGGTCCGAAAGCATAATATTTAAAACGCTCCGCAGTGTGACTCCAGCAAGGACGAGATTGATCGGCTCATCCACCAGCAGGCCAGCTTCTTCGATCGCAACTATGTCGAGAAGAATGGGGATCTGGTGACGCCTTGAAAGAAACTCCACGGCATCCACCAGCGGGCATTCGGCAAAATTAGCCATCGCTTGTTCGCTCAATGCTGCAAAACTCCGTCGCTCAGCAACGGTCACTTGATCCGCCTTCGGTTCTACACGGGTATCTGCTTCCAGATCCTTGTTGCCGACTTCTGGTATATCAGTGGCCGGCGTCTCGTTAGTGGGTGAAGCCGGGGGAGATTGATCGCTCGGCACATCAGGTTCTGCGACGCCCTGTGCAGTTGCGGCCGGAACACTGTCAACCGTTGAGTTGGGGACACCGGATGAATTCAGCACCAAAGCAGCGCCGGACACGGCAACGACGCCAAACAAGGCTCCCAGTATCCCCAAGCTCACCGGCGCAAAGAACTGAACAGTCTCAAGACCATAAGTGGCAACGTGCCCAGTACGCGGTAATTCTGGTGGAGACGATCGTGCCATCACTCGAAGCCTTAGTAGTAACCAGCGTTACGGGGGAACCACCTGGGACTTCGCGTTGAAGTTTGAAATGAACCTGAAACTCCTTGCCCAAGAGAGTCCTGTCTACTTTGATAAACTCGTTCCACTTCTCTGAATTGGTGCAGAGTTCACGGGCAGCCTGCAGCCGGTCGTAGTCAGTCTTTGCGGATT
>CALDJX010000403.1 GCA_937899075.1 uncultured Planctomyces sp. | reverse complement strand
GTCGAAGGACTCGGAACACTCGTCACTCAGAACGTCGCCGACGAGAAGCAGATCGAGCAGAAAGCAACGCTGCATCGCAGCGCCTATCTGCCGATCATTCGCTCTCAGCTTTCACCGATGCTGGCGATATTCGACTTTGCGGATCCGGATCTGGTTGTTGGTCGGCGGTCGGTGACCAACGTGCCGGCTCAAGCGTTGCTGCTGCTGAACAGTCCGTTTGTGATGGAGCAGGCAGAGTTGGCGGCTGAGCGAGTTAGTTCGACCGTTTCGACAAAGGCGCCAGACGACCGACCCATTATCGAGCGGACGTACGAGCTGGTTCTATCACGCCGACCGAGTGATGCCGAAATTGATCGAGCCGAAAAGTTTCTGGAAGCCGCAACACGGACGGACGACGCGGCTGCCGATAACAAGAGTCCGAAGGTGATGTCGCCACTCGGGCAACTGATCCACACTTTGTTCGCGTCTGTCGAATTCCGTATGCTGGAATGACCTGCTTGCGGCAACAATCATCAATGTCCCGCCTCTACTTTCCTCTGCGGTCCCGCCATGAATAACCACTTCTCGCGTCGCGATGTTCTCAGTCTGTCCACGCTTGGGCTAGGTGGCTTGTCGTTAAATGGTCTTCCCGGTTTTTCTGCGATGGCTGGGGGAAACTCGCTGGCGCCTCAGACGCCGCATCACGAGCCGAAAGCTCGGCGCGTAATCTTCCTGTTCATGCATGGCGGCCCCAGCCAGGTGGACACGTTCGACCATAAGCCGCTGCTCGACCGCGACGATGGCAAAGACCTGCCGTTTGAGAAAGCGGCCAGGATTGATGCAACGCCGAAGTTGCTGAAGTCGCCCTGGAAGTTTGCCCGGCATGGCGAGTGCGGTCAGTGGGTTTCGGAGTTGCTGCCTCACACGGCGCGGCATGTCGACGACCTCTGCATCATTCGGTCGATGCACAGCCGAGGCCAGTCGCACGGTCAGGCGGTTTCGATGCTGCATACCGGCAGCGATAATCTGGTCCGTCCCTCGGTGGGAGCTTGGATTTCGTACGGCCTTGGAACCGACAACCCGGACCTGCCGTCGTTTGTATCGATCAGCCCGGCGAGTGGACACGGCGGGCCTCGCAATTACGGATGCGCGTTTCTGCCCGCGATTCATCAGGCGACGACGGTCGGTCATTCTGGAAAACTCGGCGATGCAAAGATCGAACACCTGGGCAATTCGCGGTTGTCCTCCGATGAGCAGCAGCGGCAGATCAAGTTGCTCCAGGCGATGAATCAGGATCACCTGGCTCGACTGCGAAAAGACGAACAGGTTCAAGGGGCGATCGAATCGGTCGACCTTGCTTATCGAATGCAGAACGCCGCGCCGGACGTGCTCGACATCGCCCGCGAGCCGAAGCACGTTCAGGATGCCTACGGTGTCGGAAAGGGTGAGACAGACAACTTCGGTCGACAGTGTCTGCTCGCTCGTCGACTGGCCGAAGCTGGCGTGCGGTACATCGAAGTTTCAACCGGTAACAAGTGGGACCAGCATGGCAACCTGAAATCAGGTCACCAGAAGAACGCTCTGTTGACCGATCAGCCGATTGCGGCCTTGCTGGCTGATCTGAAAGCTCGCGGCATGTTGGAAGACACGCTTGTCGTCTGGGGCGGAGAGTTCGGCCGAACGCCGATCGCTCAAGGCACGAACGGTCGAGACCACAATCCTCAAGGCTTCACCACATGGCTGGCCGGCGGCGGCGTGAAGGCGGGCATGGCCTACGGCAACACGGACGACTACGGATACTACGCGGTCGAAAACCGAGTCCACATGCACGACCTGCATTCAACGATGCTGCATCTGCTCGGGATCGACCACAAAAAGCTGACCTACAAATATGCCGGTCGAGACTTCCGATTGACCGACGTTTACGGCGAAGTCGTCCACGACATCCTCGACACATGATGTATGACAAGCGGAGCGCCGCCATACCTTCACCCATCGGCGTCATCAGTTCGTATGCCGGCGCTGCGCTTGTAATACGCTACGGGAACGGATGAAGAACGACCCCATGCTCGAACTCTTCAACAATCAGCGAATGTCGTTCTGCGATCAGCTTGATCGGCGGACGATGTTGCAGGCTGGTTCGTTGGGGACGATGGGGTTGTCGTTACCGCAACTGCTTTCGCAGAAGGCTGAGGCTCGACCCGGACGCATTGAAACCGGCAGTGTCTTTGGCAAAGCCAAGCGAGTAATCCTGCTCTTTATGTGGGGAGGACCGGCTCATCAGGACACGTGGGATTTGAAGCCGGAAGGTCCGGTCGAAAGTCGTGGCGAGTTTCTACCGATCGCGACTAACGTCCCGGGGCTGCATGTTTCGGAACACTTTCCGTTGCTTGCAAATCACGCCGACAAGCTGGCTGTGATTCGATCGGTCGGGCAGGAAGACAACAATCATTCAACGGGTGCGCACGCAGGACTGACTGGTCGGCGGCATGAACTCAAGGCTGAAAGTTTCGGCGCGAGGCAGACCGACTTTCCGCATTTTGGATCCGTGTTGTCAGCGCTCCGCCCGAACAGCTCCGGACTGCCAACGTTCGTGTCGCTTCCGGAAATCATCTCGACGACTAACGGAGCCGTCACGCCGGGGCAGGGCGGAGGGTTGATCGGTCGCAAGTTCGATCCGTTCCGCATTTCTCAACACCCCGACGATCCAGACTTTTCGATCGAGTCTCTGCGGTTGCCTGAATCGGTCGGTCTAAGCCGGCTGGAGACTCGTCGCGGACTGCTCAGTCAGATGGATCATGCGGCGAGAATTGCCGACCGTTCCGCTCAGACCAAAACGCTCAGCGGATACTACGAGCAGGCGCTCGACATGGTGCTGGCTCCGGAAGTTCGCAACGCGTTTGATCTGGCGAGCGTGTCTCAGGCCAAGCGGATGCGATACGGCTATCACACGTTCGGGCAAAGCGTGCTGATGGCGAAGCGGCTGGCTGAAGCTGGCGTGCAGCTGGTCACTGTCTACTGGCATCGCGAAAAGAAAACGATCGATTCGACGTGGGACACGCACTCGCTGAACTTTCAGGAATTGAAGCTGCGACTGATGCCGTCGGTCGATCGGCCGATCGCCGCGTTGTTGAATGACCTTTCCGAAAGCGGACTGCTCGAAGACACGCTGGTCGTGTGGAACAGCGAGTTCGGCCGCACTCCCAAAGTAAACGGTCGAGCCGGGCGGGATCATTGGGGAGCGTGTAACTCGGTCGTGATGGCCGGCGGCGGAGTTCCCGGCGGGCAGGTTTACGGAGCATCCGATCCGCAGGCCGCTTACCCGATCGCCAACAAAGTGACACAGGACGACATCGCTGCGACGATGTATCACCTGCTCGGTTTTCAACCCGACGACGAAGTTCACGACCGACTCAACCGTCCGCACCGACTGGCTCTTGGGGAACCGATTTACGATCTGCTCGGAGGCAAATGTCGGCCCGCTCCGAAACCACAGCCGGCTCGTATCGAAGGTCGTCCGAAACTCGGAGCGTTCACAACAATGCTTCGCGAACGCGGCGGCCGGCACATCACGTGCGACATCGGAAATCTTGACGAAGAGAAAACCTGGAAGCTGACCGGTTGGTCAGAACCGATCGGCGAAGGTTTGTCTCGCCATCGTCGAACCGGTAATGCTCCGGCGAAAATTGCATTTACCGGCATGTTTCACAAGCAGTTTGACTATAGCCACTGCGTGTTCCGCCTCGCCGAACCGCGTTCGCTCGAAGGCGTCACTCTTTCGGTATCCGGCCGGGCAATCCCCATCCCGGCAGCTTTGATCGAGCAGGGCGAGCGAACTCTGTGGCAGATTCCGTTTCCCCCTGGCCTGGCAACTTCCACGTCAACGTTCGAGCTGACAATCACCGCGCCTGATTGGCCAGTGACCGACTTCGCCATCGTCGGAGACCCCATCCGCGATCTACATCTGGCGAGGCTGAGCGTCGACCGCTAAGGATCGTGTCGGAAACAAGTTCCCGATACCAGCACGAAGCGCGAGCGAGTGAATGCCGCAAATTCACTCGCTCGCGCTTCGTGCTGGTATGAAATCGGGAAGCTATTCTGGACACGGTTCTAAGCGACGAGCATCCGTAAACTCTGCGGTATTTTTCGGAAATACCAGTGGAGACGGACTTTGGGAATTCGTGTTTAAGTGGTGAGGACGAAGTTCGGCCGTCGCTGACGGTGCGTGAATTTCGTTTGGACAACCTTGTTTCGATGCCGGGTTCTTTCGAATCTGGCGGGGATATGAATTTCTGGGCTCGCTACAGGGGAATTTGCGATGACCACGTCTCGCGTATTGAGTATTCGGATGCTGTCGGCCAGCCTGGTGCTGGCTGCGTTTGCTGCGGTTTCCCAGGCGGGCCGGCCGGCGATTCCAGCTCAAAAGGCGGTTGAAGGGCTGCCGGCAGTGCCTCTGTTCGAGCTTCTGGCGGCTGAACAGGTCGACGCGAAGCTGGTTCACAAAGACGAGGCGAGCGGCAACCTGTTTGTCGAGAACAAGTCCGGAGAGCCGATTAACGTGCTGATTCCGGATGCCTTTATCGGGGTTCACGTGCTGAATCAGGACTTTTTCACCAACCAGAATCAAAACAGCCAGGGCAGCGGCCAAAGCCAGGGCGGACAGACCACGGGCGGTGGAGCCTCGAGCAGTTCACAATCGGGACCCGGCATCTTTTCCGTGCCGCCTGGCAAGGTGGTGAGAATCCCGGTCAAGACGGTCTGCCTTGAACACGGTCGTCCAACTCCGGCCTCGCGGATGGAATATCGCATCTTTCCGGTCGAGCGATTCAGCAAAGATCCGGCGTTGTTCGAGCTGCTGACCTCTGTCGCCGACGGGAAGAATTCTCAGAAAGTGGTTCAGGCCGCGGCATGGCACATGGCCAGCGAAAAAAGCTGGAAACAGCTTGCAGCTATGAAGTTCCGTCGTTTGGGTGGTCTGCAGGACATCCCGGAATTCACTCCGAACGAGCTTGCATCTGCTCGCAAACTGACCGAACAGTCACAGGCACTGGCGGCGAAAAAGAATTCCAAAGATGACTCGCCAGGGTCTCAGGCTGTCGTCGCGCAGCGGGAAGAAGTTCGGTAGGTCAGGCTCTGCCTGACGGAGTCTCGATGGAAGTTCTGATGGCGATCAAAGATTGTTTCGTGATGCTCGATTTCGTCAGGCGGAGCCTGACCTACGGCCCGCATCCCGACGCGCAGGCTTGTCGATTCTCCACCTTTTTGGAATCGGCACTTTTTAGCGGCGAGAGGGATTGATAGACTGCCTTTCTCACCCACAGCTCCGGTCTGCGGATCGGGGCTGTTTTTCTTTTGAGCGTGACCCTGCTCGACTCGACCAATTTGATCTGATCGAGACAGGCTGCAACCGCTCTCACCGGCTTCTGCCATCCGTGGCGAGGCTTCCCATTCCTCATGTACGCCCACCCTCCGCCCATGCGACGCCAAGACATTCGAAACATCGCCATCATTGCGCACGTTGACCACGGGAAGACGACTCTGGTCGACTGCCTGCTCAAACAGAGCGGTCAGTTCCGTGACTCGGAACTCGCGCAGGTCTGCATTCTCGACTCCAACGATCAGGAGCGTGAACGCGGCATCACCATCCTCGCCAAGAATATCTCGGTGATCTGGAAGGGCGTGAAAATTAACATCATCGACACGCCAGGCCATGCCGACTTTGGCGGAGAGGTCGAGCGAGTTCTGCAGATGGCCGACGGTGCGCTGGTCATGGTCGACGCGTTCGAAGGACCGCGACCTCAAACAAGGTATGTGCTCAAGAAGGCGCTCGAAGCCGGGCTGCAACCGCTTGTCGTCATTAACAAGATCGACCGACCTGATTGCCGACCGCACGCTGTCGTCGACGAAACCTTCGACCTGTTTGTGGAACTTGGAGCGAACGACGAAACGCTCGACTTCCCATACATCTTTGCGAGTGCCCGCGAAGGGTTTGCAACGAACGATCCGGAAGTCACGACTGACAACATCACGCAGTTGCTCGACATGATTCTGGAGAAAATTCCAGGACCACTCGTCAAACCGGACGATCCGGTTCAGATGATGGTGACCACGCTTGAGTATTCAAACTACCTGGGTCGAATCGCAGTCGGACGACTGGCCAGCGGACGACTGCACCCGGGAGACCGCGTCGCTCTGATTCGGGCTGACGGCAAGGCCGTTAACTGCAAGCTTGATAACCTGCAGGTGTTTGACAAGCTCGGACGTACGGACGCCACCGAAGCAACCGCTGGAGACATTGTCGCGTTGATCGGCCTGCCCGATCCAGACATCGGAGACACGATCGCGAGCGTCGACAATCCGGTCGCGCTGCCGAGAATCGAAGTCGACAACCCCACTCTCTCGATGACGTTCACCATTAACGATGGACCGCTTTCCGGTCGCGACGGCAAGTACGTGACGACTCGCCATATCCGTGACCGGCTGATGCGCGAACTGGAATCCAACGTTGCGCTGCGAGTCGAAGAAACCGAGGACAAAGATAAGTTCAAGGTTTCCGGTCGCGGCATTCTGCACCTGTCGGTTCTGATCGAATCGATGCGGCGTGAAGGTTATGAATTGTGCGTTGGCAAGCCGGAAGTAATCCGCAAAGAAATCGATGGCAAGTGGCACGAACCGTTCGAACTGCTGGAAATCGACGTTCCGGCCGAACTGGTCGGCGCTGTGATGGAACCGGCATGTGCTCGCAAAGGCGTCGTCCTTGAGATGACGGCCGCGGACTCCGGCATGACGCATCTTGAGTTTTCCATTCCGGCTCGAGGGTTGATCGGCCTGCGAACGCGACTGCTCAACGCGACCAAAGGCGAAGCCATCATTCATCACCGCTTTGACAGCTATAAACGCGCCGAAGGTGATGTACCCAGACGAGCCAATGGAGTGCTCGTTTCCCAGGATGACGGCCGCGTTGTGGGCTTCGCCCTGTTCAAACTGCAGGAGCGGTCGGAACTGTTTGTCGCACCCGGCGACGACGTTTACGAAGGCATGATCGTTGGCGAGAACGCTCGCGATAACGACATGGTCGTTAACCCGATCAAAGCGAAAAAGCAGACGAACATCCGGACGAGCAGTACCGATGAAAATATCGTGCTGAAGCCGCCCCGCGATATGTCGCTCGAAGCCGCGCTGGAGTACATCGAACACGACGAGTACGTTGAGATCACTCCGAAAGTTATTCGACTGCGAAAAGTTTTGCTGCGGGAAACGGATCGGAAAAGAGTTCGTCGGTCATCGTAGCGGCGCTGTCAAAGTTCACTTTCGTCTCCAACGAGTCATGCCCGCGAAGGCGGGCACCCAGTTGTCACAAACATTTCTGGATTCCCGCCTTCGCGGGCATGACAATGCGCCGTGATCAGTTTCGGCGGGAGTTGCGATATGAGATTGTGCCTTTGGAGTCTCGTCGTTTTTTCTCAGGCGACTGTCTGCTTAACGACGGTAGCGAGCGAGGATCGGTTCGAAATCAAGGTCTCGCGCGACATTGAATTCGCAAAGCTCGACGACGTTTCGCTCAAGTTAGACCTGTATCAACCGGTTGGTGCCGAAGCTCCGCCGCTGGTTGTCTGGGTTCACGGCGGAGCGTGGCGGGCGGGTTCTAAAGACAGCATGCCCCTCGCAGCACTTGTGGAACGAGGCTACGCAATCGCCAGCGTTGACTACCGGCTCTCGCCCGTTGCGAAATTTCCAGCACAGGTCCACGACTGCAAAGCGGCGATTCGTTTTCTGCGAGCCAACGCCAGACTGTACGGGTATGACGCGTCGAAGATCGGTATCGCTGGTTCGTCAGCGGGCGGGCATCTGGTTGCGGAAATTGGCGTCACGAACGGTCATCCGAAACTCGAAGGAACCGTCGGCGAGCACCCTGGTCAATCATCGTCCGTCCAGGCGATTGTCGACTATTACGGACCGACGAACTTTCTGACGATTCTCAAGCAGTCGACGCCGCACGGTCTGAGTGTTCGCGTGCCAGCGTTGCAGCTTCTGCTCGGTTCTCAACCGGACGAGAACGCTGCCCTGGCGAAACTCGCCAGTCCAGTCTTTCATGTCGACAAGAGCGATCCCCCGCTGTTGATGATTCACGGCGACTACGATCCTCAGGTTCCGATCAACCAGTCACACGAACTCCACGGCCGGTATAAAGCACTTGGATTGCCGGCTCACCTGGAGGTCATCCACGGAGGCGCGCACGGCGGTCCAGCGTTTTACGATCAAGCGAGGATTGATCTGGTCGATCAGTTTTTGACAACACATCTTCGTGAAGCAGATGCCGGCGGCAAAACTTCAAACTGAGATCGTCCATTTCCCTGAAAGGTGCGGGCCGACTCGTTTATGATTTCGGTTCTCTTAATGTCTGGCCCGCGGAATTTCTGACCATGCTCCATCATATTGGGATCTTTCTTCAGATTTCCGCGATGACGTTTCTGCCGCTGATCATTCTTTATCAGTTGCAGTTTGGGTTTAAGCTGATCGTCATGCCGGTCTGCACTGTGATCGGTTTCGCCGTGTTCTGGATCGGAACGCAACTTCGTGAGAAGGCATAGGTCAGCAAACCGCCTCGTTGGGCAACGTCGTCGTTGTAGCATCGCTTTGGCAGTGGTGACGGCGGTCGTGTTCCAGACCGTCGTCAACTCCAATGTGGTTGGTCAGGAGTTCCCTTCGACGTTTCGCGAAGCTGTTTCGGTCGATGTCCAGACACAGGTTGTCAAGAAGCTGGAAACGGCTCGTGAGCACATTCTTGAAGGACAATGGGACACTGCCGTTTCGATCCTGCAGGAGTTGATCGATACCAACGGTGACACGCTTCTTCCGGTTGAGCCCGGCCGGTACTCGAACACCGCCGACTACTGTCACTTGCTGATTTCTCAGTTTCCGGACGTCGGGCTGTCGGCCTATCGAAACCGCGTCGATGCGCAGGCTCAGGAGTGGTTTGAGTCAGGCAGGACGACGTTCGACGAACGGCTGTTGCTGCGAGTCGTCAATTCCGCGTTCAACAGTTCTGTCGGCGACGACGCGCTGTGGCTGCTTGGCGAGCTGGCTTTCGAGCAGGGTCGATATGCACTTGCTCGACAATACTGGTCGTTGCTTGTTCCGTCGGTGGTTCAGCAACCGGCTGAGGAAAATCAGGAACCGAATGCCAACCTCGCGCCAGGCAACCGGTGGCAGGATTACCTGACGCATCCAGATCCGTCGGCAAGTCGGGAAGAGGTGCTGGCTCGGCTGGTTCTCTGCTCGATTTTTGAAGGCGATGTCGCTCGAGCTAAAAGCGAGCTTGCGGTTTGTGATGCCGAGTTTCCGGAAGCATCGGGAACGCTCGCTGGTCGAACGGGAAAGCTTGTCACGATTCTTGCCGACGTTCTAACTGAGTCCAAAAGGTGGAGCGGGTCTCAAAGTTTGACTCGCGAAAGAACAGTTCCTGGCGGACGTTTAAGTCGCGCCGGCTTGCCGGATTCGAGTCCGCGAACGCAAGAGATTCTCTGGCGACGGCCTATTCCACGGAATCGATTTCAGGGCCCTGCGTCTCGATCGGCTCTCGAAACGGAAGCTCCGCCGCCGTTCTTTCCGTTGGCGAATGATGATGCCGTCTTTGTGTGCGGAGCTGATTCCGTATTTGCGTTCGACCTGGCGACTGGCGGGCCGAAGTGGGGCATTGATGACAATGATGATGGCAGCATTTTTTCAAACGTGCTCGAGCGACCAATCACACCGCATCTTCCGTCCGCCGGAATGGCGTGGTACTCGTTGTGTCTGAGCGATGGTCGGCTCTATGCGCGAATGGGGCCGCCGGTAATGCGACGTTCGCGGAACGAAGGAAATTCGTTTTCGGAGATCATCGGGCTGGACGTGGCAGAGCGTGAGGGCGAGCTGGTCTTTCACGTGACGTCGGATGTTCTTGACGCGGAAGCCGAGTCACCAGAAGCAACGTCCTGGAGTTTCGAAGGAGCACCGCTGGTTTCCGACGGTCGTGTTTATGTGAGTGCTCGTCGCGGGTTCCCAGAAGATGAGACTGTCGTCGCGTGCTTCGATGCCAGCTCCAGTCGGCTCCTCTGGAAACGTCGAGTCTGCGCGAGTCTCAAAACGGCGGGCGACCGATTTAACCTGATCGGACAAAATCTGCTGACGCTGGGCGATGGACGGCTCTTTCTTTCAACAGGCACGGGAGCGATCGCTGCGCTCGATGCCGCGACCGGGCGAATTCTGTGGGTCGTCACTTACCAGCCTGAAAGAAACGAAACGCCGCAGGAGTTGAGCGATCCGCGCCGCCACGGCCTCACCCCGTGCGTCTATCATCGAGGTATCGTCTACACCGCGCCGGGTGATACTGACATTATTTACGCGCTTGACGCGACAACCGGGCAACCGGTCTGGAGACAACAGTATCCGGATCAGATCCTTCACATCGTCGGTGTCGTCGATGGCCGGTTGATACTGAGTGGGCAATCTGTCTGGGCAGTTGATGCCGGCACGGGAGCGTCTGCCTGGCCACAGCGTATTGGTTTTGCCGATCCCGCTGGGCGAGGTTTTGGGCGACCAGCGTTGTCGCACGATTTCCTGTACTGGCCGACGCGTGACGAGATCCTTCGCATTGATCATCGCCAGGGAAACGTGGTTGAGCGAATTCGTCTGCGAGAGGATTTCGGTCAGTCCGGTGGCAATCTTTTGATCGCTGGCGGAAAACTGTTGATCGCCCAACCGGAGCGACTGATTGCGCTTGGTTCAAACTCTGCTTCGTCTGCTTTCGCTCCTGAGTCTCGACGGAGCTTCCCAGCACCTTCCAACGGTGTCCCTGTGTCGACACCGCGAATGTTGGTAAAGGGTCAAGAGTCCGTTATCCGCAACGTGTCGTTTATCCCGAACGTGTTGTCGCAGGTTGCCTCGGTCGAACATGCTTCGGAAGCGGATGTCGTGTCCGAGTTGCCCAGGCCGACTGCCGGAACCTTCGATACGAGACCAGCCGACAAACCGGCGGCGGAAGTCCGGCTCTGGCCTGCGAGACGAACGTGGCAAGTCGCTTTGCCCGAAGAATCAACTGTCTGGTTTCCCGACAGGCTGCCAGATTCGCAATCGGTTGGCACTGTGGTCGCTCATGCTGAGCACCTGCAACTTCGACGCCCGGACAACGGACAGACACGCTGGTCGGTCAGCATTTCGGAACCGTTTACCGAAGTCGTCTCTTCCGGCAACGTCTTGGTGTTTGCGGGTGTGTCGGCCATTGTTGCTCGAAATCTGGCGGACGGCCAACTGGCCTGGCGACGCTTACTGGATGGTGACGATCCTGGAAAAGTGAAGATCACGTTGATTGAAAGCAGCGGGAACATTCTCACAGTTTCTGAGACCCAGGCAGTTTGTCTCGACGCTCATTCCGGAGACGAACTGTGGAGCTGGCCACTTTCTACAAGAAAACCCGCAAAGCCTGCGGCGTCGCGTTTCCCAACAGCGTGGGTCTTCGGAAAGGATCGACTGCTTTTTCGAGCGGCAGGGGCGTCCGAATTCGGTCTGATTGACGTCAGCACTGGCCGGATGCTTCGTCGAGGCAGTCTGCCGTTCACTCCGTTGAAAATTCTGGAACTGCCAACTGATGGCCGCGAGACTCGCACGGTTATCGCCGGCCTTGATTCCGACCGTCAGATTCACGCCACTCAGTTGGCCGAACTCGGAATACGGTGGAAACACAAACCGTCGTCCACGATCCACGGTGCTCCCGTGATTCTTACAGACGCTGCGTCGGTCATCGTCGTCGACGATAAACAGTTCGCGACACGGCTTGACGCTGGACGAGGCGCTTCAATCTGGAGGCGACCAATCAGCCTGACGCCTCTCGACAACGTTGAATTGATGACTGAAATGAATTCGAAGTTTCT
>CALDJX010000402.1 GCA_937899075.1 uncultured Planctomyces sp. | reverse complement strand
CCGGCAATCCGGCGAGTAATCCGGAACTGCTGGATGACCTCACGCAGAAGTTTGTAGACAGCGGATTCAACGTCCGAGAGCTGATGCGGGATATCTGTCAGTCGCGAACTTACCAGTTGTCGATCGCGACGAACGAGTGGAACGCGGACGACCATACGAACTACTCGCACGCCACTCCCAAGCGACTCACCGCAGAAGTTCTGTACGACGCAATTCATCTCGTGACAGGTTCTTCGCCAGCGATCCCCGGAGTTCCCGCCGGCACGCGAGCGGCTCAGCTTCCTGATGTGGGCGTGAAAATGCCGGACGGCTTTCTGACGAACTTTGGTCGGCCTGCCCGTGAAAGCGCTTGCGAGTGTGAACGTTCGGCTGGAGTCTCTCTCGGTCCGATTATGGCGCTGGTCAGTGGCCCGACTCTGGGGAAAGCACTTGCCGATCCCAGGAACGAGTTGACGAAAATGGTCGCGGCACAGACTGACGATCGGAAGCTGATCGGCGAAGTGTTCCTGCGGATTCTGAATCGAAATGCCAGCAAGGAAGAGATCGATTCCGTCGTCGCCGCGATGAACTCAATCGCGAACGATCATAAAGACCTGAACGAAGAAGTGGCTCAGCGTGAAACCTGGTGGAAGGAAGAACTGCCAAAACGCGAACGCCAACGTGAGAACGATATCGGGCGTGCGAACGCGGACCTTGACGGCTACCAGAAGCAGATTGCTCCGATGCTTGCCGAACTGGCGAAGCAGCGCGACGAGAAAATCAAAGGTGCTGAGGCGGCGTTGGCGACGTACCGCGAGACTCTGCCGCAGGCTGCCTCGGAACGGCTCACCCACGGCGGAGATGCTGAGTGGCATCTCCTGGAAGCGTCCGCGTTGGCAGCTGTCAAAGGAGTGACTCTGGAGCGGCTCGACGATCGATCGATTCAAGCGACCGGTTCTGCTGACCAGGGGACTTACACGATTACCGTTAACACAACGCTGACCGGTATCACCGGGTTCAGAGTCGAGGCCATGCCCTATGCGAGAGAGAAAGGCGTCGGGCCTGGAATTCCTGAAAACGGAAACTTCGTCGTGACAGAGTTCGAAGTTCAGGCTGGTCCTAAAGACAAACCCAAAGAGATGAAGAAGATTGCCCTTCAGAATCCGCAGGCTCCGTTCCTGCAGGCTGGATTCAACATTGCTCTGACTGCGGACGGCAACGCTGGAAATCAGAATGCGTGGGCTATTGCCAGCGCTGGCGGAGTCGTTCACTGGGCGACATGGGAAGCGAAGGAGCCCGTCGGTTCACCGGAAGGAACAACTCTGAAGTTTGTCATCCATCAAAACCACAGCGCCAAGCAGCATCTTCTGGGGCGATTCCGGATTTCAGCGACGACGAAAAAGTCTCCGGGCTTAAGTCTTCCGGAAAGTTTGCGAGCGATCTCACTGGTCGAAGAGAAACAGCGAACCGAGACACAGAAGGCGACACTCACAACTTGGTTTGAAAAGATCGACAAGGGACTGGTGGATCGAAACACGGCGTTGGCAACCGCTCGACAGCCAGTTCCGGAAGACAAGGGCGTCACGCAGCGTAAGTCGGTTCTGGCTGCCGTGAGTAAGCCGGTTCCGGATGATCCTCAGCTTCTCCGGCTTCGAACGGACGTGGGATATAGCGAGAAGCAGGCGGAAGTAGTTCGTCTGACAACCGTGCAGGATTTGGCGTGGGCGTTGATTAATACTCCGGAATTCCTGTTCAATCATTAGGTCTGTGCGACGATGATAAACGGGCTCGATCTGTTGGAAGCTGATCGAGATTTTTCGATGACAAAGCAATCGGTAATTGATAGCGAATAATTCGGTTTCTACTGACAAGGCCATTAACCAGGGAGTTTTGGACATGTGGCGAATCGCAGGCGAACCAGGCAGAGATCTTTGCGATAATCACCTCGGCGTTTCGCGACGCGACGTGTTAAGGGTTGGTGGTTCCGGCATGCTCGGATTGACACTCGGCGGGGCCATGCAGTTGCAGGCCGACGCTGCCGAGTCACAGTCCGGCGGCGGTCCAGGTTGGAACAAAGCCAAGCACATCATTATGTGCTATCTTCAAGGTGGTCCATCTCATCTCGATCTGTGGGATCCGAAGACGGACGTTCCTGACAACGTGAAGAGTGTCTTCAAGCCGATCTCTACCAAGGTGCCCGGCGCTCAGTTTACTGAGATTCTGCCGAAGCTGGCTCAGGTGAACGATCGATTCACCATGATCCGCTCGATGAGCTACACGCCGAACGGGCTCTTCAACCACACGGCGGCCATCTACCAGATGATGACTGGCTACACGACGGACAAAGTCAGCCCGTCCGGCCAGCTTGAGCCACCAAGCCCCAAAGACTTTCCGAACTTCGGCTCCAACATCATCCGCATCAAACCTCCGACGGTGCCGATGCTGCCGTTCGTGATGCTGCCTCGTCCGTTGCAGGAATCGAACGTCGTCGGCAAGGGCGGAACTGCCGGTTTCCTTGGCCGCTCGCTGGACCCGTACACGCTGTACCCGCCAGGCGACGACATGAACATGGCCAAGATGGCGAAGATCAAGGTTGATGACCTGCAACTTCGTCCGGACGTCTTTGCAACTCGCCTTGCTCGTCGAGCCAAGCTTCGTGACAGCATCGTCAAGCAGATGAAAGTCGTCGACGAAGCCGTCAAGGATTACACGCTCAACGAGTACTACGATCGAGCGTTGAGCCTGATTGTTTCCGGCCGGGCGCGCGATGCGTTCGATCTGGAATCTGAACCCGCCACGATGAGAGAACGCTACGGACGAAACACGTTCGGCGATTCCTGCCTGCTGGCTCGCCGACTTGTCGAAGCCGGAACGCGAGTTGTCGAAGTTGTCTGGCCGAAGGTGGCGAACTCAGACAATCACTCGTGGGATGTTCATAGCGGACTTTCGTCTCGTATGGAAAACCAGTCCGGACCGATGCTCGATGGGGGGCTGTCGGCGTTGATCAGCGACCTTGATGAACGGGGCATGCTGGAAGACACGCTGGTTGTGGCGATCGGCGAGTTTGGTCGAAGTCCTCAGCGAGGTGTCAGCACGTCGGGCAACAACAACTCAGACGACGGCCGTGATCACTGGCCGTACTGCTACACCGGCGTCGTGGCTGGTGCCGGCACAAACCGAGGCCTCGTCTACGGCGAGTCCGACCAGACCGGTTCAGCTCCGTTGCGTGATCCCGTTCATCCCGGCGAACTGCTGGCGTCGATCTACCACTCGTTCGGCATCAACCCGCAGTCGATCGTTTACAACCATCTCAATCAGCCTCGCGAACTCGTGAAGGCCGATTATGTTCCGGCATTGTTCGCGTAGCACTGGTTGGTTGTTTGCGAATTGAAAAATTGAAATCAAGGCCTCGAACACTCGCTGTGTTCGGGGCCTTGTTTCTTTATTCAACGTCATTCCCGCGCATGCGGGAATGACGGACATTGCGGTCGCCGGAGGATTCGGGAACTTGTTTCTGGCCAGTTTCTCAACGCAACGACGGTGGGCTGTACGTGCGGCGTTTACTTTGCAAACAGGCTGCTTCGGTCGTGGAACCCTTTGAATTCGAGGGCGTTTCCTGACGGGTCTTCCAGGAACATTGTGCCCTGCTCGCCGGGCTGTCCTTCGAATCGGATGTAAGGCTCGATCACGAATTTGACGTTGAGGCTCGTCAGCCGGTCAGCCAGTTCACGCCAGCGTTTCATATCCAGAATGATACCAAAGTGAGGGATCGGGACTGAGTGGCCGTCAACCGGATTTTCGATCGAACGTTCGCCGGCCGCATCATCGACGTGACAGACCAGTTGATGTCCGAAGAAATTGAAGTCGACCCAGTTGGTGTCGCTGCTGCCTTCGGGGCAGCCGAAGAATTCACCGTAGAATTCCCTGGACCTCGCGAGATCACTGACGGGAATTGCCAGGTGGAAAGGGCAGAGTGACTCGCCGGAGTCAGCAGCCTCAGAATTCTCGTCAGCATTGGCAGGTTTTGAATCAACAGTCATGTCGTGTCCTCAACGGTGGCTCTTTGGCATCGTCGACCGATCTTACTAAAGGCTCAACTCAGACGACGGTAAGGATTCGAACGGGCGTGTCGTAGTAAACGGCGCAGTCGCCAGCGTCGGTTGTTTGAGCCTTGATCAGAGTGTTGGCGCAGCGGCCTTTATTCAGCCACCCGCCTTTCGGGACGAGGACGATGTCGCGGCGCTGGTTTGTGTCGAGTTTCAGTCGGACGGTTAGTTGACCGTGTTCTGACTCCAGTGTCACGACGTCGTCAGCGATGAAGCCTGCGGCTGAGTCGGGATGCACGGTTGCGGGGAGATGGTCGTCCTGCGCACCGTTCAGCCATTGTGAACCCTGCACCGCCGCCGTGGACAGAGACGTCAGCAGCAACGGGCGATCTACTGTGATCGATGACGGAGTTGTGTTGATGGTTCTGGTGAGGTTGGCTCGTCCAGTTTCAGTCGGGAATTTGCGATTGGCGAACATGACCGACGGGCCGGCCGGACTGCGGACCGGGCCGCGCCGAATGTCGTCGAGAGAGGCTCCGCGGTCGTCGCCTGGCTTCAGCATGCGTCGTTTCCAGGTTTCGACGTCGTCTGAGAATTCGTCGTCCAGTCCGACGAGCGGTGCGAGTGCCTGCACGATTTCGTAGTCGGTTTTAACTTGCTCGGGCGGCGCGACGACGGGCTGCATTTCGGCCAGCCAGTGATGCCCGTACGCGCCGAGCAGGTCGTCTTCTTCAAGCATCGTCGTGGTCGGCAGAACGATGTCTGCGCACTGGGCGGTGTCGGTGAGAAATGAATCCACCACGACCGTCAACTCGCGAGTTTCCAAGGCTCGTTTGACGGTTTCCGACTCAGGCAACATCACGACAGGGTTCGCGGCCGTGACCCAGACCATGCGAATCGGCGGATCGTTGGCGGCGAGAATTCCCGGTCCAAGCAACGGCTCGGGGATGGTCCGTGGAGCGACCGCTTCACCCTTCAGAAACGAGTAATCAAAAGCTCCTTTGCGAGCGAAGCAGTACGAGACTCCGCCGCCGGCGATGCCGAGATTACCTGACACGGCGGCGAGCGCGTCGATGGCTCGCACGGTGGCCGCACCATTGGTGCGACGCTGCATTCCCCATCCGGCAATGATCGCCGAAGGGCCGTTCGAATACGCATTGGCCAGCGAGATGACTTCGTCGGGCGAAACGTCCGCCTGAGCGGCCCATTGTTCGACAGTCTTTGAACAGGCCAGTGATTTGAATTCGTCAAGGTTGTCGCAGTAGGTCGCTGCGGATGGATCTGCTTTTCCGGTTTCAAACAGTGAGCAGGCGATGCCCATCGCCAGAGCGCCGTCGCCTCCGGGGCGAGGCTGGACAAACTGGTCACACAGTTGGGCGGTCTGATGATGAACCGGGTCGATCAGAATCAGACGCGTACCGTTTTTCTTTGCGTCTCGCAGGACCGGTAGAAGATGCACTTGACTGGCGTACGGGTTCTTTCCCCACAGGATGATCGTTCTGCTGTTCAGCAGGTCGAAGATGTCATGACTGTCGACGGTTCCGAAGTCGAGTTGTTGAGCGGCGTCGCCGGCTCCCGTGCAGACGTCGCCCGTCTTAATGGTTACCGGCCCGAACCGTTCGAAGAAGTAGTCGGTCACCAGTTTCATCATGCCCATTGAGCCGCCGCATCGATAGTGCATGATCGAGGCGGGACCGGACTCGGTTCGGAATCGCATCATCGACTCAGCGATCCGGTTGAGTACAGAGTCCCATGATGCAGGCTCGAAGTTCTCGCCGATTCGTACGAGTGGAGTCGTCAGTCGGTCCGAGGAATATTGACGTTCGAGGAACCTGCTGGTTCGATGACAGAGGAAACCTTTGGTGATGGGGTGATCGGGATCTCCGGCGATCTTCGTGACGCGATCGTTTTCGACGGTCGCGACAATGCTGCAGGCGTCGCCGCAATCGCGGTTGCATGCCGTTTTGATCGTCCGTGAGTTTGTCGCGTCAATCATCGTGATGCCTCGGCTCGGATGTCGGTGGTCCGTGATTGTGGAGCGTGCTGGTGTGAGAGCACCGTAACTTTGCTGAGGTTCGGTCGTCGAATGCAATTCTGGCCGTGAGGCCGCGACAGGTCCAGTCGTGAGCGGTGTTGCTAGACGTGTGCAGCTTTCCGGGCGGACGTGCTGCGAGAGCAGGTTGCATCGCTTGATTGCTGTCCGCCATGATGCTGCTTCGGTGGTCGGCTGAGGCCGGTCGATCAAGTGCGATGCCTGTATGAACTCTGAAGGTCGATATCGATGGCGAAGTTTGATTGCGGCATGAGCCACAAGCTGGGACTGCGCACGACGGTCGTGCGATTCCTGGCCGTTGCGATGTTGAGCGTGCTGACTGGCAATGCCGCATTTGCGGAAGAAACAGGGACGCTCGCCGGACGGGTGGTTTTCAAGGGGAAGCCTCCGGTCGCGGAGAAGCTCGACCTTAATAAGGACATCGCGATTTGCTCGAAGACTCACCCGGTTGATGAGGCGTTGCTCGTTAACGCGAAAGACGGTGGTCTGGCAAACGTCGTCGTCTGGCTGGAACTTGCGAAAGGGCAGGAGTTGCCTGAAGTCGCGGTTCCTGCAGAGCGGAAGCCGGCAGCCGAAGTGGTGATGACGAATAAGAATTGTCGGTTCGAACCGCACATCGCTGTTCTGACGACGAAGCAGACGCTGGTGCTGGGGAATGACGACCCTGTCGCTCACAATACGCTGGCAAACCTGTTCTACAACACGCCGTTCAATGAGGCGATTGGAACCGGGGCGACGATCAAAAAGAAGCTGGCCAAGGAAGAGCGGCGGCCGGCTCAGGTGTCCTGCCCGATTCATGCCTGGATGAAGGGCTGGGTAGTGGTGAAGGATCACTCGTACGTGGCCGTGAGCGATTCGCATGGCCGGTTTCAAATCCGCGATTTGCCGCCGGGCGAGTGGACTTTTCAATTCTGGCAGGAGCAAGCCGGCTACCTGTCGAAAATGGATCTTAAGTCGGGGACGGTCGAAGACAAAAAAGGCATCTACAAGCTGACGATCAAACCGGGCGCGAACAATCTGGGCGAAATCTCTGTGGATGCATCGCTGTTCGAGTGACCTGAAGTTGTTGGAGTCTGCACAGAATCGGCAGAAATTCGCACAAGTGGCGGGTTTATACGATTCCGGCAACTGGTGTGGTCGGCCGGCAACTCTTTAGAATCCGTTCCGGTCGGCTGGCCGTCATGTAAACGAATGATCTTGTTGTGTGCGTCGCACAAAGGCGGCACGGCAAGTAGCGAATCCAGACTTCGGAGAAGAACGAAATGGCAGGGACGAACGCCTTCGGCGCATTGGCAACACTGAATACGAACGGCGGAGACGTCCAGTATTATCGACTGAAGAAGCTCGCTGAAGACGGGCTGTGTGATCTCGACTCGTTGCCATTTTCGATCCGGGTTCTGCTCGAAGCCTGCCTCCGCAACGAAGACGGCTTCATCGTCAGCAAGGACGATGTTACGGGACTGGCAAAGTGGGACGCCGCAAACGTCGCACAGGTTGAACTTCCCTTTATGCCCGGCCGAGTCGTTCTACAGGACTTCACCGGCGTGCCGGCTGTGGTTGACCTGGCCGCTCTGCGGTCGGCGATGGTCCGAATGGGTGGCGATCCGAAGAAGATCAACCCGCTCGTTCAGTGTGACCTGGTGATTGACCACTCGGTGCAGGTTGACCAGTTCGCTTCGAGCGGCGCGTTGCAGTTCAACGTCGACAAAGAGTTCGAGCGAAACCAGGAACGGTACGAATTTCTGCGCTGGGGCCAGCAAGCCTTTGATAATTTCCGAGTCGTGCCTCCTGCAACGGGCATCGTTCACCAGGTCAACCTTGAATACCTCGCCGAAGTTGTGCTGACCAAGGACGGCGTGGCCTTCCCGGACAGCCTGGTCGGAACGGACAGTCACACGACGATGATCAACGGCCTCGGCGTCGTTGGTTGGGGCGTGGGCGGGATCGAGGCCGAAGCGGTCATGCTCGGTCAGCCGATTTACATGCTGACTCCGGAAGTCGTCGGTTTCAAACTGACCGGCAAACTCGCCGAAGGCGCGACAGCAACGGACCTCGTGTTGACAGTCACGCAGACGTTGCGTGCTCATGGAGTCGTTGGGAAGTTTGTCGAATTCTTTGGTCCAGGTCTGAGTGCTCTCAGCCTTGCTGACCGAGCGACGCTGGCCAACATGGCTCCTGAATACGGAGCGACGATGGGCTTCTGCCCGGTCGATGCAGAAACGCTGAACTATCTGCGGAAGACGGGTCGCGACGCAAACCTCATTGATCTGGTCGAGCGTTACACGAAAGAGCAGGGGCTCTTCCACACGGCTGATTGTCCGGATCCGAAATTCACCAGCACGCTGGAACTCGACATGAGCACGGTCCTGCCGTCGCTCGCCGGTCCAAAGCGTCCGCAGGATCGGATCCTGCTCAGCGAAATGAAGTCAACGTGGCAGCGGGATCTCAAAAGTGTCTTCAGTCGCAACGAGCCGGTAGCGCCTCAGAAGGTCGACGATCCTGATCAGCCATCCGAGATCACTGACGGCTCGGTCGTCATTGCCGCTATCACAAGCTGCACAAACACCAGCAACCCGTCAGTCATGATTGGTGCCGGTCTGGTTGCGCGGAATGCTGCCGCCAAAGGCCTGACACGGAAGCCGTGGGTCAAGACGAGCCTTGCTCCCGGCAGTCGTGTTGTCACCGAATATCTGGAGAAGTCAGGTCTCGACAAAGATTTGGAGAAGCTCGGCTTCTTCACCGTCGGCTATGGATGCACGACGTGTATCGGAAACAGTGGTCCGCTGCCGGATCCCGTCGCTAGAGCCGTCAACGCGGGTGATCTGGTGGTTTCGTCGGTTCTTTCCGGAAATCGAAACTTCGAAGGCCGAGTCAATCCGCTGGTGAAAGCAAACTATCTGGCGAGCCCGCCGCTGGTCGTTGCGTACGCGATCGCTGGGACCACGGACATCGATCTGGTCACTGAACCGCTGGGGCAGGACCAGGCAGGCAACGATGTCTTCCTGAAAGATATCTGGCCGAGTCAGCAGGAAGTGACCGACACGGTCGCCGCGTCGATGAGTCCCTCGCAGTTTATCGAGCAGTACGCTGGTGCCGCCGCCGGACCGCCGCAGTGGCAGGCAATTCCGACCTCAGAAGGTGACCTTTATGAGTGGAATGCCGCCAGCACCTACGTGCAGGAGCCGCCCTTCTTCGTTGACATGTCGCCCGAACCGAAGCCGATTTCTTCGATCGACGGAGCGCGTTGCCTGGTATCAGTTGGAGATTCGACAACCACCGACCACATCAGCCCGGCCGGAGCGATCAAACCGGACTCTCCAGCAGGACACTTCCTGCAGGACAGCGGCGTCGGAGTCGCAGACTTCAACAGCTACGGCAGCCGCCGCGGAAATGACCGCGTGATGACTCGCGGTACGTTTGCGAATATCCGACTGCGGAACCTGCTGGCTCCGGGGACCGAAGGCGGAGAGACGATCTACTTGCCGACCGGTGAGCCGTCATCCATCTACGATGCAGCGATGAAGTACCGTGAATCAGGCACGCCGCTGGTCGCTCTGGCCGGAGCGGAATACGGCACGGGTTCGTCTCGCGACTGGGCTGCCAAGGGGACTTATCTGCTGGGGATTCGAGCTGTCATCGCGACCTCGTTCGAGCGGATTCATCGATCGAACCTTGTCGGAATGGGAGTGCTGCCGCTTCAGTTCCGCGAAGGCGAAAGCCGTGAAGGTCTCGACCTGGACGGCACCGAAGTCTTCGACATCGCGTTGTCGGACGACCTGAAACCTCAGCAGGCTGTCGAAGTGACCGCTCGTAAGGCTGATGGATCGATGGTCAACTTTGTGACGACCTGCCGAATCGATACGCCCGTCGAAGTCGAGTACTACCGTAACGGCGGCATCCTGCACACAGTCCTGCGACAACTCGCGAAGTCGTAGAATCTTTAAATCGAGGGTGAGAAATTTCTGCGAGGAAGAGAGGCTCAAAGATGATCCAGGAATCTGATTCAGTTTTTGATCTCACTCCGTCGGAGAAGCTCCAGCTTGTCGAAGACCTGTGGGATGATCTGGCCTCGAATCCGGAAGACGTCGTCATCCACGAGTGGCAGAAGGAAGAATTGGATCGAAGAAAAGACAATCTGCAGCAACTGACAGTCGTCGGAAGTTCGTGGGACGATGTGAAACGCCGTATTCGAAGAAATTATGAGCGTTGAGTTAGTGATTACAGCAGACGCTGATCGCGACATCACTGAGGCCTTCTCGTGGTATGAAGATCAGCGTGCCGGACTTGGCGAAGAGTTTCTGACGTGTCTCGATGCCAGTCTGCAGGGGCTCAAAAGAATGCCCGAAATGCACGCCGTCGCCTACCGAACTTTTCGCCGGGCATTGGTCAGGCGTTTCCCGTACGCAGTGTTTTACGAATTCGAAGATGAACGAGTTGTTGTCTACAGTGTGTTTCACACAGCTCAGGATCCCGGGAAGTGGCGGCGACGCCTTCAATAATTTCAAAGTCATTCGCTGGATGATTCAGCCAGGAAATACGTGATGAAAGCTCTGCAGTTTGAAGAACCGAAGAAGATCATTCTGATCGAGATTGACGATCCCGGGCAGCCAGGGCCGGGGCAGGCTTTGGTTCGTACACACCGGATGGGAGTTTGCGGGACGGACCTTGGCGGGTTTCTTGGGAAGATGCCTTTCTTCAAGTATCCGCGAGTGCCTGGGCACGAGCTGGGTGTGGAAGTTGTGGCGGTCGGCGAGGGAGTTTCCAACGTTGCCGTCGGTGACCGCTGCAGCGTCGAGCCGTACATGAACTGCGGCGAATGCTATGCCTGCCGAAAGGGCAACGGCAACTGCTGCGAAAACCTCAACGTCATCGGCGTCATGGTGGACGGTGGACTTTGCGAGCGGTTCATCATTCGTGCCGACAAGCTGCACGCTTCGAAGAAGCTGACGATGGAGCAACTGGCTCTCGTCGAAACGCTGGCCATTGGCTGTCACGCGACCGATCGCGGAGAGGCCAAAGAGGGCGACCACGTTCTGATCATCGGCGCCGGGCCGATCGGTCTGGCAACGTTGGAATTCACTCGGCTGACCGGTGCCACGGTTACGGTCATGGACATGGTCGAGTCTCGCCTGGAATTCTGTCGCGAAAACTACGGTATTCAGCACACGGTTCAGTTCAAAGGCGACGGTTCTGAAATTGATCAGATGAAAGAGATCACCGGCGGAGACATGTACGCGGTCGTGACTGACGCTACTGGTCACAACGGCTCGATGAGCCAGGCACTTAACTACTGTGCTCACACTGGGGTGCTGGTTTACGTTGGCATCTCGACGGCCGAAGTCAGCTTCCCGCATCCCTGGCAGCATCGTCGGGAACTCGATATTCGCGGTTCGCGGAACGCGTTGCCGGCTGACTTCCCGAGGATCATCGGCCTGATCGAAGACGGGACGATCAATACCGATCCGTGGGTGACTCACCGCTGCGGATTCGACGAAGTGATCGACAACTTCGAGTCGTACACGCGTCCGGAGACGGGCGTCATCAAGGCGGTTATTGAAGTCGCTAATTGAACGACTCAACGCAGTACATGGATGCGGGCCTGAGGAAGTTTAATCAACGTGGATGCTAGTAATATTGTTCCGGCTGAAACGCTGCGAATTGAGGCTGAGTCTCGGCGGGAACCGGGTGCCAACTGGAAACGCTGGGGTTCTTACCTTTCGGAACGTCAGTGGGGCACGGTCCGTGAAGACTATTCTCCGGATGGTCGGCCGTGGA
>CALDJX010000401.1 GCA_937899075.1 uncultured Planctomyces sp. | reverse complement strand
GCACGTACGGGTCTGTGGGAGCCCCGGGTTGGAAACGACCCGGGGCCACCCGGTCTGCCGAGATGTCTCTTCCTGGTGACCCGCGAGCGGGGCGAGGCTCGTTCCGACTGAGTGAGTACGCTGTCGCGGTCAATCCTTTGACTGGCGAATTTGTCGGCGCATCCAACACGGGGGCTCTGCACTTCTGGACTCCCTCCGGTGCTCCGCTGAGGACTGTTTTCATCGGCCCACCCGGCGGACGCATTCCGGATCTGGAATTCACCCCGGACGGTCGATACCTGATCACGGCCAATGGCAACGGCACGATTTACGTCTTGCGAGTTGCTCGGAATTTGAATTGAGCAGCCGCCTGTTGGAATTTCGGCAGTATATTTGCTTCCGAAAGCAAATTGCCGCGTGTCGCTTTCAAAATGCAGCGTGACAAGTGACATTCCGCCTGAACCGTGCGGTGGCTGTTTCAGCGATGGGAAATCCGCTGTCGTCGTACGTGGCCAGCAAAGGAAGTGCGATGAGCACAGAGACAACTGAAGCGACGGGGAAAAACAAAAACAAAGAGAGGGATCTATGGGTCGGGTTTGATCTGGGCGGCACCAAGATGCTGGCAGCCGTTTACGACGGTGACTACAAACTACTCGGCAAAAAACGAAAGCCGACCAAAGGCCACGAAGGCAGCGAGGCGGGTGTCGAGCGAGTTCTCGGCGTGATCACAAAAGCTCTGGAAGACGCGGAAGTGTCCGTTGACCGGCTCGCCGGAATCGGAATCGGAGCCCCCGGTCCGCTGGACGTGATCGACGGCGTCGTGCTGGACACGCCAAATCTTGGCTGGAAGGACGTGCCGATACAGAAGGAACTCGAAAAAGAATTCGGCTGCCCGGCTGTTCTATTGAACGATGTCGATGCCGGAGTTTATGGCGAGTCGCGTTTCGGAGTCGCGAAAGATGCTCGTTGCGTGGTCGGTCTGTTTCCTGGGACTGGCATCGGCGGCGGCTGCGTCATCGATGGAGAAATCTTTCGCGGCTCGCGGCTGTCGTGCTTCGAAGTCGGCCACATGCGCGTCGTGCCTGACGGACCTCGCTGTGGATGCGGTCGGCGAGGTTGCCTGGAAGCTGTCGCCAGTCGGCTGACGATTTCTTCGCACGCAGCGGCAGCCGCCTACCGGGGCCAGGCTCCGTATCTGAAAGCGGAAATCGGCACTGACGTGTCAGACATCAAGAGCGGCGCGCTGGCAGCGTCGATCAAGGCCGGCGACAAGACCATCGAAGACATCGTCCGAGCTGCTGCCCGACATCTGGGAACAGCGGCGGGATCACTGGTCAATCTTCTCAACCCGGACGTCATCCTTCTCGGTGGCGGACTTGTTGAAGCGCTGCCGGATCTTTATTCCGAAGTCGTCATCGCCGCCGCTCAGAAGCGAGCGATGGCCTGTTACCGCGACACGTTCAAAGTGAAGGTCGCGAGCCTTGGCGATTACGCGTCCGTGCAGGGAGCGGCCGCCTGGGCACGGCACACGCTGGAGACGAAGAAAAACTGATCGCTAACGCAATCTTAACAGCCGGCCATTGACGTGAACTGTGCTGACAGCAAACTTTGGTGATCGCAAACTTTACTGAGACGTCGGTCAGGATTGGCCTGTTTCGTCGTTCGACGATCTTCCTCAGCCGCGGCTCTGAATTTCATGGGAACGCTAATCAACACTAATAGACGCTCATCAAAATTAGTGTAGATCAGCGCTGATCAGTGTTCCCAAATATGTATCGTGACACTTAGGTAACGTGTTCGAGATAGCGTTCCGAAATACCGCCACGTCATTCCCGCCTGCGCGGGAATGACGGAAATCGATGTTCTAATTGAAATCGGGAATTTATTTCCGACACGATCATTAGTCTCTCCAGTTGGCATTTCTCTGATCACTTGGACCTTCCCGCTTCAATGAGCACCCGCGACAAGCAGTCTGAACCGATTCCGCCCGGCAGCGACGTTCCATCGTCGCCGCCTCGATTGGTCGCGGTCATCGATATCGGTACCAGCGCGATCCGTATGGCGGTTGGCGAAATCACCGACGACGGCCGGACGCGTACTGTCGAAACTCTTTCACAGGCCGTCGCGATTGGCAGAGACTCGTTTACGTCGAGGAAGATCAGTCGTTCCACAATCGAAGACTGCGTTCGCATTTTGAGCAGTTACCGGATCGTGCTCGACTCGTACGGCATCACGAACGACGATCAACTTCGGTGTGTTGCCACCAGTGCTGTGCGAGAGGCGCAAAACAGTCTCGTCTTTCTTGACCGAATCTACATTGCCACACAGATTCTGGTCGAAGTTCTCGACCAGTCAGAAGTGGCTCGAATCACCTTTCTCGGCGTCCAGCCTACGTTGAAGGCTGACCCGAAATTATCTGCCGCGCGGTCGTTCGTCGTTGAGGTCGGAGGCGGCAACACCGAATTCCTCGTCGTCGAACACGGGCAGGTCACGTTTTCTCATACGTGCAGCCTCGGCTCGCTGCGGCTGCGGAAAATGATGGAGTCGTTGAAAACTCCGATTCGTAAGGAACGTGAGTTTCTCGAAAACCAGATCGATCGCTTCGTCGGCCAGGCGTTGCAACAGGTGAAGACCGACGATGGTCTAAAGACCGAGCTGATCGCACTTGGCGGTGACTTTCGGTTTGCTGCCAAAGAGCTTGCTCCGGAACGCGTCAAGAATTCCCTGGCAACAATTCCGATCGGCACGCTGCAGGATTTTGTCAATCAGATGCTGCCGTTGTCTGTCGACGAACTGGTCCACGATTATCGACTGACATTTCCCGATGCCGAAACGCTCGGTCCCGCATTGCTCACTATGGTCAACATCGCGCAGCGACTTAGTGCGAAACAGATTCGCGTTTCCGACGTCAACCTGCGAGACGGCCTCTTAACCGAACTGGCCAGTGACGATATCTGGAGCGGCGACTTTCGAGACCACATCATCAGTTCGGCCATCGACCTGGGGTCTAAATACGGCTTCGAAGAAAATCATGCCCGGCACGTGGCCAAACTATCAGGAATGCTTTTCGAGGCATTGCAGGCTCATCATCGGATGGACGCTCGCGCCGGTGTCATGTTGACGCTGGCAGCGTTGCTTCATGAAATCGGCATGTTCGTGAGCATTTCGGCGTACCACAAACACACGATGTACCTCATTCAGAGCAGCGAGCTGTTTGGTCTCAGTCAGCTTGACATGCAGATCGTCGCTCTGGTCGCGCGTTACCACCGTCGGACCTCTCCGAAACCGACGCATTCCGGTTACGCAGGTCTGTCGCGACATGATCGTGTTGTCGTGTCAAAACTCGCGTCTATTCTGCGAGTTGCTGACGCGCTCGACCGTTCCTACAGCCAGCGAATTCGCGACTTTACCTGTGATGTGAAAAAGGACCGGCTGATTATCACAGTGCCTGGCGTTGATGACCTGTCGCTGGAACAAATCGCGTTGAAGCAGACGGCTCAGATGTTTGAAGAGACGTACGGGTTGTCCGTCTTGCTGCGTCGAGAACGAATCTGATCCCACCAAACTATTCGAGTTCGTCACAACTCGGACCAACCAATAAAGCACCATGTCAGAATCTGATCTCCGCTTTCTTAATCGAGAACTCAGTTGGCTCGAGTTCAACCAGAGGGTGCTCGAAGAAGCACAGAACGAGTCGTTGCCGCTGCTGGAACGCCTGAAGTTTCTAGCGATTACCGCATCGAATCTGGACGAATTCTTCATGGTCCGCGTTGGTGGGCTGCAAACTTTGTACGCTCGCGGAAGTAAGACCAAAGACCCGTCAGGAATGACGCCAAATCAGCAACTGGCGACGATCAGCGACCGGGCTCACGAACTGGCGAGAGACCAGTATCAATGCTACCTCGAACAGCTCGAACCGGCACTGGCTGAAGCCAGCATTCAGCGGCTTCGCATGGACGATCTGACGGCACAGCAGACACAGTTCGTTCGACAGGTATTCGACGACGAGATCGTGTCGCTTGTTGCTCCGCTGGCTGTCGAATCGCCCGATAGTTTTCCGACACTGACCGGAAACACCATCAGTATGTGCGTGCGGCTGGAGCGTCCAGCCGAGGGTGAAGAAGGCAACGAAACACGTTTTGTTGTTCTGCCGTTTGGTCGGATCCCGACTCGATTTGTCACGATTCCCTCCGAAGGGACGTACTCCTTTGTGCTTCTGGAAGAACTGGTTGAAAGATTCATTGCCGATTTCTTTCCGAAGGAAACGGTGCTGGAGTGCGTTGCTTTTCGGGCGACTCGAAACGCAGACATGGCGATTCGAGAAGACCTCGCCGGCGATCTGTTGCTGGAGATGAAGCAGCTTCTGGTCGCTCGTCGGGAAAGTGATTTCGCACGTCTTGAGATCTCGTCAAACGCGTCGAGTGAACTGATCGGTTTTCTGAAAGAGTGCCTCGGGCTGGTTCAACGGGACGTTTATCGAATTCCTGGACCGCTTGACCTTACGCACTTCTTCCAGATAGCAGAGGCCGGATCAGGCGAAGGCAACCGGTACGAAGAATGGCCCCCGCTGGCGTCTCCAAACGTCGATCCCACCGAGAGTATTTTCGAGACAATTTCCAGGCAGGATGTTCTGCTGTTTCACCCTTATGAGAGCTTTGCTCCGGTCGTCAGGTTTGTCGAAGAGGCTGCCAACGATCCAGACGTTCTGGCGATTAAGCAAACGCTCTACCGAACGAGCAGAAACAGTCCGATCCTTGCCGCGTTGGCACGAGCTGCTGAAAAGGGCAAGCACGTCACGGTGATTATTGAGCTGAAAGCACGCTTCGACGAGGCCCGCAATATCGAAGGTGCAAAGGCGCTCGAACAAGCCGGCGTCCAGGTTTTTTACGGCGTCAAGGGCCTGAAGACTCACGCCAAGATCTGCATCGTCGTCCGTCGCGAACCGCAGGGCATCCAACGTTACATTCACTTTGGGACGGGTAACTACAACGAATCGACGGCGAGGCTCTACAGCGACGTCAGCCTGTTCACCTGCAACGAGAATCTGGGGGCCGATGCGATTTCGTTTTTCAATTCGGTGACGGGTTACTCCCTGCCCCAGACCATGCACAGCCTGTCGGCTGCACCGATCACTCTGCGAGACCGACTTGCTGAAATGATCGAAGCGGAGATTCAGTTCAAAAAGCAGAGGCAGAAGTCGGGCATCACGATCAAAATCAACTCGCTCGTTGACCCACAGATTATCGAACTGCTTTACCAGGCGTCACATGCGGGCGTGAAAGTGAGGTTGAACATTCGAGGGATCTGTTGCCTGCGTCCTGGAGTGCCCGGCCTCAGCGAAAATATCGAAGTCGTCAGCGTCGTTGATCGAATGCTTGAGCACGCTCGAATCATGCACTTCCGACACGGCGGTGACGATCGCGTTTTCATCTCCAGCGCCGACTGGATGGGTCGTAGTCTCGATCGTCGAGTCGAACTGCTCGTCCCGGTCGAAGAAGATCGGCCTCGCAAGCGGCTGATGGCGATCCTGGAATGCTACTTCAAAGACAACATCAAAGGGCGACGACTTCAACCCGACGGGGTTTACGAGATTCCGTCGAAACGTCGATCAAGCGGCCTGAAAATGCCCGCTCAGGAATGGCTGTATCGCGAAACCTGCCGCGCCGCCGAACTGGTGTCTCAATCCCGAAAAGCCGTTTTCGAACCGCACCGCGCCCCTCAACAGTAGAGTTGTGGCGTCGCGGATCCGTAGAAGTCTGTCGTGACAGGGCAGGGGGCATCGGATCGCCGTGGCCGATTCATCGCACGATTCATGAACGGTCCGATCGAGTCACTACTGATTTGACAAGGACTCCGCAGCCAGCGCGATCGTCCCCAGCAGACCGGCCTTTTCGCCGAGAATGGATTTCTCGACCTGAACGTTTTCCGTCGGGAACATTCCAACGTTTTCGCGCGCGGCGGTTCGGACGGGGTCGATCAGGATGTCGCCCATTTCCGCGACGCCTCCGGTCAGTACGACCAGATCCGGATGAAGAATCGTCACGACGTTGGCCACTCCGATGCCCAGGTAACCAGCGCGGCGCTTGATCGATTGAGCGAGAACTTCGTCGCCTTCGCGAGCTGCTTGAGCCATCTCGCGCGGGCTGACCTTTCCGATGTCGCCGCCGACCAGTTTGTGAAGCCCTGGTGCAAGGCCGGCTTTCAGTAGTCGCACTGCTTCGCCGGTAAAGGCCGGGCCGCTGACGAGAGTTTCCAGACAGCCTCGTTGCCCGCACCCGCAGATCGGTCCGTCCGGCATAATTCGCTGATGACCGAGTTCGCCGGCTGCTCCCAATGGACCGAGTACGAGTTTTCCGTCGACTGCGATTCCACCCCCGACTCCGGTTCCGAGAGTCAGCATCGCCATCGAGTTGATGCCTTTGCCAAGTCCATAGCGAAGTTCGCCCAGCGTTGCCGCTCGAGCATCGTTGAGCAATCTGACCGGACAGTCGAGTTTGGCGCTGACCAGCTTTGCGACTTCAACGTCTCGCCATTGAGTTGGCATGTTCGGCAGAAACTTCGTCGTGCCCGCTTTCAGATCGACGAGGCCTGGAACACCAAGTCCGAACGCGGCGGGAGAACTGCCCGCTTCTTTGGCCAATGCGAGTACCTGATCCGAAATCCGTGATAGAACGGCCTCCGGACCTTCGTGCGAATCAGTTGGGATCTTGGCTTCGGCGACGATGGTCCCGTCGCACGTTGCCAGCGCTATTGAAACAGTCGTCCCGCCGAGATCGGCGCCCGCAACAAGAGTGGTCATAGCTTTAGTTTCCAGCGTTGAACGTGCTCAGTCGAATCCACGATCTGTACGGTATGTCAAGCGAAGCGCCGGCGTACCATCGTCTGCTGGAGTCAGTTGCTGATGAAGTTTCTGAGGTACGTGTGGCTTTGTCGGAGCGATGTCTTACGCGATTCCAGCGTACCTTCGTAGGCTCGGTCTTCGACCTCCACACACACCGGACCCGTGTAGCCGACGTCGGTTAGCACCGAGCAAAACTGACCCCAGTCAACGTCGCCCATGCCAGGTAATTTCGGAACGTGGTATTCAACCGGGTGAGCCATGATGCCCACCTGGTCGAGCCGGTCTTTGTCGACTCGGACATCTTTCGCGTGAACGTGGAACAGCTTGTCGGCGAAGTTTCTCATCGGCTGCAGGTAGTCCATAAACTGCCAGACCATGTGAGACGGATCGTAATTCAGGCCGAAGCTGTTACTGGAAATGTCGTTGAACATTCGAGTCCAGATGGCTGGCGTCGTGGCGAGGTTCTTTCCGCCAGGCCACTCGTCTGCCGTAAAACTCATCGGACAGTTTTCGATGCCGACGCGGACGCCGTTGTCTTCGGCGAATTGAATCAGTGGTTTCCAGACTTCGAGGAATCTCGGCCAGTTGTCGTCGACTGATTTCGTCCAGTCGCGACCGATGAAAGTATTCATCTGGTTGATGCCGAGCAGCGCCGATGCCTGGATGACCTTTTTAATCTGAGCGATGCTGGCTTCAGATTCTTCACGATCCGGCGTCAGCGGATTCGGATAGTAGCCCAGTCCGCTGATCTCAACGCCGGATTCAGTGGCGATGCCGCTGACTTCGTCTGCCTGGCTTTGGCCAAAGTCTGTGACGTCGATGTGCGTGATGCCTGCGTAACGTCGTTCCGCTTTGCTGACGGGCCAGCACATAACTTCGACGCAGGTGTACCCCGTGTCGGCGGCGGTTTGCAGGACGGTTTTCAGGTCAAGCTCTGGCAGGATGGCGCTAACGAATCCAAGTTTCATCATCGCGGTGGGCTCCGACTGGCGGGGTAATTGCCGAGGTTCTAATTGCGTTTTTCGTTCGAGCAGAAATGGCCAGGTCACGATCGCCCGTCACTCCGATTCCGCCGGAAAGAATCGTACAGACTTGCCAGGACGCTCGCACACGAGCACATGGCGGGCTGCTTGTACGGTTGCGCTGGTATCGATCCTCGGAAATATCAGGCCTCAAAACCGACACGATCTCTGCATTTGTTGTGTCAGGGGAGGCGTGTGCCGCATCGTTGTTTGAGCGTCGTGCCTGTCGGGCAGCAGCGTTCTGAACCGCCGATAGCAATCAAGAGGACCGCGCTTCTGCGTCCACGCTTATCGAGCCGTGTGCCACTGGCTTTGCCAGTGCAGGTTGCATTGGAACACGGAATCAGCGGCAGGCACTGGCAGAGCCGGTGGCCCACTTTCAGTTTGGATTTCGGTCGGAGAATCACTTCTGATGTGCGGAATTCTTGGCATCATTGCACCTCGTGGCCGGTCGATTTCAGTCGGTCGCGAGCGGGTTGTAAGGATGCGGGACACGATGACTGCACGCGGGCCGGACGATGCCGGGCTGCTGATCCGCGGCAACGTCGCGCTGGCTCACCGCCGGCTGGCAATCCGTGATCTTTCCGCAGGGAGTCAGCCCATTGTTTCCGATGATGGTCAGACCGCAATTGTCTACAACGGGGAGCTGTACAACGACCAAGAACTGCGAACGGAACTGCAGCAACTCGGCGTGAAGTTTCGGACTCGTTGTGACACGGAAACTCTCTTGGCCGCGTGGAAGATGTGGGGAGTCGACTGTCTGCAAAAGCTGCGAGGCATGTTTGCTTTTGGAGTCTACGATTTCGCGCAGAACCGTCTGTTCCTTGTCCGCGACCGATTCGGAGTGAAGCCGCTGTTCTTTGCTGAGGCCGCCGGCGAGTTGGTTTTCGCCAGCACGGTCGCCGCGGTGCTGCAGCATCCGCACGTCGTTCGGCAGCCGAACTGGTCGACCATCAGTCATTATCTGACGACATTTCGAACGACGATGGGCCGCGAGACAATGTTTCGCGGAGTCCGTCAGCTTCGCCCGGCAGAATATCTCGATTGGAATCTGCACACGGGCCAGTTGCAGATCAGCCGGTACTGGGACTTTCCAAAGAAGACGACAGTCGACATCACTTTCGACGAAGCGGCCAACGAGTTGGAATCGCTACTCGTCGACGCAACGCAGAGCCGACTTGTCAGCGACGTGCCCATCGGAATGTTTCTGAGCGGCGGTGTCGATTCCAGCGTCCTGGCGTCCAACGTTTCGCAGTCGCACGACAGTCGGCTGCTCGGAAGTTGTGGCGGCGGCGAGATCGAATCTGGTCATGCCGAGCCGGATAATGATTTCTCTGCCGCAGCAAATTGTGCGCGACACACAGGTTTTGAATTCGACGAAGTTCGTGTCTCGTCGGAAGCGTACCTCGACTGCTGGAGCGAACTGGTCAACGACACCGCGTTGCCTTTGACGACTCCCAGCGACGTGATCATCCACCAGCTTGCTCGACGAATGAAGCAGGACGTTGGCGTCGTACTGGGAGGTGAAGGGGCGGACGAACTATTGTGCGGCTACGCGTTGCCTCACTGGTCGGTTGAGGACTTTCGGCTGGCTCGTCTTTGTTCGGCAGGGCAGTGGCCGGGGCAGCCTTCGAGTGAGCGAGCATTTTTGAAATCACTGGAAGCAACTTACGGGCGAAGCCAGTTCAATAGTCTGGTGGATCATTACTTCGCCGCGAACAGTCTCATTCCGCTGGCGGTGAAACCTCAGTTGCTGAATGAAGATGCCTGGAACGCTGCCGGGCACGACGAAGCGATGGCGAGTTTTTATCAGCACGAGTTCGCGACGGATTCCGATTCTCAGTTTGAAGATGCCGCATCGCTCGTTCATTCTCAGTCGGTCGTTCTGCATCGACTGAATCTTGAAAGTCTGCTGGGGAGGCTCGACACGGCGACGATGCAGGCTTCTCTGGAAGCTCGGGTTCCGTACACGGATCATCGGCTGGTCGAGTTCGCGTTTGGACTGCCGTCGCATTTTCGGATCGACGTTGATCCCCTTGAAGCCACGCCGTACCTCGCTGCCGCCGAGTTGGATCGTCGCCGAACATTGCGTCCGAAGCGGTTGCTTCGAGCGGTTGCGTCCCGGTCATTGCCGCCGGAACTGGCTCATCGGCGCAAAGCGAGTTTCCCCACGCCGGTGGCAACGTGGCTGTCGGGACCGTGGCAGTCGTGGGCTCAGAGCCGGCTTCTGAACAGCCCGTTCGGGCGTCAGGCATTCCGTCGTGAGACGATGGTTGAACTGGCCAGCAACGTATCGGCCGCCGGGATGTGGCTGTGGCCAATCCTGAACCTGCTCGCCTGGGGCGACTCGGTTTTCGCGTAAAACCAAGCGGATGCTGGACGAACAGGAACGCTCATTGACGCTGATAATCACTAATTTTCTTGTTCTTTTTGCTCGTTATTTTATTAGCGAAAATCAGCGTCTATCAGCGTTCCGAGGCTGCGACGGGCAGATCCGCATTGAGTCAAAAACGCGGTCGCCCGTACTCTTCTCGCTGATGAAGTCCCACGTTTCGCTTCCGCCATTTTTGGCTCCTGCATGAGTTCTCGCAGGCACTCTTTCATTCAGACGTCAAAAAATCGTACGCGCAGGTTTCGGGCTTGCGTCGTTTCGCTTTGCGCGCTGGCGGCATGTTCGGCGAGCGGCTGTGTTTCTCGGAAATACGTCGAGGTGCGGGACAACTGGTATCAGCCGGCGGCGCTGGTTGAGAAACTCAAGCCGACGCCGCGGCCGAGCGAACGCACGAAGCTCACACTTCGCAGCAACGACCTGGAGCGGCTGGGTGCAGAATCCGAAGACGCGATTGCTGGTCTGGTCGAGGTTTACGAAAAGGAGCCGTCACTCGAAACGGCGTACGCGATTGCCGAGCTGAATCACGCGGCCGGACGCAAGCTGACGATGATGAATCCCGAGAAATCGGTCGAGCATCACGTCAGCGGTCTGGGGTACGCTTATCGCTACCTGTTTGATGAACAGTTTGACGGCGAGCGAAACGCGTTTGATCCTCAGTTTCGAGGCATCTGCGATCTTTACAATCACTCGCTGGAAGCGTGTCTGCGGACGGCTCAGAAATACAAACTGTTGAAGCCGGGCAGTTCGATCGAGGTTAACACCTGCCAGGGGAAAACTGAGTTTACCTGTACGACGGTCGGGTTCGCCTGGGATCCTGGTGAGTTCGCAGAATTCAAATTCGTTTCCGATTACCGACTGGTCGGGCTGCCGAATCGACATCGGACACGCGGGCTGGGAGTGCCGCTCATCGCGATCCGCAAAGATGGATTGGAGTCAGCAGAACGCGAACAGTTTTACCCGCGAGGGCTCAGCTTTCCGGTCACCGCTTTCCTGCGCTGGGAACGCGACTCTGACTACACAAACGCGGACGGAGAGAAGATCACAAAGTGCGTGCTCGAACTGCACGATCCGGTCGCGAGAAATGAGATCGTCGTCGAAGGAAAACCGACGCCGCTGGAAAGCGACATCTCGACACCACTGGCTTACTTCCTGAACAACCCGACGCTGCAGAAGCTTGACTACTACGGCTTCTTCCGGCCGGACAAAGCTGAGCAGGTTTCCGGGCTGTACATGCTCCAGCCTTACCAGCCGGGCAAGATTCCCGTGCTGATGGTGCACGGGCTGCTGTCGAGTCCGATGACCTGGATGGAAGCACTGAACGACCTCCGCAGCATTCCGGAAATTCGTGATCGGTATCAGTTCTGGTTTTACCTTTACCCGACCGGTGGCAGCTTCTGGGAATCCGCGGCTGACCTGCGCGAGGAGCTGGCCGAAACGCGAAACATCTTCGACCCGAAACATGAGCAACCAGAACTCGACCAGATGGTCGTTGTCGGGCACAGCATGGGCGGACTCGTTGCAAGACTGACATCGCTCGACAGCGGAGACCGATTCTGGAACACGGTCAGCGACACGCCGCTGGCACAGGTCGATGCCTCGC
>CALDJX010000400.1 GCA_937899075.1 uncultured Planctomyces sp. | reverse complement strand
CCCCCGCCGGGCCAGGTCAATCCGTTCACCATCTTCAAAAAAATCACAACCTCGACGTGTCGAAGCGAGTCGGAAAACTCTGACTTCCTGACCGGCAAAGTCGGAAATCTGTGATCGCTCAGCACGATCGCGCTCGCCCTATCGGAGATGGCAAGAGGTTGCATTCAGGCAACACAAATGTTGATTGTTGACAATCGGCAACGCTGCGAAGGCTGAAGCAAGAATGCAGAAGAGTTCAACGATGGCAGGCGCGGGTCAGGCGATCGTTCAAGGCGCGACCCAGGCCGTGATCCGGGAACGGCTCTGCGATGATCAAATCGAGACCTTCCGCATCAAGTCGGCGCAAGGCTGCGAAGAATGACGCAGCGGCCACTGTCAGATTGCCGTCGACAGTCAACACTTCAACGCTGACAACTTCGCCGGCGCGGCGTGTGGCAGCGCTCGTCGCCGAAAACTGCAACAGACCAACTCGCTTGTGAGCGATTGATTCGGAATCGAGGTCGCTTGCCAAAACCAGTGGCGTCGTCGGGGAATAATGCTGCGACAACATTCCCGGCGCCGCGACACCGGTTTGTCGGTGCTCAGAGCTGCTCTCAGAACTTCCGACTGATGAAGGGGCAACGTCGCCTCCGAGATAAACATCGACCTGCCCAATGACAGATTCAAGCTGCTCCTGAGTGATTCCTCCGTGCCGAAGAATGCGCGGACGATCTTCCGTCATCAGAACGACCGTTGACTCCACGCCGACGCCGCACGGGCCTCCGTCAAGAATCAGATCGATGCGGTCTCCCAGATTGTCCAGGACATGCTGAGCGGTCGTCGGGCTGATCTGCCCGAATGGATTGGCACTGGGCGCCGCGATCGGAAGGTCGACCTTCTGCAACAACTCCAGCGCCAAAGGATGGCTGGGCATTCGGATCGCGACTGACGGCAGACCTGAAGTCACCAGATCGGGAACGATGTCCTTCTTCGGAAGCACCATCGTCAACGGCCCCGGCCAGAACGCGTCGGCCAGAGTTTTCGCCGCTGGCGTGAGTTGTTCAGCCAGACGATCAAGCCACCGGAGGTCAGCGATGTGAACAATCAGCGGATCAAAGTGCGGGCGATTCTTAGCATCGAAGATTCGAGCGACAGCGTGTTCATCGAGAGCGTTTGCTCCCAGTCCGTAGACAGTCTCGGTCCCGAAAGCGACCAGCCCGCCCGCCCGAAGAATTTCGGCGGCGTGGGAGACGTCAGTAGAAATGGAGCAGTTTGCTTTGGGCATCAGGCTTCAGGCTTCAAACAGTGCAACGGTCGACCGGACGAAGACACGAACGAAGAAACAGCGAGCCGCTTTCGAAGGCGTCCAGAAGTTAAAGGGACAGACCTCGAAATTCTGACGCAGAGACGCGAAGATTCGCAAAGGTGTTAAATGAATCTCTTTGCGAAACTCTGCGGCTTAGCGTCTTTGCGTCAGTACATCAGGGCGGGTTTCATTCGAAAATCCGTGGCTGTCGGCGCGTATTCTTGCGGAATTGCGTCGAATTCAAACCGTGCGGCATTCTGACAATTCGGTCGCCGACGCCGAGACCGACGCCGCCCAACGTCCACACGGCCGGAATAGTCGATCAAATCCCCCCATTCCAACAGGTTTCCGCTGATGTTTGCCCCAAACGCGTGCCGATCTAAAGAGTTGGTGGCTGGACTTTCGCGGCCAGTTTACCGACGTGCGCAGCCTTCAAGGATGAAACGAGGCAGGCAGAATGAATCTACCCAACTGGTTGCTTCGAGTCGCTGGCTGGGCGACTCCCAAACGGCGTCGACGAACAAGCCTCGTCAGATCTGCAGAACGTTTCGAGGCAAAAGCGATGCTCTCGGCATTCATTGTCGACTCGCCTCTCGATCAGCCTGACGCGAATCCGGGAGACGGCATCGCCGCAACCGCGTCCGGCGAAACCACTCTTCGAGCAGCCGTTCAGGAAGCCAACGCCACGCCCGGCCCCGACACAATTACTCTGCCGACCGGCTTGTTCGTACTTTCGCTGCAAGGCTCAACCGACCACACCGCAGCGTCGGGCGACCTTGAGATCGCCGACGAGCTTGTGATCTCTGGAGCTGGTCGCGAAGAAACATTCATCGACGCTTCGCAGATCGATTCAGCCTTTCATATTCAAGGCGGAGTCTCACTGACTCTTAACAATCTCACGCTGCAGGTTTCAGCGGAGAACGAAACTGCCATCGTGAACGACGGCGGAGCGCTGACGCTCGATGAAGCCGACGTCGACAAGGTTCCTGAAGCGTTCCCTGCCAAAGTTTATTCTGACCTGACAACGAACACGCGGCATGCCGATCTGCTGATCGGGCTGTACCAGCCAGTCGTACAGCGCGATGAACCGCTGGACGCCATCTTCGCACCGCCGCCGATCTTCGTCAGCGTCGTACACGCTTCGAAGCCGGACGCCACCATCGGAATCGGAACAGAACGTTCGCCGCGCTGGGTCACTGCCCGTCAGGCTCCCGATTTGCAACCAATTCCGGATTCGACTCCGCAGGAACAACTCGACAGTCCCATCCGAGTTGCCGACCAGAATTCCGAATTGCCAGGCGAAACAACAAATCAGCGACGGCGTGACGTAGTGAATTCGCTCTTCCAGGAACGACCGGACGGCGATCAACAAAACGTCAAACCAGTCGCGGGTGAACAACCGGCCGAAGGCAAATCAGAAGCCGAACCTCGGCGACTTAAAGAAGCGTTTCCAATGCTGCTTCCAATGGACGAGGACGGGCGGCTTCACGTCGCCCCCGAGAACTCGGCGATCGATGGCCCTGTCCCTCCGCCGCTGCCCGAGCCAGCTCTTCTGAAAGAAGCCGCACGCAACAACCGACGAACCATCGAGCATTCCGCACCTGCCCAGGCACTGATGGCCGGCGTGCTGCTCACCATGGTCCGCCCCGGCGCATTCCGTCGAGCCGTTCGACGACTCACCGGCTGGAAAAACCTGGTTGTCTGAACTCGGTCGTTTAAACGGTGGCGGGCTCGGCTGATGCTGGATCATCCCTTTCCGCTTTGCCCGCAATGACGATCGTGGCTGCAAACAGAACACAACCAATCACGTCCGAAATGGGTAGCCGGAACGGGCCGACGTCAATTCCACCACCCGGGTACAACAGAAACGCCGCTGAGACAAACAGCAGGCCGCGGCACAGCGGGTTCAACAGGTTTCGCATGTAACCGGCCAGTCCTGCGGCAAGAGCGATGATCCCGACCGTCGCCGCCGCAATCGACATGATGACTTTCACAATCGACAGACGCTGGTCAGTGAACTGCCCCCACGTGTACGAGAAGTTTTGCTTATCTTCATTCGTGATGGATGCCTCATCGCGAGCAGACTCGTAGATATCGAGCGAGCCGATGTGCAGCGATTCTCCGAACGTGACCGGAGCGTCACTTTCCTTTTCTGCGTCAGTCTGCGAATTCGGCAACTGAAGTTTGAGTGTCCAATCACCCGGAGTGAGCTGCGTTCGAATACTGCCGTAGTTGCCCGTTTCCAGGCTGACAGGGGAATCGTGCCCCGACTGAAGAAGTGACACTTTTGCACCGGGAACGGAATTTCCAAACCTCTCAAACGTGACACTCAGCAGGCCAGGCTCGCCAGCTTCATCGGCTGGTCGATAGGAGACCAGCTTCACTTCCGGAGCGTCGCTTTGAAGGGTCAGCTCAGGCCGATAGACGAACATGAAGGGCAACGAAAAACCGACCAACGAAAACGCAAATGCAGCGAACGAAGTTTTCATGATCGGAGCGTCAGCAATCGACGCACTCGCGTACGCAGCTAAAGCGACCGGCGGAGTCACCATCGACATCATTCCGAAGTAAAAGATGAAGAGGTGAGCGGACAGCGGAATGACTCCCAGTTCGCCCAGCAGCGAGCCCATCAACGTTGCCATCAGCAGATAGCAAACAACCGATGGAACGCCCATCCCGAGAATCAGCGAGCAGACCATGATGCCCATCAACGCGGCAAAGAGGTTGGTTTCGACAACTCCGCGAATCATCGCGCTGAAGTCAGTGGCGATTCCGGTTTGCTGAACAATGCCAATGATGATTCCGACGCAGGCACTCGCAGCAACCAGCGAAACTCCGTTCCTCGCCGAAGAACCAAATGCTTTCAACATGGCAGGTCGCCATGCAGGATGTAGCAATCCAAAACCGAGCAGGCAGAACGTGCCGATCAGTGTCGAGTCGAGCCATGACTCCGCGATCTGTCGGATGGACGGTTCATCAACGGTTTCAGCGAACGCAAAATGGTGAATCAACGTTCCAGCGGCGAACGCTCCGAGCGCCAGATATCTGGGAGCCGTCCCCAGAGCCAGCTGCTTTCTAAAGATCGACAGAAACAGAATCCCGATCAACGCGCCAGTCACAGACTTAAACGGTGAGAAGCCCCACACCAGCAGCCCGACAAGAATTCCTAAAGCACCGAAGAACACAACCGCTTCAAATTTCCAGATCGAGCCTTTGTCCGTTCCGTCCGACACAATCGCCTTCGCACCGACTCGCTTCGAGTAGAAGTGCACGATCATGAAAATCGACAGGTAGTACAGAATTGCCGGCACCAGCGCGGCCTTCGCCACCTGAAGAAACGTGACCTGCGGCTGGACAAGTTCCAGCATCATGTAAGCGCCTGCTCCCATCACGGGAGGGACCAGCGCACCTCCGGATGCTGCCGCGGCAGTAATTCCTCCCGCGACATGCTTTTCGAAGCCGGCGTTCCTCATCATGGGAATCGTGAACGCGCCAGTCGTGACCGCATTCGCAACGGCACTGCCCGAAAGAGACCCCATCAAGCCGCTGCCGAGCACAGCAACCTTCGCCGGACCGCCGGGACTTCGACCGAAAATCCTCTCGGCAAAGTCGATGATGAACTGCGTGGCTCCGGACATTTCGAGAAACGTTCCGAAGACGACAAACAGGAACACGTACTTGAACATGACGGTCGCCGCCGGACCGAACACTCCGAGAGTCTGCAAATACGTTGTGGCGACGATGGCGTCGACACTCTGGCCAGCGTGAGGAAGCAGCCATTCCGGCATCGACGGCCAGCCATGCGTCTGCACGGCGAAGCAATAATACGAATGCCCGACAAAAGTCAGCGCGAGCAGCGGCACGATCAGCCCGATCGTTCGACGCGTGGCCTCCAGAACAAGGACCAGTCCAACCAGTCCGATCTGGTAGTCGAGCGGCTGTTCGTCGCCCGCGCGATTAGCCAGCGACTGTCCCTTCAGCCAGAAGCTCTCGAACATCGGCTCCGTCTGAACGATTACGTAGGCACAACAGATGCAGGCCGCGACTCCGAGCAGAACGTCAAGCCAGCGTGCGATCTGGTTGTCCTTGAGCTTTGTGTGAATCGGGTACTGAACAAAGCAAAGAGCCATCCCGAACAGGACAAACAACGCCAGCGCCGACTGAGGCTGCATGAGGTTGTAATTGACCTCGGCCAGTGTGAAGAGGCAAATCATCACACTCAGCAACGGAACAACGATCTTCGTCATCTTCACGAACGCACTGGGTGCCGCCGTCAACGGGTTTGCGGCAGCCGCCGCGTTGCCGACACTTTCGGACTGCGAGCCGTCTTGAGATTCAGAGTTCGATTGGTCGTTCGCGTTGTCTGTCACTCTGGGAAGCTCCCGATACGGAGTTGTCCGGCAAAATCGTGCCTCTGAGATTCAGAAGCTTATGAATTGAAGGCAGGCCGGAACGGTTGTGAAAAACGTTCCGGCCTGCCAGCGTATTTCTATTCGTACGTCGCTAGTTTGAATCGCTGGTTTCAGCCGGAGCTTTTCCGTCGACCTTTTCGACAGGTGCCTTGGCCTTGGCATCATCCGCAGATTTCGAAACAGAATCACTTTCAGATTCAGGCCAGATTCCGGCTTCCTTGTAGAAGCGAATGGCTCCTGGATGGAACTCGGTGCCCGTGTAACGAGCTGCGTTCTTTTCGTTGATCGCCTTGCCGGCTCCATGCTTGGCTGCGATTTCTGCCCGGTTCTCCCAGGTTGTCTTCGTGAGCTGATAAACCAGCTCTTCGTCTGTGGACGCCGCAGTGATGACGTGCATCGACCCTACGTTCAGCCCGTCAAACGGTTCTTCATGCCCCTGGTAGGTACCGCCGGGAATTGTGATCGCATGGAAGAACGGGTACTTGTCAATCAGTCGCTGACGAACTTCCGGATCGAACGGAACGAAAATCGTTTCGTAAGAGGCACACGCCTGGCTGATCGCGGCAGCCGGCATTGCACCGCCTAGGAATGCTGCGTCCGCTGAACCGTCTCCGAGCATGTCAACGGCCGGCCCCTGAGGTTGATTGACCTTTTCTATGTCGCTCAGTTTGACGCCGTGCTCTTCCAGAATCGGGCCGACAAACATTTCGAATCCGGCACCGGCTGGCCCAATGACAACTCGCTTGCCTTTCAAATCCGCGATGGACTTAATGCCTGAATCAGCCTTTGCCACAAACATCGCCACGTTCGGGGCCATCGTCACGATCGCTCGAATGTCGTATTTCTGTTCCCATGAAGACTCGCCTCGAAAAGCGAAGTATGAGATCGCCGAATTCGACAATGCGAGTTGCAGCGTACCCTTGTCCAGACCTCGAATGTTTTCCTGCGAACCCTTCGTTCCCTTCGCCTGAACCTTCCAGTTGTTTTCGCCCTTGTGCGTGTTCAATGTTTGAGCGATCGCGTCACCGACGATGGGGAATGTTCCGCCGATCGGCGAGGTGCCCATACTGAGGAACGCCGTTCCGCCCGGCGCAGGTCCTGTCGGATCATTAGTACCGGGATCCGAGGTCCCTCCTCCGTTGCAACCAGCGAAATATCCAACGGCTACCAAACATGCGACGGCGGAAAGTGTCCAGCGATTGGAAAGGCTCCTGGCCATGATCAACGTTCCTTGAAGAAGACTGCTTTGTTGACGATCACTCGCCGTCGATGTCGACAGCGGGATGGTGATTGCTTTTGACTCAGAGATCAGTCGACAGAATTTCAAAATTCCGTCGAATCGGGAGTGAAGAAACGGAGTTCCGGGACGGAACTCAGGCGGGGATGAATCTGCGTGCTCCTCGATTAAACCAGCTTCTGAACACGCAAACCGATCGTATCAGTCGTCAATTGGCCTTTCCAGTGACTGGCCGGAGTCCCCCTGACTACGGTTGCCATCCACAGCCTTGTTTCGCAACCACTCGGTCAGTGCCTCGGCGGCGATTTCGTGAGCACGTTCGTTGGGGTGAGCGTCGAACGGGTTGACCGTCAGTCGCTCGTCCGAATGCGCTGACAAGGCTGGATCAAGATCGAGGCAGTCGATTCCGAGGTCCTCGCAGTCCGCCTGAATCTGACCGTGAATCTGTCGAAACGAGTATTCCGGACCGAGGTTGTGAAGGAACGGAAAAATGGCCACGCGAAACCGGCAGTCGTTTTCGTCACACATCGCTGACGTCCTGGCCAAAGCCTCGCGAAACCGCAACCAGGCGTCGCCATCGTAATACTCTTTGACGAAGGAGTAGTAATCGCGAGTTTCGCCGCGCAGGAGCTGAAACGCTCGGAAGTACAGCCAGTTGTAAAAGTAAGTATCGCGAAACAGAGTCCCGTCAGGATCGAACTGTGACAACGTCGTGCTGCGGGACATCGTGGGATCATGAAACGCTTCAATATCATTCAGACAAAGCACGTAAACCGCATCGTCAATTCGCCCGTTCGATGCGAAATCGTTTTTCAAAATCGCTTCAGCCCAGACGAGATCGGTGCCCGGCCAAGCAAGATTCGAAACCGCGACTCGATAATCCTTCGCCTCATTCAATTGTTTCGAAACTCGATCGCTGAATCGATCGCCGACATCCGCCACACCGTGCCCAAACGTGAAGCTGTCTCCCAGAAAGCAAACGTGCCGCTGATCGGCCGGCGGATTCAGCACGAAGTCCGAGTCGCTTCGATACTGAATTCCGGTCTCGTTGGAAAACTCCAGCACCCGCACATCCGGCGCGACATGCACCTTGAACCAGCGTCTTGAAACGTTGGTCATGTCGAACGAGTCGGTCGTGTCGTAGAGCAGCGTGAAGCCGACTTCCGGCAAAGTCAGCACGCACAGAAGCATCCAGCCTGAAAGCCACGTCCGAACAAACTTCAGCCGAAAGGCGTCACTGGCCCAGCGCCGGCGCAGCTTCATCAGCCCAATCGGCGTGAGTCCAAGCAGGACAAGCCAGACGGCCATGGCCAGCAGGTAGCCGTCGGAGAGATGCAGAAAGAGTTGCCACATGGTTTACCAGCGATCGCCGTTGTCAGAACAACTCTCAACATCACCGAGATAAAAATAGGCGATCACTTCCAACCGGTCTAACGGTTTCTGGAGTCGAATCGGACGGCGTTCGTACAAGCCAGAACCCACTTCTTCGACCTCATCGAGCAATCGCAACGTCGCTTCGTCAACATCCCACACCTCGCCATGGATTGCCAGCCCCTGCCCGGAAGTTAGCGTCTCAACCAGACCCGGATACCAGTCGATCCGGTACAGCCGGTAGTCATGTTGTGTCTGCGCGTTTCCGACGAACTCCTGCCCGGCAAGATGCTCATGCAAGGCTCGCCCCCGCTGCAAGGTTCCGTAAACAAAAACCAGCACCGCATCTCCTGTCAGATAGATATGTTGTGATTCGCCGCCGGTATTCTCGTCAAAAAGTGAATAACCGTTACAAGCTGAAAAACAGATTCCGTCAGCTTTGGCGGAACGAGATTCTTAGATAAACTGGAGAATCGTGTGGATGTTTTTCGTCTACGACCGGGTGTATTGGTGAAATGGATTCTGCCGGCAGGTGGCAAAAATTCAACGCTTAGTTTTCGGAGTGAACGAACCTCCGAATTCTGCAGCGGCAGTGACACAGACCTTACGAAAAACAAAATGCGGGCCAGGAACGGACAACGATCATGTCAAACGCAAGTGCATCCGAAAAATCGAGACAGGAACGGCGACTTCGTTCGCCCGGTTTTCTGAAATCCCTTGGCGTCGAGCGAACAACCGCGTTTCTTATCGGAGCGGTCGCGGGGCTGATATTCGCGTTTATTTCTATTCTGAATTCAGGAGGCCCGGCGACAACAGAAGCCGACGTTGATCAGGCTGGGCCGTTGGAAATCGTTGCGGAATCTGGGGAACCACTCATCATTCCGCAGTAGCCAACACGCCGCCGATCCAGATTTCGCCAACTCCTGATCAACCTGTTCATCCCGTGATTTCTGAAATCACCTCTGCTTCATGAGGCGTCACTCGAACGGGGCGCCCGTCGCTGGTGTGAAGCTCGGTTTTCGGATCGATCCCCAGCAGTGAATAGATTGTCGCGGCGAGATCAGAAGGTGTCACCGGGCGATCTTTGGGACTTTCGCCAACCGAATCGCTGCTGCCAATGATTTGTCCCCCCGAGACTCCGCCGCCCGCCAGCAACGCGCTGAAGACTCGCGGCCAGTGATCGCGGCCGCCCGAAACGTTCAGCTTCGGAGTTCGACCAAATTCTCCCATCACGACGATCAGCGTCTCATCCAACATGCTGCGTTCTTCCAGATCTTCGATCAGCGCGGCCAGCGCCAGATCAAGCGAAGGAATTAACCCAACTCCAACCTTCGCCCCCGTGTACCCTTCCTTGAGTCGCGTGTAGAGATTGTCGTGCGTGTCCCAGCCGCGGTTGTTCACCGTGACAAACGGAACTCCGCGTTCGACCAGGCGTCTCGCCAGAAGGCAGCTCTGGCCGATCGACTTGCTGCCGTACCGCTGCCGAACTTTGTGAGGCTCTTCCGACAGATCAAACGCAGCCTTTGCATCCGCGGAAGTCACCAATTGATAAGCACGATCGAGGTCGGAATCCGTGCTGACAGACGCCGGTCGTTCGAGACCGTCTCCAAAATCATTGAGCGCATTTACAAACTGCCGCCGCCGATCCAGTCGAGTGACGTTCAGACCTCGATAGAAATCAAGGTTGCTGACCTGGAAGTCCGACTTTGCAGGATCGCCACCGACCGAAAACGGTCGAGTCGCCGCCGGCAGATATCCGCCGCCGCTCATCCGTCCGCCGCCCACTCGAAACTCGGGAACCGCAATATGCGGAGGCAACACGTTTGCTGCATCGCGAGTGTGGGCGACGACCGCTCCGAACGTCGGGTACTCGAGCACCGGCGTCGGTTTGTAACCCGTCATCAAATAGTGCGTTCCGAAGTTGTGCTCACCCAGCGGCGAAGTCATCGACCGAATGATCGCCACCTTGTCGAGCATCGTCGCCGTGCGCGGTAGACACTCACTGATTCGAATTCCGGAGACGTTCGTCGCGATCGAATCCAGTGGCCCTCGAACTTCCTTCGGCGCATCCGGTTTTACATCGAACGTCTCCAGATGACTTGGTCCTCCGTCCAGCCAGATCAGCACGCAGGACTTTGCACTTGGAATCAAAGTCGCCTTCTGTTTGTTTGCCAGGCCCAGCCGACGAAGCTGAAACAGATCTCCCAGGCCAAGACCAAGAGCGGACAGACTTCCGATGCGCAGAAGATCTCGTCGAGCGACACCCTCAAGGCGTCTATTCACTTGAGATGTGTTTTTCATAGTCCATTTCTCCGACGTCTCGCCACCGCTCTGAATGACTGCCCGACCAAACGTCAGTGATTCAGTGATTCGTCACAAACTCTTTGCAGGTCAGCAGGCTCCACAGAAAATCTTCGAGCACGACTTTCTCCGCACCGTCATTTTCCTTGAACTTCTCGTGCCAGAACGACTGCTCAGCAGACGACGGCCGCCGACAAAGAGCCAGCCGATAAAATCTGTCCACGATCTCGTCCGCAGTCTTCCCTTCCTCAATCAGTTTCGCCAGTCGCCCTTCAGGAGAAACGATTCTGTCGTTGAGCAACGGGCCGTTGAGTAGATGCAGTTTTCGAGTCAAACCGCCACTGCTCTCGGCATTCGTTTCACAGGAATCTTCACGTGAGCATTGCCCAAGAATCGCCAGCGTTTCAGACTTGATCTTCGGATCAAACAGAGACACCGCTCGCGTCCCCAACGGATGATCTGCGTATTTCTCAAAGACGCCCGCGACATCAGCAATCGCGTCGGCCAGCACTTCCGGATCGAGCGGCGTCGACACGGCATGTGAGTAGTAGCGATCGTCAGTTTGATTCTCTGGTTGCCGCTGGAAACTTCTCCCGTACGCGCTGCTGACCGCAATCACTCGAAGCGTGTGCCGCAGATCGTAACCATGCTCAACGAAGTCGTCGGACAGTTCATTCAGCAACGGCGGATGTGTTGCCGGGTTCGTGGCGCGAAGATCGTCTGTCGACTCAACAAGCCCGCGTCCCATCATCGCCTTCCACAAGCGATTGACCGCGGCCTTCGCGAAATAGGGATTCTCTGGCCGAGTCAACCACGCGGCGAACTCCGCCCGGCCATCGCCACTGTCGAGAAATCGATCGCCAGGAATTCTGGGAATTGCAGCTTCGCCAGTCCTCGGATGAGAGACTTCACCGTTCATGACCACGTCAATAATCCGTCCCTGCTTCACCTTCGCAAAGATCGCGGCCAGGCCGTGGTAGTCGTCCTGAGTCCAACGATCCAACGGGTGATTGTGACAGTTGGCACAACGCAGTCGCGTGCCCATCAGAAGCTCGCTGGCAAACTCCGCCTGCTCTCGCGCCCCTGCAACAGTCCGATAAAAATTCGCCGGACCGACCTCATGCGTATCGCCACTGGCCGTCAGAATCTCACGGGCGAACTGGTCGTACGGGACGCCGTCGGCAATCTGAGTTTTAAGCCACGAGTGATACTTCAAGGCCGCCGTCGAATCTCCGGGCTGTGACCGAATCCGCAACAGCTTCGCGAAACGCAGCGTCCAGTATTCCGTAAACTCCTCTGATGCCAGCAGGCGATCAACAAGTCCGACCGCCTTGCCCGGCTCAGCAGCGAGAAGATACTCATCCTGCTCCGCCGGCGTCGGAAGCCGTCCGGTCAAATCCAGCGTGACTCGGCGAAGAAACGCGGCATCACCTGCCTGCGGAGACGTCGGCAGACCGAGCACATCCAACGTCCGCAGAATATGGTCGTCGACGAAGTTCGAACGAGGTTCGTCGTTGAGGTCAACCGAGTCGCGTGACAAAGGCACGATGATCTCGATCGGCACGACATGGTCGAGGAATCTTGCAACGACGATGTGCCGGCCGCGCCGAAGCACCTTCGCGGTGCCAGTTTCCGAATCAATCTCAACCGCCTCGGAGTCCTCTGGCGTGAACACCGTCCACTTCGTTACGTCCGCCGCCTGACCGCGCGAAAACTCAGCGGTTGCTCGAAGATCGACCGTCTCGCCGACACCCGACAGAACCTTCGACCCGGGCTGCACGGAAAACTGTTTCAATGCTGCACTACGCGTCCGCGACGCACCTTCGTCGATCCATTGCCGAAGGAGTTGCACCCCGGGGCCTTCAAATTCCAGGCGAGGCCCGCCGCCGTGATTGATTGATTCGGTCGCCTTGAGCAGAAGCAGACTCTCATCGGAATTCGCGAGGTTCACTCGTCGACCTTCAAGTTCCAAAGCGATCGAGCGGTGATCAAACTCTGGATCGCTGCCGTAAAGTGACAGCCTGAACTCACCCCGACCGGCAGCCGCGCCGTGGCACGCTCCTGTATTGCAACCCGCTTTGGTCAGCACAGGAATCACCCGAGTGTCGAAGTCGATGCCGGGATCGTTCGCGTCCGGACTAGCCGCGAGAATCATGATCAGAATTAGTTGCATGATTCACTCGGTCTTCTTATCCGGGTCCGGTGTCTTGTCGCTCGACTTTTCTTCGTTAGACGAATCTGGCTTTGTCCCAAACTTTTTCCGCCACTCCTTCAGCTTTTCCTGGGCAGCGGCTGTTCCATAATTCGACAGCTTTCCGGAGTCGACGACGGTCGTCGCGATCCTGCCAAGGTCCTTGCGAGCTGTTTCGTTCTTCGCAACGTACTCTTCCAACTCCTTCGCGGCTTTATCAACGTCTTCCTTGCTGGCCTGCTTGTTGATGACTGACCGAAGCAGCGTTGTCAATTTCGGATCCGTCTGTCTCGCCGTCGAGTCATTCTGATCCTGCCCTCCGTAACGCGGCCCGGCCAGTTCTTCGATACTCGGAACTTTGCCGCCGCCAGTGACATCGACGATCGCTTTCAGAATCTTCGGTCCATCCGCCTGAATGCTGGGCTGAACGAGTGCGAAGTTCGCCGTCACTTTGCCTTCCTTCGCGACAAGAATCGTCAGCGTCACGTTTCTATTCAGCCCGTAGGCTCCAGGACCTTCGGCGCCGTCCTGCGAGATCCCATAGACGGCTCCTTTGGGAAAGTGCTTTTCGACAAGCCGCATCCACGACTCAGTTCCCGTGGGATCTTCCGTCAGAAAAATCACACCGCTGTGCAAGCCGGCCTTCGCTCGCGTTGCCGCAAATTTCATCGTGAGATTTGTCAGACCAAAAGCCGGCCGCGTTCGAGCATGCACAAATATCAAAGCAACCGGTTTCTTGTCCGCCTGTTTGACGAGGTCAAACTTCTTTCCGTCCAGGTCACGAAAGACTCCTTTCGCTTCAAACGGAATGAGCTTCTCTCCGATCTGCGGCCCCGAGAACACAGGCTCCTCAGCACGGCTGGACGGCACACACCAGAGAACCATCGAAAGAGTGAGCAGAATCAATCGAGACATTGATGAATCCTCAGTTGTCGCGAACAGGACCGATCGTTTACACGAGCTTTGACTGTGACACCTCGCCGCGCGTTCGACCAGCCGAATCCCAAAACTCGCTTCCGATTTGGCGGCGGTCGAGATAGCGTCCGAGCACTGACCGCATCACACGCCGGCAGTCATAACCACTGATCAATTCGGCACTCCACTTACTCAGAATAAACTCATGCCTAACACTTCCTCAGCGCCTGACGACAATGGTTCCCGGCCCGCATCGACATTCCGTACCGAGAGTTCGACGACGCACCACACGCTCGACATCGACGGTCAATCGCTCGGTTACCGGGCAACGGCCGAGTGGACGACGCTTCGCAGAATCCACAAGCCGGTCGCGGAAGTCTTCCACACTTCGTACTTCGTCGACACTGATGACAGCGTCGGTCGGCCGTTGACATTCGTCTTTAACGGTGGGCCCGGTGCCGCATCTGCGTTTCTTCACATGGGTGCCCTGGGACCTCGGCGCGTGGCGTTCGGAGAGTCGGGAACCATCCCGCCCATGCCTGTCGAAGTTCTCGAAAATCTGGAAACATGGCTGACGTTTACCGACCTGGTTTTCATCGACCCGGTCGGCACTGGCTTCAGCCGGGCTTTGAAGGAAGCTTCCACATCCAATGACTCGACCAAAGTTGACAGCCAGGCCGCTGACCCCAGCGAAGATCCCGGCTTCTGGGACATCGACCACGATCTCAGTTCACTGGGCGAACTGATCTGCCGGGTCCTCTCGCAGCAGCATCGCTGGACCTCGCCGCTGTTCATCGCCGGAGAAAGCTACGGAGGATTCCGAGTCGCCAAAATGGCTCGAATGCTTCAGGAATCTCACGGTGTCGGACTCTGCGGAGCACTCCTGATTTCTCCGGCGATCGAGTTCGAAGGTCTCTTCGGGACAGACTACAACCTCACGCACTGGATCGAAGTCTTTCCGTCACTCGTCGCCGCCGCTCATCAACATGGGCGGACGACGAACGAGGACGGCGCTGAATCGCTGGAAGAAGTTGTGGCCCTGGCGGCGGACTTCGCGACGAAGCAACTTAGTCGGTGGCTCGCGCTGGGCAACGCTCTGCCCGAAGTAGACCGCACGGCAATCGCCAAACGCATGGCAGAACTCACCGGCCTGTCGGAAGCGTTCATCGAGAACGTCGGAGGCAGAATCACGGCGCCGCAATTCTGCCGGGAATTACTCAAGGATCAGAAGCGAGTTCTGGGCCTGTACGATGCGTCGCTTTCGACAGCGGACCCGTTCCCCGATCGAACGAATTTCGAAGGCCCGGATCCATCGTTGTTGTCGATTGACCGGCTCTTCACAGCGGCGATCAATCAGCAGTTACGTTCGACGTTGAAAGTTAATTCCGAACTCGACTATCGCCTGCTCTGCATGGAAGTTTTCGAGAAATGGAAACACGAAGGATCAGAACACGTCTTCAAATCGGCGGTCGGGGCCATGGACGACCTGCGTTATGGCATGAGCCTCAACGAGCACATGAAGGTCTTCATCGCTCACGGCTACTTCGACCTGATCACGCCGTGCTACGCAACCGGACGACAGGTCGACCTGATGAAACTCACCAATGACCAGGCTCAAAACCTGACGACGAAAAACTACAACGGCGGGCACATGTTCTACAGCTGGGACAACTCACGAGTCGCCTTCCGAGATGACGCTGCAGAGTTCTATAAATCAGCAATTCCCGATCGAAACTGAACACTCGACAGCTCGATCAGGATTCCGTTTTTCTGAACCCGTCGTTGACGATGTAACCACCGTTCGATGATTGGCTCGGTGCAAAACGCTCAGCGGTAAAACCAGCTGACCGGGATCGATCGAAATCGGCAGGAGAGCTGTCGCCCTTCGCCGCTTTCCCAGTAACTCATCACCGCTCGGTCCCGGACGAACGTCAGGCTTGTGTAGGAAAAAGTTTTGCTGGCGTCCGCTTCGAGGTTACCAACGTTCTTCCAGGTCTTGCCTTCGTCCGAAGAAATCGCGGCCGTCAGCGGCGTTCGTTTTCCACCGTGGCCGGCGCCCGGTGTGAATGTGTCGTTGAAGATGAGGACCAGGTCACCGGTTGACGGAATCCGCCTCAACGTTGATGGCGCTTCCGGAGCGCGAACACCGAGCGATTCCAGCTTGCTCCAGGTCTCGCCGCCGTCGCTTGAGTAACTCTTGCCGATGTACCCAAGCTGAGTTCGCACAATCATCAGAATTCGGCCGTCGTTCAACTCGACAACTTCCGGCTCCATCGCCCCGCGTTTTGGAGCGTCGACATGCCCTTTGCCGCTTCGCCACGTCTTCCCACCATCGTCCGAAATGTAGCAATGCGAAACAAAGTGGTTGACAGTTTTTACATCCGACGTCGACGCCGCCGGTACCAGAAGCCGCCCCGATGAAAGCTGCGTCACTCGATCGTTGTTGATGACGTGGTAACCAGAATCTGCCGTCACGAGAATCGCATCGCCAAATGTCTTTCCCTCGTCGGCCGACGTTCGCACGAACATGTCGAGATCGTTGACGTCGTTTTTCTGCAGATAGAACATCGAAATACCGGAGCCGATCCGTCGCAGCGCCACGCTCATCACGTTCATCCCGCCGGTGTTCTGCTGAAGTTCTCGCGGGGCTCCCCATGTCTGGCCGCCATCTTTTGAAACTCGGCCGACGATGTGAGCTTTCGCAAAGTCACTGCCGCTGTCCTGGAACTCGGTCACCGCGAACAACAACGAACCATCAGCCAGCTCGACAATCGAGCCTTCGGTGTAACGAGGATTCTTCTTCGTCGCCTTCCAGAGAAGAGTCGAAACATCCTTTGTTCGTGTCAGACCCGCCGGCCGCGACAGAAACAGTAGAGACTGAGCGGCCCGGTATCGCGCGTCGCCATACGGATCGTCGAGCATGCTGATCAACCTGTCGGCAACTCCGACGCCCCGAGCATCTCCCGCAAACGTCGCCCCGTAAGTCCGCACGGCCGGATCGTCGCTCTTGAGGCTTTCCGCCAGAGCAGCCAGTCCGGCCGCATCGCCCAGCGTCGCGAGCGAGTTATGAAAGTAAGCCCGCGTCAATTCGTCAGGGCAACGCGCTACGTGCTTCTGCAGCAACAGAATATCGCTGGCAGAACCGATCCGCCCCAGAACCCACGCTCCAAGCTTGTAAACTTCCGGATCGTCGTGGTTGAGGATGCTTCGAATAAAGGTCATGGCCTCAGGATTACCGCAACGTCCCAACGCCGCCGCCGCCATCACGCGGAGTCGCAGATTCTCCGTTTGTTCAAACGCACGGCGCATCGCAACGCCGTCGCCGATCTCTTCGACCTTATAAAGACTCTCTGCCGAATGAATGTGCCCGAAGTCATCCTTGCCGGCGAGAATCCTCAGCATGATGCTCCGCTTCTGGCGATCTCCCGCGCGGATCAACTCTCGAGTGACCCCGCACCGCTGCTGATCATCGAGCTGCGTCTGCAACTTCGGTTCGAGGTGTTTCCGCACGACATCGCCATGCCCGCCCAGAGTCAGCCCCTCGGCGGCATGAATCGACGGCCAGAATTCGTCGCTGTGAAGGCCGCCTGTTAAGACCTCGACACAACGAGCTCTCACTTCATCGGACAGGTTGATCGTGCCGCCTGACCTGGCAGCATCTCCCTGAGCAGACACGTCGACACGCGAAAAAGCGAAAGGCACAACAAGGCAGACAGCGAGCACACGATTCATGACGGCTCCTTCAGGAAAGGGACGCCATCATGCTAACCCGGAGGCTTCGATCGAACCATTAAGCGAAGCCCCATCGACTCATCTGGCAGAAACTCTCGCTGCGATCTGCCGACCACTGCTCACCGCTTTCGCTTGCCCGCGTGAAGTCGGTCAGCGAAGCCAGACCCAACTACTGAATCACGGTCACCCAGAAGGGCGTGCCATTTTTGACCGAGTACCCAAAGCCAGCCTGAGTTCCACCACTCAACATGATTGCGTGATGAGCCGGCGAATAGATCCAACCTGTGACCGCCCCCTGAGGACTGTACGGTCCGGAATGAATAATCTCCGGCCAGCCAAGATTGCTGTGTTCGTACCAGCCGGTCGACGCCATCCAATTGGCGTGTCGCTGAGCCGCGAGACACATCGTCGGATTGATTGTCAGCGGATGCAGCCCGTATCTCGCGCGTTCCTGGTTCTGCAGGTCCATCATTCGCAACAGCGTCGGGTGCTGTATCAACCACTCCTGAGCGGCCTGTTTGTCGGCTTCCATCTGGAGAGCCGCGTCTGGTTCCAGAGCGATCGACAAAGCAAAAACCGTAGCGGCAACGCTTCCAAGCATAATTCCGACTCCTGATTCCGCGTGTCTCGAAGAGAGATTCACACGCTGATAAAGTTTTTCAAAACACAGTCCAAGGTCCGCACACTTTGAGACTACGACGGGCAAAGCAGACTGCTCCGCCGGGACGTTCATCCCTGACCTCTTCGCACCTGAACCCTCTTCTTCGCACCTGAATCCCCGACGACACGACAAACACCGAAGCACTGCGAGAAGTCGCAACAATCAGATCTCAAGTGGCATTCATCATCCGAGCTGTCAGAGAGGCACGGCGTTCGTGCCGCGTCGCCAAAGACGTACGCCATCCAGCGTCGTGCTGGAGGTTTCGGGGGGCTCTCATCCTGTAGAGCCGTCATAGCAGGGCAAAACTGCCGGTCACAACAAATCCGTAATATACGCAAAACCGGCAGCCCTTAACGGTGCGGGAAAGTAGCCACTTTGATGACTTGCTGCAAACTCATGACCAGAACATCACGTCCCGGGCCGCCAAGTCGCCCATTTGCGTTCAATCCTGTCTCAGTCAGCTTCTGAATCCGAGCGATTTCAGAATTGGATTTCACTATCCCGCAGAACGACCAACAGAGTAACAAAGGCCCTTCACCGTTCTAACTCGTGCACAGAAACGATAAAAATGCTCTAACCACGCCAACTGGGGCGAGCCGAAACAATGCTGTAGCGACAGTCTGATCTGAGCCGCGGTGGGAAGTCATCTGAACTTGCCACCCGACACCCTCAGAGCTAGATTCCGCACCACAAAGCCACCGTAGCTCAGTTGGCAGAGCGACGCTTTCGTAAAGCGTAGGTCGTGAGTTCGAGTCTCACCGGCGGCTCTTTTTTTAAGTCTATGCTGGATCACGACTTGTGATCACCCGCCGAACCCCGGCTGTGCAGCGAAAACCCTGTTCTACGACTTTTCGTACGACATTTGGGAGCTGCACGATGTCACGCAAGAAGAAGCCGGGTTACTGGAATCACCGTCCGAGCGGACAGGCCTGCGTAAGAATTGACGGTAAGGACCACTATCTGAGCGATCACGATTCGCCAGAAAGTCGCGATCGATCCGCCTGAAAAACGCCGAGGCCGTGTCACTCGAAGCGGCCTGGGCGACCGTCGCCAACCAGACGGGCGACACTGTTTGAGAGGCACCTGCTGTCCGCAGTGAAACTGCTCAGCAGACAAAAAGTTTCAAACGCATCCACGCCCGAGTGCCAACCTCGCAGACCACGAGCCATGCCGTACCCTGGTCGAGCACCGTCTCAGAGTTCCAGCAGTTCTGCCAGCAACGGTGTGCCAAAGAAATCGTCGATATTGTCATCTTCATCGGCAACGGTTGTCGCTTCTTTTGGAAAAGCAAAATCCGGTTGTTCAGCCGGTCGCTGCTGAACACCTCGTCCACCCTGACGATTCCCTCCAAAGAGAGTGTCTCCGTCGACTACCTCGTTGAAGGCATCGTCGCGGTCGATTCCGTTGAGGCGGTCTGCGCCCAGGCCGCCGGCTATGTTGTCTCGACCGTTGCCGCCGAAGAGGGTGTCGTCTCCGTCGTCTCCGTCGATGCTGTCGCGGCCTCGGCTGCCGAAGACAAAGTCAGTTCCGTCTCCGCCAGCAATGGTGTCGGCACCGCCGCCGCCAGACAGGACGTCAGCGTCCGCTCCGCCGTCGATGTTGTCGTGGCCGCCTCCAAAGATCGTATCGTCGCCAGCGTTGCCGTTGATGGTGTCTCGACCGCGGCCGCCAGCGATGAAATCAGCTCCGTCACCGCCGTCGTTTGAGTCTCGGCCAGCTCCTGCCATGATCAGGTCATCGGCTGAGCCGCCCTTTAGTGTGTCATCGCCGCTGCTGCCGATAATTGTCACCGGACCAAGCGTGTAAGCGCTGGCGTCGATGCTGCTGCCTCGGGCCGAAGCGACCAGTTGCAGACCTTCCAGAGCGATCAGAACTTCGCCACCCGCTCCTGGTACGGAACCATCGGTCAGCACAATGGTGCTGCCGAAGATTTCTGCGAAGTCGATACCCGCTCCACCGTCGAGGACGTCCGCCGCGCTGCCGCCGAGCAGCGTGTCGTCGCCTGCCAGTCCACGCAGCGTTACGGGAATCGTCGCCAGCGACGCGTCGAGCCGATTGTTTCTCGCTCCGCCTTCCAGGACAGCCTGTTCGATATTGGCAAAGGTGTCCGTGCCCTGACCGAACGTCTGCGTCGTCGTGATCGTCAGATCGCCGTCTTCGGTGATGTTTAGAACGTCGACGCCACCGCCTCCGTCGAGGTCGTCGTCACCCGACCCGCCTGAAAGTGTGTCGTTCTGCGAACCGCCAGTGAGCGTGTCATCACCCGGCCCGCCGGCTGCTTCCAGTGAAAGGATCGACGAGACGCCCACAGCGTTCAGTCGATCGTTGCCCTGGTTATGTGTGGTGACGATTCGCTGGCTGGTGATCGTTGCGAGCGGAACGTGGACCTCGTTGTCAGAAATCTGCACGCCGACATTCGCCAACAGCACGTTGTCGGGGTCGGTGATGACGAGGTCTGTGCTGACAATGCTCAGCGTCAGGTTGTCGGCCAGTCCGGCTGTTGAGCCGTCGACGATTGTGAGATTTCCGCCACCGTCCAGATCAACCGTGATGACGTCGTTGTCGATCGTTGTCGCGTTGACGACCTGATCGCTGGCAGGATCGAAGTCGTCGTCTGAAG
>CALDJX010000399.1 GCA_937899075.1 uncultured Planctomyces sp. | reverse complement strand
GACACTCCACATTCAGGGAACTCAAGAAGATGATCTGATTAAGGTTCAGGGAGTTGGGGTTCCGGGCCTGCCATTTACCGTGAGTATTACGGACCGAAACACCGGAGTTGATCGGCTTGGCAATGTCGGTGGCTTCTATTACGGCGACTTTGACCTCGTCGTCATTCATGGCCTGGCCGGTAATGATCGCATTGAGAATAGGTACACGTGGCGCCCCGATATGATCTACGGCGGGCTGGGGAACGACGAGATCCTTGCGGGGCCTCTTGAATCGTATCTGTCAGGTCAGGAGGGCGATGACACGATTCATGGAGGCCAAGGCAACGATATCATTTTTGGCGGTATAAACGAGGACGTTCTTGTTGGGGAGGGAGGCTGCGACATCATCGATGGCGGCCCAGGCGATGACCGCATAGGAGGAGGTTATCGCCCTGAAAACTCCTCGATCAGCAGTATCCTGGGTTCTGACGACGAAACGACTGATTTCGTGACCGGCGGCTCGGGAACGGACCGCTTCTACCCCGCGGCAAGCGATTGGGTCGATTTCGATCCGCAGGCAGACGTCGACGTGCTGGAGTAATCCGAGTTATGGGGCACGTTCCTGTCCGCGGAAGCTACGACTGGGCAGGGCTTTCGCGGACCGTCGTCGTTCGATCGTTTCAGCTCGTTGGGTCAACAGAGCGGACTGAGATCAAGGCTCGCGCCATTCGCGGCCGGATTTGCTGAGCAGGTTGATTGCGGCTTGAGGGCCCCAGGTGTCGACCTGGTAGAATTCCGGCTGGTGCTTGTCGGATTCCCAGTGGTCGAGGACTGGTTGCACGAATCGCCACGCGGCTTCCAGTTCGTCGCTGCGGGTGAAGAGGGTCGAGTCGCCTCGCAGGACGTCGAGGAGTAGCCGTTCGTAAGCTTCGGCCAGTCCGGTCGGGTACTGATATTTCAGCCGCTGCCGCTCGATGTTGTACTGGTGGCCGGGCTGCTTGACCGAACACGAGAGCGTGATGGACTCTTCGGGCTGGATGCGGAAGACCAGTGAATTCGGTCGTGAGCCAACGAGACCGCAATCGTCGCCTTCGCATTCGACCGTCGAGAACGGGTGCATCGGCGGCAGCTTGAACTCGATGGCGATTTCGGTGACTCGTGCGGGAAGGCGTTTGCCGGTGCGCAGGTAAAACGGAACGTGAGCCCAGCGCCAGTTGTCGACGTAAACTTCCATGCCGACGAATGTCTCGCGGCGCGAGTTGGGTGCGACTCGGTCTTCCTGCCGGTAACCGTTGACGGCTTCTCCATCGACCGCTCCGCCGACGTACTGCCCGGCGATCGCCCATTCATCGAGGTTGTCGCTGCCTGGCCGCAACGATTCCAGAACTTTCACTTTCTCGTCGCGAATCTGGTCGCCCAGGAAAACTGCCGGCGGCTCCATCGCGACCAGGCAGAGCAATTGCAACACGTGATTCTGCAGAACGTCGCGGAGTGCTCCGGAAGTGTCGTAGTAACCGCCGCGGCCGGATTCGATGCCCTGATCTTCGGACATCGTGATCTGAATATGGTCGACATGGTTGCGGTTCAGCAGTGGTTCGAAGATCGCGTTTCCGAATCGGAACAGCAGGATGTTCTGAACCGTTTCTTTGCCGAGGTAATGATCGATGCGGTAAATCTGCGACTCGTCGAGCAGGCGGTTCAGACCGGAACTCAAGTCCAACGACGATGACAGATCGCGGCCGAACGGCTTTTCGACGACGACTCGCAGCCGGTGGGTTTCGTTATGTGCGGGCTTGAAACCGCCGGCACAAAGGTTCTCGACAGACGGCAGAAAGAGCGACGGAGTGATCGCCAGGTAAACCATCCGGCTGGCAGCGACATCAGGGCCGAAAACTTCTGCTTCTGTTTTTTCGACCCGAGTATGCAGCTCGACGTACCCGTCTGGCGTGTCCAGATCGAGCCGGTGATAAAACAGTCGCGTTGCAAACTTCTGCCATTTGTCGTCGGGGATTTCTCCCAGCCGTCCGTGTTTCGAAACGGCAGTCTGCATTTCCGCACGGAATTCTTCGTCCGTTTTTTCGCGGCGAGCCACGCCGAAGATCGGTGAATCGTCGGGCAGAAAACCTTCCGACCACAGCGTAAACAGAGCCGGCATCAGCTTGCGGGCGGTCAGGTCGCCGGACGCTCCGAAGATCAGGATCGAGTGGTGTGGGTTGTCCTGTGTGGGCGATGTTTCTGCAGCGGACATTCTGAGATTCTTCCGTTAAGCGTGTCGTGGCAAGCCTTCAAATTACTCGCGACACAGAGTGTCGTCGGCTGGTTTCGCGAAGAGTACCGACGGAGTTGCACGAGTAGTAGGTCAGGCTGTGCCTGACGGAGTTCAGCGATACGGGTTTGACCACGGAAGAAACGGGAGAGGCGGAAAACACGGAATGCAGGTTGGGAATCTTTCCGTGACATTTCGTGTCTTCTGTGGTCCCTTTTTCAGAGCGTTGTTCAGGCCTTTGACTCCGTCAGGCACAGCCTGACCTACGGAGAATTGCGGCCCTGTTGCTCGATCACTTCGCCGTGTCTCCGGCTTGAATCTGCGTCCGAGATTGTTAACGTTGTCGACACTTTGCGCAGACACACGGGTCAGCGTCCTGCGAGATCACCTATCCGCCTTGCTGAGCAGGGTTTGTGACGATTTCGCAGCCTCGGTAGCAGGGTGGGATTCCTTTGCCGGGCCGGACCAGTTCCGAGACGCGGCGTTTGTCGCGATTCCTGACGTTTTGATGCAGGATCGCTCTGCGCAAAGGCCGATTTCGACGTCCACTAAACTGCCCAGCAGGATGCCATTGCCGTGCCACGCCGCGACGATATCAAGAAGATTCTCATCATTGGTTCAGGCCCCATCGTTATCGGACAGGCCTGCGAGTTCGACTATTCCGGTGCCCAGGCTTGTAAGTCGCTGAGGGAAGAGGGCTACGAAGTTGTCCTCGTGAATTCCAACCCGGCGACGATCATGACCGACCCGGACATGGCCGACCGGACGTACATCGAGCCGATCACCTGGCAGTACGTGCAGAAGATTCTGGAAGTCGAAAAGCCCGACGCCATCCTGCCGACGCTCGGCGGTCAGACCGGTTTGAATACGGCGATGGACCTCGCTCGACGAGGAATTCTCGATCAGCTCGGCGTCGAGATGATCGGTGCGAAAGAAGACGTCATCGCCAAAGCGGAAGGTCGGGAATCGTTTAAGGATGCGATGGTCAAGATCGGGATGGATGTTCCCAAAAGCGCGACCATTCACACGCTCGAAGAAGCGCGCGAGGCTGTCAAAGAGATCGGTCTGCCGGCGATTATCCGAGCGAGCTACACACTTGGCGGAACCGGCGGCGGCATTGCCTACAACAAGGAAGAGTTCGACGCGAAGGTCAGTTCGGGACTTGCTCTTTCACCGGTCTGTGAGGTTCTGCTCGAAGAATCGATCATCGGGTGGAAAGAGTACGAGATGGAGGTCATGCGCGACCGCGCTGACAACGTCGTCATCATCTGTGCCATCGAAAACTTCGATCCGATGGGCGTGCACACCGGCGACTCGATCACCGTCGCGCCGGCTCAGACTCTGACCGACAAAGAATATCAGCGGATGCGGGACGCCACGATCGCCTGCATGAGAGAGATCGGCGTCGAAACTGGTGGCTCGAACGTTCAGTTCGCCATCAATCCAATGGACGGGCGGATGGTGGTGATCGAGATGAATCCCCGAGTCAGTCGTTCCAGCGCGCTGGCTTCAAAGGCGACCGGTTTTCCAATCGCGAAGATCGCCGCGAAACTGGCTGTTGGTTATACGCTCGACGAGATTCCCAACGACATCACTCGCGAAACGCTGGCGTGCTTCGAGCCGACGATCGACTACGTCGTGACGAAGATTCCTCGCTGGACGTTCGAGAAATTCCCGGAAGCGGATCAGACGCTCAACATTCAGATGAAGTCGGTCGGCGAGACGATGGCGATCGGCCGAACCTTCAAAGAGTCATTGCAGAAGGCTCTTCGCGGGTTGGAAATTGGGCACTTTGGTCTTGGCGGCGGGAAGAAAGATTTGTGGGGCACCGAGAATCAGCCCAGCAAAGAAACCATCACGTCGAAACTGTCGATCCCCAACGATCAGCGGATGTTTTACATCCGGTACGCGATGAAGTTTGGCATGTCGATCGATGAGATCTTTCAGCTGACGAATATCGACCGTTGGTTCCTCTGGCAGATACGCGACATCATTGATGTGGAAGAGGAAATCGTCGCCGTCGGAAGTCTTGACGCGGCGAGCGATGAGCTTGTTCGGCGAGTCAAGCAGCACGGGTTTTCCGATCATCAGCTCGCGTTCTGGTGGAACACGACCGAAGGCACGGTTCGAGCCAACCGTAAAGGTCGAGGCATCGAAGCGACGTTTAAGCAGGTCGATACTTGTGCGGCCGAATTCGAGGCTCACACGCCTTACTACTATTCGACCTACGAGCAGGAAGACGAGTCTCCGCCGCTGCCGACCGATGGCCGAAAACGGTACATGATCCTCGGCGGCGGTCCGAATCGAATCGGGCAGGGCATCGAGTTCGACTATTGCTGCTGCCAGGCCGCGTTTGCGATGAAAGAACTTGGCCACGAAAGCATCATGGTCAACTCGAACCCGGAAACTGTTTCGACCGACTATGACACGTCTGACCTGCTGTTCTTCGAGCCGCTGACGACCGAAGACGTGCTCAACATCTGCGACCGCCTCAAGCCGGACGGAGTGATCGTGCAGTTTGGTGGTCAAACTCCGCTGAACCTGGCTCGCGGCCTTGAAGCGGCCGGAGTTCCGATTATCGGAACCACCCCGGACATGATCGACGCGGCCGAAGACCGAGAGCGCTTTCAGGCGATCCTCGAACAGGCTGACCTCATGCAGCCGCCCAACGGCATTGCCTTGAATCTGGAGACTGCACGCTCAGTTGCCGACCGAATCGGATATCCCGTGCTGGTTCGTCCGAGCTATGTTCTCGGCGGTCGAGCGATGGAAATCTGCTACGACGTTGAATCGCTGACTCGGTACATGGTCGAAGCGGTCGATGTTTCTGCCGGCCAGCCGATCCTGATCGACAAGTTTCTGGAAGACGCGATCGAAGTCGACGTTGACGCGATTTCCGACGGCAAGACAACCGTCATCGGCGGAATCATGGAGCACATCGAAGAAGCCGGAGTTCACTCTGGCGACTCGGCCTGTGCACTGCCTCCGCACTCGTTGAACGAGTTGGTGATCGACGGAATTCGCGAAGCGACGCATCGCCTGGCGAAGGCTCTGAAGGTCAACGGCCTGATGAATATTCAGTTCGCCGTCAAGCAGGAAGGCTACGAATCGACGGTCTACGTTCTGGAAGTGAACCCTCGAGCCAGCCGGACATCGCCGTTTGTTTCTAAGGCAACCGGTCGCTCGCTGGCGAAGATCGCGGCGAAGGTCATGGTCGGAGTTTCGCTGGAAGAGCAGGGCGTTACCGAAGAAATCTGGCCGGAATACACATCCGTCAAAGAGAGCGTCTTCCCGTTCAACCGTTTCCTGGGTGTCGACATCGTGCTCGGCCCGGAAATGCGATCGACTGGCGAAGTCATGGGGATCGACATGTCCTTCCCCATCGCTTTTGCGAAAAGCCAGTTTGGTGCGGGAGTCGTGCTGCCGAGCGAAGGGACGGTCTTCATCTCGATGGCCAAAGCTCACAAGCAGGAAATGATCGAACCGGCCCGCAAGCTGATCGAGCTGGGCTTCAAAATCGTCGCCACTTCTGGCACGGCAGACGTTCTGCGAGAAGCGGGGCTTGAAGTCGGCGTCGTCCGCAAGTTGAAAGAGGGGCGACCAAACCTGCTCGACCTGATGGCGAACGACGAAATTCACTACATCTTCAACACGCCCAGCGGCAAAGGTGCCCGCACCGACGAAGGCAAAATCCGAGCCGCGGCTGTCGCCAACGGAGTGCCCTGCGTCACAACCCTGCCCGGCTGCATTGCCGTCGTGCAGGCCGTCGACGCTCTCTCAAAGAACCCGGTCGCCCACGTTCGAGCGTTGCAGGACTGGATGGCTCAGACTGCCGCTCAAAACGCTCCGGCTCAGTAGGCAACGGCCAGTACTCGTGAAGTTTTAGCCGCAAGAAGACACAAGAAGACGCAAAAAGTCGAGTGCCTTCTTTTACGTTTTTGGTGCTTCTTGGCGGCTCAAAACTGGTCGCTGCACAATCCGTCAGACATGTGGACTGATTGTGCTGAATCGTCTTTTGAAGTCCGCCTGTAAATGAAAAACGCCGACTGAATTATCAGTCGGCGTTTTTTTGTGACGCGATTTTCAGCAGGATCGGTGAACTATCGGCGGGCGGCGGGGTGTTTCATGTTGAGCCATGCTCCGCCTTCTTTGCTGCTGGCGACGCATTGCTCGATGAAGAACATGCCTTCCACACCGTCGTAGATGTTCGGGTAGATGGTGTCGCGTTTTTCGAATGATTCGCCGGCCGCTCGGGCGACCATGTCGTCATACGCGAAGCGGTAGACGTTGGCGAAGGCTTCGAAGAAGGCTTCCGGGTGGCCGGACGGAAGTCGGCAGGCGGCGGCACCTGAAGCGTTCATGAATGGAGCGTTCGGATCTCGCGTGTAGATCTGATGAGGCTTGCCGTTCTCGCGGACGATCATTTCGTTCGGGTTTTCCTGCCGCCACTGCAGAGCACCCTTGGTTCCGTCGACCTCGATGAAGAGATCGTTTTCGCGGCCGTGCGAAATCTGGCTGGCGGTCACCGTGCCCAAGGCTCCGTTTTCGTAGCGGATGACGGCGTGGCCGTAGTCGTCGAGAGCTCGGCCTTCGACGAAGACTTTCAGGTGGCAGGAAATTTCTTCCGGCAGCAGCCCGGTCATGTAGCGGCCGAGGTTGTAAGCGTGGGTGCCGATATCTCCGAAGCAGCCAGCGACGCCGGACTTCGACGGATCAGTTCGCCACGCGGCCTGTTTGTGGTCGTCGCCTTCCAGACGGGTTCGCAGCCAGCCCTGAATATAGTTCGAGCGGATCGCGTTGATTTCGCCGAGTTCTCCGCCGAGGATCATTTCACGAGCCTGGCGAACCAGCGGGTAGCCGGTGTAGTTATGCGAAACGGCGAAGACAACGTCTGAGGCTTCGACGGCTTTCATCAGCTCTTCGGCCTGCGCGAGGTCAAAGGTCATCGGTTTGTCACAGATGACGTTGAAGCCTGCGTCGACAGCGGCTTTGGCGATTTCGAAGTGTGTGTGGTTGGGCGTGGCGACCGACACGAAGTCGATTTGCTGGTCTTCCGGGAGAGCGGATTCTTTTTCGACCAGCTCGTGGATCGAGCCGTAAGCTCGGTCTTCGGCGATGTCGTAAGCGGGAGCGGACGCCTTCGAACGTTCAGCGTTGGATGAGAGTGCGCCGGCGACAAGGGCGGCTCGATTATCAAGAACCGCGGCCGTAGCGTGAACGCGGCCGATGAATGACCCCATTCCGCCGCCAGCAAGTGCCATTCTCAGTTTGCGATTCAGGGAACCGTTTGTCGTTTCCATCGTGACGCTCCTCTTTGTTGTGCTTCTCAGGCTGTTGAGCCGTTGTTCAGTTGTTCTGTAGAAACCACGAAACGGGCAGCTTACGGCTCGCGAAACGTTGGTTCAATCGTGACGAGGCAGCAGGCTCGGCGTGCTGTTGTCTTACGGGCTGGGCGCATACAATCCGCGATCTGACGCGAGGCTCGAGTTGCCTCTTTTAACTGGCTGATTTTCCTTTCGGAAATGTCGCTCATGGTCACCGGCTCAACAGGTTCGTACACCGTTCTCGCTCGACGATTCCGGCCGCAGGGTTTCGCGGATGTCGTGGGGCAGGAGCATGTTGCTCAGGCGTTGCGAAACGCGATTCTCGCCAACCGGGTGGCTCATGCCTACCTCTTCACGGGGGCTCGCGGAGTTGGCAAGACGTCGACGGCGAGGATTCTGGCCAAGGCGCTGAACTGTCCGAAGTCGGTCGATGCGAATCCCTGTAACGACTGCGAAATCTGCGACGGAATTGCCGCGGGCAACGATGTCGACGTGCTGGAAATCGACGGCGCGTCGAACCGAGGCATCGACGACATTCGACAGCTTCGAGCGAACGTCAACGTCAAGTCGATGAGGACTCAGTACAAGCTGTACATCATCGACGAAGTCCACATGCTGACGAAGGAAGCGTTTAACGCGCTGCTCAAGACGCTGGAAGAACCGCCTCCGAACGTCAAGTTCGTCTTCTGCACCACCGAGCCGAACAAAGTTCCGGACACGATTCTGTCGCGGTGTCAGCGGTTCGATTTTGGCACGATCGAGACTTCGAATATCAAAGCCCGGCTGGCGCACATTGCAGAAGCGGAAGGCGTCGAGGTTGCCGACGAAGCGCTGGAGCTGGTGGCTCGTCGAGCGGCCGGATCCATGCGCGACAGCCAGTCGATCTTCGATCAGCTGCTGGCTTTTGGCGAAGAGAACATTTCAGCCGTCGACGTGCATCGTCTGCTCGGAACGGCGAGCGATGACCGGCTGATCGACATCGGGCAGGCACTCGTCGACCGCGATAAGGCGAAATCGATTGATTCGTTTCATGCGGCACTCGACGGCGGAGTGCAGCTTGGAGAACTCACGGATCAGCTGCTGTTTTACCTGCGGGACCTGATGATTCTGGCATCGGGAGCGGCGAGTGTCGGGCTGCTGTCGGTGGCGCCGGTCAGTCGCGAGTTGCTGCAGAAGCAGGCTGAGACGTGGGGGCTGCAATCGATCGTTGCCGCAATGCAGATTCTGTCCGACGCGAAAGGCCGCATGCAGCGCGTGACCTACGGTCGAGCATTGGCCGAGCTGGCTTTGATTCGTATCGCGATGCTCGAAGACCTTTCAAACATCAGCGATCTGATCGACAAGCTGAGAACCGGCGAGCCGATCTCGGCAAATCAGACGGCTGCTCAACCGGCCGCCGAAAAAAAAAATGATGTAGCGTCTGTCGATGCCGAACCAGCAGTGGCTCAGCCAGCCGAGAGCATTGCGGAAGTGGTTGCCGAGCCGGGCAATGAATCGTCGATCCTGGCTGAGGCTTCGGTGGAAAACGTGACCGAGCCCGCGTCCAGCGAATCTTCGACAGACGAATCGCCGACCGACCACGTTTCAGTTATTGAGACTGTCGAGTCGCCGGTCAGAATTGTTTCGGCATCGAGTATGGATGCTGAGCGGCAAGTCGCCGCCGCTAGTTCGGAGGCTGACGGTTCGGCCGTCGGAGAAGGCAGTGAGGTAGCTGTCTCATCGGAGCAGGCTGCTGCGACGAATGTCGGTGACGAAGTACCAGCTGACGATGAAGTCAAGCTCGCGGACGGCGACGTTGACGATCGCGGATCGGTGCCAAGTCTGGATTCAGGGACGCCTTCGGGAAGTGCGACGGCGGTTCTGGAAGCTCCTGCGGCAATCGCGGTTGAGTCGGACGGTCCATCCGTTGACGAGTCTGAGATTGCCCAGCCAGCGGCGGCGGGTACTACGGGAGTGGCGCCAGAGATTCGGTTTGCTGCGGAGAATTCGACAGCGATCTGGGCGAAAGTCGTGCCGGAAATCAGCGATATGCTGAAGAGTCACGTAAAATCGGTGTCGAGTACTGCAATTTCTGCGCCAAACAAGCTGGAACTCACGCTTCCTCCGAAGTACCATTTCGGCAAGACGTATCTGGAGAAGCCGGAAGCTCAGAGTCGGCTGCAAAAGATCATCGCTCGACTGACCGGGGTTGAGCCCAGAATCACCATAGTGCTTGGTGAAGCTGGTGCGTCCGGCGGGAAAGCGGCGTCCGCGGAAACGGGCATCAAGCAGACGAAACGGGTTTTCAAGCCCGAAGAAGATGAGCTGGTTTGTTCGGTGGTGGAAGTGTTTGACGCTCAGGTCGTCCGGATCAGTCCGATGTCCGGCGGCACTGGGGACAGCGAATAGCGGGGCTCTGCGGGACCGATTGGTCCAGAGATTCAGGCCCCGAGAGGAAAGGATTTTTCGACATGCTCAAGGGACTAGGTGACATCGCTTCGCTCATGAAGCAGGCCAAAGAAATGCAGGGCCGCATGAGCGAGATTCAGGACCGGCTGGCTCTGATGAGAATCCACGGATCTGCTGGCGGGGGCATGGTCACGTTTGAGGTCAACGGGAAGCAGGACGTGCTGGGCTGCACGATTGATCCGACGCTCTACGAAAGCGGCGATCGCGAGATGCTGGAAGAACTGTCGGTTTCTGCCATGAACGACGCGTTGCATAAGTCGAAGCAGGCAGCGGCCGAAGCCATGCAGGAAGTCACCGGCGGCCTCAACATTCCCGGCATGGAAGGAATGATGTCGAAGCTTGGCCTTGGCCCCAGTTCGTAGCCGGGCTCGAAAGAGTTCGGGACCGAAGTCCGGCGGCTTCGAATACCCCGGGAATTCACGAATCCTTCACGGCGAGATAAATCAGAAAGGAAAAGATGGCTCGACGGAGTCCTGAGTCACACCCATTTGGTCCTGCGGTCGCCAACCTGGTCGACCAGTTTTCGAACCTGCCTGGTGTCGGAAATCGAACGGCCGAGCGACTGGCTCATCACATTCTGGCCTGTCACGAAACAGAAGCGCTGGCTCTGGCCGATGCAATCCGAGTGGTCAAGTCATCGATCCGAGCGTGCGACGAATGTTTCAACTTAACGGAAACGGACGTTTGTAGAATTTGCTCGTCTCGTCAGCGGAACAAGCAGGTGGTTTGCATCGTCGAACAACCTCGGGATGTGATCGCTCTGGAAGCATCCGGAATGTACGAAGGTGTCTATCACGTTTTGCGAGGCAGAATCTCACCACTTGAGGGGATCGGTCCCGAGGACTTGACGATTGATTCGCTCGTGCGGCGTGTCCGGCGCGACGGAGTACAGGAATTGATCATGGCAACGAACCCGACGCTCGAAGGGGATGGAACGGCCTTGTTCATTTCCAATCTTCTGGCGGCGGATCCTGTGAGAATCACAAGGCTTGCTCGGGGGATAGCCTCCGGGAGTGTGCTAGAGTTTGCGAACAAGGAGATGCTGGCTGACGCGATGCGTGGTCGGCAGTCATTCTGACTATTGTCAGTGTGGGCCGCAGAAGTATGAATACTTCAAGCGGTTTCAAGTGTTTACTGAAGGAACGGAAGCGGCAGACAGGATGACTGCCGAATCGACTCATGGATCGAGCGGATTCTTTGTCGTAGCGAATGGCTTCTGCCGAAGCTCGTCAAAGTCAGTTGGCACAAGCGGACTGTCGTTGTCGAATTTGTCGTTCAATCTGAAAGAATCGTTTTCTCGCTGAAAGCTGCCGGTACTATCGTCTGGCAGCGTCAAAACAAACTGGCGAGCAAAGCACTCGGGACCCACGTTCATGCAATTGAACTTCTCTCAACAGATGAAGATGAGCCAGCAGATGAAGCTGGCTCCGCGCATGATCCAGTCGATGGAGATCCTGCAGCTTCCGTATATGGCTCTGCAGGAACGCATCGAGCAGGAGCTTGAAGATAACGTCACGCTGATCGCTGACGGCACGAAGAAAGAAACATCCGAAACTGAACGCGATCTCGAAATCGAAAAGGCTCGCGAAGAAGCCACTGAAAAACAAACCGACGAAAAAGAACTGGTCGTCGACAGCGAGCATGGCAACGACGACGACTTTGAACGCCTGTCAGAAATTTCCAAAGATTGGTCAGACGACGATTTTGCGTTTGAGTCGCGACCATCGGCGAATCGAATTTCCGACGCGATGGACCGACACTCGGACATGATTTCGAATGTCGAAATGACTCCGCAGACGATGCACGATTATCTGTTGGAGCAGTTTCACTTCTTCGAGTTGTCAGCTGATTTGCGAGCGTTCGGCGAATACCTGATTCAGAATCTCGATCATCACGGCCGGTTGCAGAGTTCGTTGCCGGAGATCGTTCAGGTTTATGGCGGACCGATTTCTCATGACCAGTCGCTGGACGTTCTGGAGCACATCCAGCATCTCGACCCTCCCGGCGTCGGAGCCCGAGACCTCAAAGAGTGTCTCATGCTTCAGCTGACTCCCGAGATGATGTACCGCGATATTCTCGCGGTGCTGATCGGCGATCATCTGGACGACCTTGGCAATAATCGCCTGCCGCTGATCGCGCGTAAGACCGGTTATTCGATCGATTTGATCAAGGATTCGATGGAAGAAATGCGGCACCTTGATCCGTTCCCCGGGCGGAAGTTCGAGGTGCGACAGGTTCAGAACGTGACACCCGACCTGGAAGTTGTTCAGGAAGACGATGGCAAGTGGGTCGTGAAAGTCATCGACGAGTACGTCCCGGATCTGAAGATCAGCCGCAAGTACCGAAACATGCTTCGCAACGGAGTCGACGAGGCCACTAAGGAATACATCAAGAAAAAGATTGATTCCGCCAAGTGGCTCATTGAGTCGATCGAGCAGCGATACAGCACCCTCAAAAAAGTGGCGCAGGCCATCGTCGATCACCAGACAGCATTCCTGGAAAGCGGCCCGGAGTTCATCCAGCCATTGAAGATGCAGCAGGTTGCTGACCAGGTGAAAGTTCACGTGACGACCGTGTCGCGAGCTGTCGACGACAAGTGGGTCCAGACGCCTCGTGGCCTGTTCCCGCTGAAGCGATTCTTCGGCGGTGGAACGAAGACGTCGAGCGGCGAAGATGTTGCCTGGGGAATCATCCGGATCAAGCTGCAGGAAATCGTCGACAACGAGGACAAGGACAAGCCTTACAGCGACGATGCCCTTGTCACCGAGATGGCCAAGCTCGGCTATGAACTGGCTCGACGAACGGTGACGAAGTACCGCAAGAAGATGAACATCCCATCTTCACGGCAGCGGCGTCAGTATTAACGTCGCTCCGGAAACCGCCTCAACTGGCTGATTGTCGACGGCAGACGCCGGTCTTATGATCCAGATTCGGTCGTCTCTCTCACCTTAACTGTCGACATTGCCTCCATGATTCTGACTTTGATCGGATATCGAGCCACGGGCAAATCCACCGTCGCAAAGCCGCTCGCCGAGCGTCTTGGCTGGTCGTGGATCGATGCCGACGTCGAGCTGGAACGTCGAGCTGGTCGCACGATTCGCGAGATCTTCGACACGGATGGCGAACCGGAGTTCCGTCGACTGGAACGCGAAACACTGATCGACCTTCTCCAGCGGGACCGCCTCGTGATCGCTGCTGGCGGCGGTGCGGTCTTGAATTCCGCGACCCGTCAGGATTTCCAGGACGCCGGGCCCGTCGTCTGGTTGAAGGCTTCGGTCGATACGATCGAGCAGCGTCTTTACGGAGACGCGACCACTGCTGAGCGACGTCCGGACCTCACGTCAACAGGCGGCCGTGAGGAAATCGAGCGGCTGCTAACTCAGCGAGAACCGATTTACTCCGACGCGGCAAGTCTGATTGTTCAGACTGATGAACCATTGGAAGGTCAGGCTTCCGTCCCGACGATCGATCAGTTGGTCGAACATATCGTCGCGGAACTCGGAGGCTCTTTCGGGAAGGCGGCCATCGCCGGGTCCGGCCGCGACGAAACGGTCGATGATACGGCGGAGGGTCCGACGTGCCTCTAACTGCGTTCGGTCTGCCGATGTGGCTTTGCCTGGGATACCTGTTTGTCCTCGGCACGGTCGTTGGCAGTTTTCTCAACGTCTGCATTTATCGCATTCCGACGAAAGAGCGATTCTGGGAATCCCTCTACGCGGTGGTTTACCCGAAGTCGCGATGTCCGAGATGTCGTAACGCAATCCCGCCGTGGGCGAACGTTCCAATCCTCGGCTGGCTGATGCTGCGAGGTCGATGCTTCCATTGCAAGGGGCGAATCTCACCTCGATATCCAATGATTGAATTCCTCAACGGGGCATTGTGGGTTCTCGTTTACTGGATGGAAGTCCCGTCGGGTTTCGGCGTTTCGATCATCGACAGCGCGGCCAACGGACCGTTTGGGCCAACGGGTGATCCTTCAAGCTGGTGGTTGTCGCCGGTGGCCGTGGTTCATTGGCGATACTTCTACCACATGGTGCTGATCGAAGCGTTGCTGGTTGCCAGCTTCATCGATCTCGACCTCTGGATCATTCCTGATGGTTGCACGCTGCCGGCGATGGCTGTGGGACTCGTTGGTGGAGCGGCCGTTGGCCAGCTCTTTCTGACGCCCGTCTGGCATCAAAACATGAGGTTTGCGAACGAGCTGAAATTCTGGCTCGAGCGATCTTCACCGGGGTTTGCCGATTGGATCTTCATTGACGGTGCATTGCCCGACTGGATCGGTCAGTGGCCGCATCTTCACGGACTGGCAGTCAGCCTGGCTGGTTTTCTGATTGCGGGCGGAGTCGTCTGGCTCGTTCGGATCATTGGCCACTGGGCACTCGGCCGAGAAGCCATGGGGTTCGGCGATGTCGTCCTGATGGCGATGGTTGGAAGCTTTCTGGGCTGGCAGGCGGGAGTCATCATCTTCTTCATGGCGCCGATGTTCGCTCTGCTGGTCGTCGGCCTGACATTCATCGTGCGTCGTCAACGCGAACTGCCGTTCGGTCCGTATCTCAGCCTCGCCACTTTGACCGTCATTATTTTCTGGAAGCAGATCTGGACGAGTGTCGAACCGATCTTTGGCTCGGGCCCGTTGCTTCTGTTGAGTGCTCTGATCATGACGGTGGCTTTCGCAATCGTGATGCGGATGATCCGGCTTCTGTTTGAGTTCCTTGGGATCTCGTCCGACGACGACGATGACATTCCCGACGATTGGAATTCCGGCGACCACCTGTTTTTCTACTCGTCGGAGTCAGTCGACCCTCACCAGGGGCGATGGCGAAACCACGACTGGCCTGGCTCAGATTCCTCACAAGGATGGTCGCAGTACGACACCTGGCGGAATGGTCCACCCGGCGGCGGTAATGGACGATGGTAGTTTGGCTGTTGGTTCTGCATGTTGACGGCCTGCTTGATAAAATGGCCTGGCCAGCGAGCGGCCGAAATAAATGGATCAGGCAAGGATTTCATGACATCAAGCGAGCAGTATCTCAAGCCGGAAGTCATCCAGACGGTGTCCCGGCTTGACCTGCGCGCACGGTTCATCGTCGAAGGCTTTTTATCGGGACTTCACACGAGTCCGTTTCAGGGATTCAGTGTCGAGTTCAGCGAGCACCGCCGCTACACACAGGGCGACGATCCGAAAGACATCGACTGGCTGGTGTACGCAAAGACTGACCGCTACTACGTGAAGAAGTACCAGGCCGAGACGAACATTACGGGTTACCTGTTGATGGACCTGTCCGAAAGCATGGCCTACACGTATCGGCAGCAACTTTCGAAGTTCGACTATTCGATCTGTCTGGCCGCGGCGCTTGGTTACCTGATGATTCATCAGCAGGATCCCGTTGGGCTCGTGACCTTCGATCAGAAGATCCGAAACAGCCTCCCGGCGCGCAGTAAGAGGACTCAGCTCGGGAATATGCTTTCGTTGCTTTCAAAAGCGAAGCCGCAGGGCGAGACCGAGATCGCCCAGAATCTGCGACGGATCTCGGCCATGATTCGTCACCGTAGTCTCCTGATGATTTTTTCAGACCTGCTGACGGATTCCGAAGAGGTCATCAATTCTTTGCGACTTCTACGCTACGCCGGTCACGACATCATCCTGTTTCACGTTCTCGACGAGGCTGAAGTGACGTTTCCGTTCGACGGCATGGTCGACCTCGAAGATCCCGAGACCGGCGAAGTGGAGCGAAACATCGACGCGGCGGGGATGCGGGCAGACTACATCGAAACCATGGATGAACTTCGCGAGACTTATCGGTCAGAATGTCGTTCGCTGGGATGCGACTACGTGCCGCTCGACACGAGCATGAATTTCGGAACGGCGTTGCTGGAATACCTGTCGCAACGTAAAGCTCGATTTTAAGCATACGAAGTTCAAGGACTCATCGGGCCACAGTTACCAATACTCAAAGTTCAAACCACGGAAATCACGGAAGAGCACGGAAATGTCACGTTCCTTTTCGTTCCCTTCCGTGAATTCCGTGGTTCAACAATTGTTGAATTGAAGAAACATGCACGGATCCTGGACGACAACTTCGATCGACGGCAAAGATGCCGATATCTTCACTCCGGATTCTCCCAAATCCGATCGAGCGGTGATTCATCTGCACGGTCACGGGCTCACCACGTTGAAAGACAACGAGGCGTTCAGCAAAGAACTCAACGAGCATGGCTTGCGGGCTGTTTGTCCGCACGGTCAACGGTCATGGTGGCTGCCACAGATTTGCTCCGAATTTGATAATGAGCTGACTCCGTTCGATTATGTCCGAAACAACGTCGTTGCCTGGATCGGCGAGAACTGGGACGTGCAGACGCCGAACATCGCCTTAACCGGAATCAGTATGGGCGGGCAGGGAGTTATTCAGCTCGGCTATCGATGTGGCCGGGACTTTCCCATCTTTGCTGCGATTTCACCGGCCGTCGATTTTCATGACTGGTGGGGCAAGGGGCTTCCGCTGGACGAGATGTTTGGCAGTCAGGAATTGGCCAGGCAGCAGACGGCGATCCTGCATCTTCAGCCGCTGAACTGGCCAAGGTCTCAACTCATTGTTTGCGACCCGGCCGATGCCGACTGGATTCACAGTTCCGAACGACTGGCCAGCAAACTTTACTCCAGCGGAATTCCGTTCGAGTCAGATTTCGAGACAAGCAACGGCGGCCACTCGTGGGACTACTTCAACGTGATGGCTCCGCGTGTTGTGAAGTTCGTCGCTGACTCGCTCGACGTTGGATCCATGAGAATTGTCTGAGCGACGTTTCTCGCAAGCCTTTCAGGCGAGCGGTCGGCGTTAGCCGACTGGCAATCTGACGACAGCGAGAAACCGGCAGGACTACGCCGGCCACTCGCCGTGACGTAATCAATTGACCAGGAAAGTCTGCGATGTCCACAAATTACAAAGCGGCGATCTTCGACCTCGACGGGACGCTGCTCGACACACTGGCCGACATTGGCAACACGGCGAATGATGTTCTCACTGATCGCGGACACCCAACGCATGACCTGGACGCTTATCGGCATTTCATCGGCGATGGCGTCGCCACGTTGTTCACGAGAATTCTGCCAGAAGGAGTTCCGACTTCTGAATTGATTGCCGACTGTGTTTCAGAATTCGGCGTGACGTACGGTCGTCGATGGAGTGAGAATTCACAGCTCTATTCCGGCATCGAAGAACTGCTGAACGAACTGGTTCGACGCGAGATACCGATTGCGATCCTGTCGAATAAACCTCACGACTTTGTCGGAGTCTGTGTTGCGGAATTCCTCCCGGCTTGGCCTTTCGATCCAATCCTCGGCCAACGTGAAGGCATTCCGCGCAAACCCGATCCAGCAGGCGTGCTGGAAGTTTGCGAGGCACTGGGAGTCTCACCGGGAGAATGTATCTACGTCGGCGACTCAAGTGTCGACATGCTGACCGCAAAAAACTCCGGAGCTCTGGCAGTCGGAGTTGCCTGGGGCTTTCGGCCAGTCGAGGAACTCGTCGAATATGGAGCAGCTCATATTCTGGATACGCCGTCACATCTGCTCGAGCTGTTCGGCGAGTCATGACTCGTCGTGACTGTCTGATTCGACGAGACCGGGCTGTGTGAACGTGCAAAACGAATGAGGCCGCGAAGAGAGTGTTGTCTCGTCGCGGCCTCGGTTAGTTACGTCCGTCGGTGATCCCAGTGTTTGCTACTTCCCGGCGTCTGGTTTGGACGTTTCTGCGGGAGCGGGCGTTGAAGTGGCAGCGGCCGGTTTTTCTGTTGAGGCTGGAGTCGTTGGTTCAGGAAGATTGGTCGGCGGTGATTCGCTGCTGGAAATGCTTCCGAAGATTTCCTGTTCAATCTGGTCGATCTGGAATGCCGCTGCGGGGCCACCAACTTTGCGAGCTTCCGCGATTGCCTGTCGGCCTTCTTCGACTCGGTCGAGTCGATGCAGGAAGTCGGCTCGGGCGATCATGAACTGCATGGTCATCGAGTCATCATCTTTGAATTGAGCGATGGCGTTGTTCGCGATCGTGAGCGCGTCTTTCTGACGCTCCGCCTGATTGAGAATTCGGAGCTGGGTCATAAACAGGTTTGCTTTATAATCGTTGTCCAGCGATTCGTTTTTCAGGGCAGTCGCGGCGACGGCCAGTACTTCATCGATTCGGTCGAAGTAGTTGAGGACGTTGATCTGAAACATCGTCACGACATAGTTTCGACGTGGGTCGCCACCAAATTCTTTGGCGACTTTGGCGATGTCAGCAAGAACCGTGTCGGGGTTTTTCGCACTGGGGATTTGCTTTTCGATCGCCTGCACACGAACCATGAACTGGTGGTTGGCCAGTCGGTCTTCATACTGGCTGCGGAGTTCTGCGGTGTTGTCTGCGTCGAGTTTGATGATTTCCTCAACGACGGATTCGTAAGCAGGGAACAGGAGGTCTGACGGCAGATTGCCCAGAGCGTCGTCGAGTTTCTTTGCTCGTTCAGCACCTTGCAGCTTGGTCGCCGCAATAAGTGAAGTGTCGCGATCGACGCGTGCCAATCGAAATTCCTCAAGGTGTGCGTTGTACGCTTGTGGTCCGCCCGGCTGGTATCCAGTTTGTGCGAAGGGACGTCCCTGCTTGTCGAACAGCATGATCGTTGGGAAACCCTGAAACTCGTAAGTGTCAGAGAGTTCCTGATGCTGCGGATCGATCGCCTCTGGTTGACCGAGCGGGCTCATTGGGAAGTCGGCTTCGACGAGGATGTATTTGTCCTTCGCGTACTCGGCAAATCCTGGCTGACTGAATACTTCCTTCGCGAGTCGAATGCACCAGGTGCACCAGTCGCTTCCCGTGAAGTTGATCAGGATGTCCTTATTCTCTTTTTGAGCTTTCGCCTTCGCCTGTTCGAAGCTTGTGATCCACTCTTCACGCCAGGCTTCATTGACTGGTGCCGGTTCGGGCAATCTTAGTGGATCCAGACCGGAGGGGCCGTCAGGACCAGGTAGTATTAAGTCGGCCAGATCTGGTGGCTGGTTGGCTGTCGGTGGAGAGTCGCTGAAGTCAGGCTCGTCCGAGAAGCCTGGCATGTCGCCAGTCACTGCGGCTTGTTGATTGTCGGTACTCGGATCGCCGCTGACTGGAAGAGGCGGGGCAACGGCTGTCGTTTCTTCGACCTTCTCGGCTTCGCCGCAGCCGGAGAGTGCGAACACCGACACGGTGATTGCGCATAGAGTCACGCACGGAATTAAGTGGGCTGTCGATTTCATGAGCGATCTCTGTCAGGCGGGGCTTCGCTCAAGCTTTACGTTCTGGCGAAGCGGTGTGGGGGGAGAGTCTTTAACTACGGACCAACCATTAACAACTACGGACCAACCATTAACGTCGATATTGCAGAACGGTTTCGGTGGTGGGGCTCACAGTTTGTCTGAATCCTGGCAGTGATTCAGCGATTCAGCAATGCGATCACGCCGGCACCTGCCGCGACGGCCGCAACAGTGCACAGAATCTTGACCCAGCTCCACGGCCGCTCGCCCTGAACTTCGCCGGTCGCCGCGTTGACCATGACCTGGTACGCCTTGCCGTTGTAGCGGTAGGCCAGCAACCAGACGGGCAGCAGGAGATGCTTGAACGTGACGGCGCTGTACTGAGTTTTACACGAATGGACTCGCTGTTCGTCTCCGCCGATGCGTTGTCTGGCCTCGGCGCTGACGGCGGATTCCATCTGGTCGCGTGCCTGACCGAATCCCGGTTCGAGTTCCAGTTCGTAGGTTCTGGCGTAGAAACCGGCGAGAATTTGCTGTGAAAAAGGGACGCATTTTCCCAGCGGCCACGGAGCGAGTTTGTCCATCAGTCGGCGCGGAAGTCCTTCAGAAGCGAGGATCAGGATGTCGTCGAAGAAACGGTCAAACGATCCTGACACCGGCCACCACCTGGTGTGGCGAACCTGTTTCTCTTCGTCGCCGTCTTTGACGGTTTCGTAGTAATGCTCGCCGCGTTCGCCCGAGTACCTCGTGAACGTCATCGAGTCGAATGTCCAGAACGGCGTGTAGACACCGTTGAATTTCCCCTGGACTCCTCGCTGCTTGAACTCGTTCGGCGCGAACCAGCGAGACTCGACCCACGCTTTCAGGTTCTTTGAGGCGGCTTTCTTTTCGACCAGAAACGGCAGTACGCCGTCGACCGGAACTCGATGTTCAGCGTCGTGGACATCTTCCAGCTGAATCGGCGACGCGCAGAACGGGCACTCGGTGCTGGTCAGCGAACCCTGAAACTGCACCGTGCCGCCGCATGAGTCGCAACTGATTTCGCTTTGCCCGGTCTCGTCCTGCCGGTCCTTGTCGTGATGCTCACGCATTTTGACGAGCATCGCGTGAAAGTCCTGCTCGACGACCGTCGCGTCTTCAGTGAACTCAAGCTGCTTCTCGAATCCGCAGTACGGGCATTTCAGATCCTGCTGCCCGATGTGGAACTCAAGGTCGGAGCCACAACCTTCGCACGGAAAGACCCGTGCTTTGCCCTCGTCAACCTGCTCGCCTGGTTTTTCTTCGGACATAAGATTCTGTGCTCGATCATGAATCAATTGAGTCGGTACGGCATGTCGCTACTTGAAAACTCCTTACTCGGTCCGGGACTTCACAGTATCCCGGTCGTCGTTTTTCGTGGGCAACGGCAATGACTTCAATTGCCGAACTTTGGTTGCTTCCTCGACGGTGACCGGGTGGAAATTAATCGCCGGTGGCATCACTAAGCTCGCCCCGGATCATAGGCCG
>CALDJX010000398.1 GCA_937899075.1 uncultured Planctomyces sp. | reverse complement strand
TCACTGGGTTCCCGCCTGCGCGGGAATGACTGAAATTAATCATTCATGGTTCAAATCGGGAACTTGATTCGGGACTGATCCTAACAAAAGAGGCCCGGCACACTTCAGTGCCGGGCCTCTTACTTTTTGCCGTTTTCTTTTTTGCAGTCGCAGTTCGCCGCAAACTATTTGGCGTCTGCAAACCGGCGAGCGACTTCGTCCCAGTTGACGACGTTGAAGAACGCTGCCACGTAGTCAGGACGTCGATTCTGGTAGTTCAGGTAGTAAGCGTGTTCCCAGACGTCGAGTCCAAGAATTGGCTTTCCGCCGATTCCCGCAACCGCTTCGCCCATCAGAGGGCTGTCCTGGTTGGCGGTTGATCCGACGGCCAGCTTTCCGTCGGCTTTCACGTAGAGCCATGCCCAGCCGCTGCCGAAGCGAGTGGCTGCTGCATTCGAAAATGCAGTCTTGAAAGCATCGAAGCCGCCGAGGTCGCTGTCGATCGCTGCGGCCAGATCGCCAGCAGGTGCTCCGCCGCCGTCCGGACTCATGACTTTCCAGAAGAGCGAGTGGTTGGCGTGGCCGCCGCCGTTGTTGCGTACGGCTCCGCGTTTGTCTTCAGGAACCTGCGAAAGATCGCTGATGAGTGCACCGATGCAGTCAGGAACGTTCAGTCCTTCTGTTGCATCGTTGACTTTCGAGACGTACGCGTTGTGGTGCTTGCCGTGGTGGATTTCCATCGTACGGGCGTCGACGTGCGGTTCCAGAGCGTCGTGAGCGTATGGGAGATCGGGAAGTGAGTAAGCCATTGTGCAGTTCCTCCTGGGTTTGCGATTGATTGAGTTGGCGTTTGTGCAAAGCCGGACGCAGCTTCGCTTGAATTCTTCGAGCGGCTCGTCACCAGCCGGTGACAGCGTGGCCGGTATTCTAGGGTCCTGCTCGGGAAATCGTAGCCACCAACGCTTTCATCGTGGAACGTGCTGCTGATTCGAATTTCGTGTAGGTCAGGCTTTGCCTGACGAAATTCGGGAGTCGCAAAGCTGACAATCAATTCACGACTCCGTCAGGCAAAGCCTGACCTACGAAAACGTCAACCGATTTTTGCGGCTCGTGCTGCCGGAGCCGGAGTTGCAATGTTCGTGCGGCACCGTTTCAATCAGCCCTCACGTTTTAAGGCTATCCGAGCTTCAAGAGGAAGCTCGCACTCGGACGAACTTTGCTACGGAGCGACTCATGCGAAGTATTTTCTCAGCGGTTTTGGTTTTTGCGGCATTGCTGGACGCGATCCCGCAGGTTCACGGGGCAGACGCCGTTGATCCGAATCCGCCGAAAGTCACGAAGCTTGCTCCGATGGCTGCTGCGAAGGCGCAGAAGTACGAACGAGTGACTTTTCACAGCGCCCCGAAGCCTCTTCCAAAGGGTGCCGTCACTCACGATTGGAAGACGTTTCTCGGACCGACGCACAACGGAGTGTCGACCGAAACGAAGCTGATCAAAACGTTTCCTGCAGACGGGCCGAAGGTTGTCTGGGAACTCGAAACCGGCAACGGCTACGCATCGCCGTCAATTCAGGGCGAGTACCTTGTCTACGTGCATCGGATCCGGGACGAAGTCGTCATCGAGTGCCTGCATCCTCAAACCGGCGACAAATACTGGGAGCACCGTTACGACACGACTTACGCTGACCGGTACGGCTACAGCGACGGGCCTCGAGCGAGCCCGGTCATCGACGACGACCGCGTTTATCTGCTGGGCGTTGAAGGAAACTTGATCTGCTTCGAACTGACAACTGGCCGAGTCATCTGGCAGCGAAACATCAACCAGGACTTCAACGTCAAGCAGGACTTCTTTGGCACGGTCGGAACACCGTTGCTTCAGAACGGGAACCTGATCATCAACGTTGGCGGGCAGCGCGGCCCATGCGTCGCGGCGTTTAACAAGATGACCGGAAAGCTCGCCTGGACAGCCGGGAAGAACAACTGGGGGCCAAGCTACGCTTCACCAATTCCGGCCACGTTTCACGGCAAGCAACGAGTTTTGGTTTTTGCCGGCGGCGACAGCGAGCCGGCAATCGGCGGGTTGATTTCGCTCGACCCGGCCAATGGAAAAGTCGACTTTGAATTTCCCTGGCGAAGCACCAAGTACGAATCAGTCAACGCTTCGTGTCCAGTCGCAATCGGGAATCAGGTTTTCATTTCCGCCACGTATCGCGCGGGCAGTGCGCTGTTGAATGTGAAGCCGGATTTCACATCGTCGGTCGAGTGGACGATGCGCGACCGTGAGCACAACACTGACGGCGACATGCTGGGCATTCACTGGAACACTCCGATCGTGAAAGACGGCCATCTGTACGCCTTTGACGGACGCAACGAACCCGACGCGTCCCTGGTTTGCGTCAATATAAAAACGGGAACGGTCGTCTGGCGTGAGGCTGCTGAGTGGGAAGAATCGATCACTCTCAACGGCCAGACGCAGAAGTTGACATTGAGTACGCTGCGGGGAAACCTGCTGCACGTTGATGGGCGATTTCTTTGTCAGGGAGAACTCGGCCACTTGATGTGGCTGGACCTCAGCCCCGCCGGCTACAAGGAAATTTCCCGCTGCCGGCCGTTCCTGGCGAGGTACACGTGGGCTCTGCCCGTCATCAGCCAGGGCCTCGTCTACATCAGTCAGAACAGTGTCGACGTCACGACAAAAAAAGGCAGCCGCCTGATCTGCTACGACTTCCGAGCCGACGAGTAAGCTGGCCTTTTATGGCAGATCTCGCTCACCCGCTGACGTTGTGGCTCGCTCGAACGTGCGTCGGATTCTACGTGCTCGCATTACTGATCTCGGTGTGTGATCGCGACTCGACGCCGACGAGGTTTAAGTTCTGGCGAGCGGTCTGGTCAGCAGCCTGCCTGTTGCTGATCGTGCATGTTCTGGCGGCATTTCACTTTGAGCACGGCTGGAGCCACGCCGCCGCGTTGAAGCACACGGCCGAACAAACGGCACGAGTCACCGGCATCGACTGGGGCGGGGGTCTCTACTTCAACTACGCGTTCCTGATTCTGTGGGCTCTCGACGTCGGGGTTCTGTGGAGAAGCCCCGTGTCAGGCCGGTCATCGCTCCGACGAACCGCGGACCTTGCGTGCCTTTTCATGATCTTTAACGCGACGGTCGTCTTCGGACCGACGTGGTGGATCGGCCCCGTCGCGGTCGTCGGGCTGATCGTGATACTGCTGCGTCGTCGCGCATCGGTCAGCGGGGCCGCCGGTCAAACATCCAAAAGCTGAACGTCCAGCAGCCGGAATTCCGAACATTTTTCGGTATAGACACGGTTCCGGGATTTCCCCAAGAATCCCGACCTTGCGCTGAGGGGCTGGGAGCCTCGTGGCCATTCGGGTCCGCAGGAGACATGGGAATTGAGTTGTTTTGCGTGGCCAATCCGCGCCGTAGACAACTCAGAGTTGCGTCGTCGACGGCAAACGTTGGGATCATGCCGTACGACGCTGCTCAGCAAGGGAATGCAGCATGCATCTGAAAAACGCTTACCGATTCATCGCCGCTGGCGTTGGACTGTTCTTTCTATCCGGTTGTTACGCTCCGTACGGTGGCTACCCACCGGGAGCCTATGCACCACAACGCGGAGCCCCGATGCAGTATCAGGGCGTTCCGCAATCATCGTACGTGATGCCGGGTGACGCTCTCGGCAGCCCGTCGTCGGCTGGTGGCGGTGCACCTTCGACATTCGCACCTGGTGGCAACATCCAGGCTCCTGATCCCACCGCACGCGGAGCCGGTGGCGACTCACCGACGCCAGTCCCACTGCCGCGAGATCCTGACCCGTCAGCCGCTAAACCAGCGGGCGCACAGACCTCACAGTTTGGATTTCCATCAGGGCCACCACAAGTTTCCCTGGGAACGCCGGCCGAACTCGACTTCCAGTCACCGATTGTCCTGACGGGAGCCACCGACCAGTCGGCGGGTGGCATCGCCACTGCCGCCGGGCAATCAACCACCGGGCCATCAATCACCGGGCAATCAGCGAGCGGCGGCTCGCTGAACCATGATCCGAACTACAACTGGTTTCAGGGCCGGCTTGAATATGTCGAGTCTGACCAGGCATGGCACCTGACCTATGACGACGCGCCAACGGCCGCCGATCAGCTCGGGGGAGATATCTCGCTCAGCAGTGATGTCAAACTCGATTCCCAGCACAACGGAGCCATTGTTCGCGTATCCGGTCAATTCGACGCGGTCAAACTCGACCGACTCGGCAAGCCGGTGTTCCGCGTGAGCCAAATCGACCGAGTCAACGCTCGGTAAACTGACAACGCGACAAACAAGAATTCTCAAGCCCGGTACGACCTTTCTGGTCGCCGGGCTTTTTTTGTGAGGTTGCAATCGGTAACCCGGGATTGAGCAGCGAGTAATTCTGGTTACTCGGCCCGGCTGAGCCCTTCGAAGATTCGGCTGCCGATTCGAATTAGAGTCGCCCCTTCTTCGATTGCGATTTCGAAGTCGCCGCTCATGCCCATCGACAGCTCAGGTAACGTCATCCGGCCCTCTGATGCCGCCGCCAGTTCATCGCGCAGCTCGCGGAGTCGTCTGAAGAATGGTCGAGCCGACTCGGCATCATCCGAGTGCGGAGCCATCGTCATCAACCCTTGAATATCGACCTGCTGCAGATCGACAATCTCGGACCACGTCGAGCGCAGTTCGTCGGGCGTGAAGCCATCTTTCGACTCTTCGCCCGACACGTTGACTTCCAGCAGAACCCGCTGGCGTTTGCCGATCGCTGCCGCGGAAGTTTCGATCTTCCTCAATAGACGCAGGCTGTCGACCGAGTGAATCAGCTCGGCCGCCGGGATAACCATGTCGACTTTATTGCGTTGCAGATGTCCGATCATGTGCCACTGCACATTTTTCGGTAACTCTTCGACACGCAGACACATCTGCTGCGGGCGGCTTTCTCCGAGTTGTGTTTCGCCCAGTTCGACCAGCTCACGCACCCAGTTCAGATCGGCATACTTTGTGACGGCGACGAGCTGAACGCTGTCCGAAGGACGACCACCGCGGGCACACGCGGCTTCGACGGTCTTGCGGATTTGCTTCAGGTTCTGAGCGATTATTTGGCGATTCGGCATCGTGTCCAGCCCGTAAATTCCCGGCTCCCGGGTGACAGAATCAGTTTTCGAGTGTAGCTTGATTTGACGAGAGACGTGAATTGTAGTCGCAACTGCTGGCGACGACGCTCTTCCATACAGAAATCGAGGCTGAACTCATGGCACTAAGAAATCTCGACGGCTGCGTTGCACTCAGCATGACGGCATTCACACACCGAGTTCTACTGATTGGCTGTGTTGGAATCGGGTTCGCAATTGCCGGTTGCGGAGGATCGAGCGAATCCCCACCGGCGACATCTGATTCATCAAGTGGGGATGAATCGACGGACATGGCCATGAGCGACATGAGCGAAGAGGCCATGATGGGTGGCGGCGAGGAAATGAATGATCCATCGATGCAGGCGTCAATGGAAATGGAAGAGTCGATGGTTGATGAATCCGGTGAGCAATTCGCCGACGCAGGATTTGGCGACACTTCGCTGGCGCATGCCGAGGGAGGTGGAGAACCAGGCTCTGAAAGTGCGTTAGCCGGTGATAGTTCGACTAATCCCGGCACAGACGACGCCATTATGGAAGCCCAAATGGCCGCGGCAGAAACCGCGGCAAACTCAGCGGGTGAGCCCGGATCGGATCCGGCAACGACGTCAGCCGAAATGGCAGCAGCGGCAACGGCCAATGGAGAATTCGGGCCAGGCAGCGAAGGCGGAGAATTCGGAGAAAACCCCGGCGGGCCAGGGTCGAATGGAGACGGCGGAGGCAAAGCCCAGGAACCACCAGCAGACTCGCCCGACTATCCAGCGTTTAAGATCGTGATGGGTCTGATGGAGGGTAAGCATGACGGGCTCAAGGACCACGTCGCGACGCGAGGGCGAGGGCTCATCGAAAAGATTCGTGGTGGCAGTCTCACGTCGGCAGAGAAAGATGATCTCAAGAAAACATTCGCTCAGCCCCAACTCGTCGGAACACCGCGCACGATTCGCGGTAGCCGAACGGTCACGCTCAACAGTGCCGGGCAGGTCATCACGCTGGTCAGCAAGAAGCAGGGTACCGAGTGGAAAGTTTCCAGCATCTCGATCAAAGCCGCGACAAACCGCTGATCAATCGCCGGCAGGAATCCAGAGTTGATTGATACTCCACGTGCAGCCATCCTCTTCAGGTTCGAGACGCATCGACTTGACGGGCCGATCGGTCGGCACAGTTGCCTGGCGACGAGTTCAGGCGTTGCCCACTCGAGATTTTACTTGGCGTGACGGCAAGGTATCGTCCGTGCGTCGGCTGGTCGGATCGGGTGAGTTCTGAACCGGACGAGTTCTGAACCCTGACTCGAACTACTGCGTCGAGCTTGCGAAAACCGAGACCGGGCCGAATGTAGATTTGCGCCCCCGATTGAACACCGAGGATGAAGATGTCTGAACCGATCAAGTTTGCTGGCGAAGAACGATCGAACGCCGTTCGCGAAGTAATCGCGACCAAAGAGCCGGTCGCACTACGAACATTCACGCCGAGCCAGGCGGTCTTCACGAAGTCGGCCGGCGTCTTTCATTACACCGCCGATGGCCGAAAACTTTACGACTACAGCTCGGGCGTGCTCGTCGCCAATCTTGGTCACAACCCGAAGAGCTGGACGAAGCGGTTCCTCGACTACCTGAACTGGACCCCCGAAGCGTTTGACGGCGGAGACGGCTACCACGAATTTGCCCCGCTGACCGCTTACAACGCCGTCACCGAAGTTGAGGCATTGGCCGTCGAGCGGCTTTTGAAAAGTGTGCAGACAACGCCGTTCGGCAAACGGCTGGATACGGTCATGTGGTCGGCTTCTGGTTCCGAGGCGGTCATCAAAGCCTTGTGGGCCTGTCTTCACCGCGACGAGGATCGGGACATCATCCTTGCGACGCGGTTCGGCTTTCACGGAAAGAAGGGTCTCGCCGGCGCGGTCACCGGTTCGGAACAGGATTCCAATCGCGATCCTCGGGTTAAGTTCTTCAGCTTTCCGATGGAAGAAATCGCCGACTGCAGCCAGTACGGTCAGGCTCTGGACCTGTCAAAGTACGAGGCGGAGTTGCAGGCTCTCCATGACGAATTCGGCAGCCGCATCAACTGTCTGATTACGGAACCGTACCTTGGCGGAGGCGGCAGTTATCACCCGCCAGCCGAGTATTTGCAGATGATCCAGAACTTCTGCCACCAGCACGACATCCTTTTCATTCTTGACGAAGTTCAGTCGAACTTCGGCCGCACTGGCAAGATGTACGCTTTTGAGAAGAACGAAATCGAGCCGGATTTCGTGACGCTCGGCAAGGGACTTGGAAACGGAGTCGCTGTCAGTGGCGTCGTCGGCCGCGGCGACATCATGAGCAGCCTGAAATACGGCGAAGCATCAGACACTTGGAGTGCCAACCCGCTGGCATCGGCGGCCGTGCTGGCAACACTCGACGAATTCGAAACGACCGACGTTCTGGCAAACGGCCAGGCACTGATGAATGTCTTCTTTGAAGGCCTGAATCGGCTGAAAGAAACCGGTCTGATCGCGAAGGTTCGCGGTGAAGGAATGGTCTTCGGCATCGAGTGTGCCGACTTCAACGGAATCGCGGCTGGAGACATTGCCAACGCCATCGTCAAAGCGTCGTACATCGGCAAGGGAGAACGCGGCGCAATCCACTTCCTGGGACCACTGGCCGGCAAGGTGTTGCGAGTCAGCCCGCCAATGACCATGACGATGGATCAGGCCAATGATTCACTCGCGCTGCTGCTGTCGATTTGCGAAGAACTCGCTGCCGCCGGCGGAAAGGTCTGACGGCGACGAGTCCGAAAGTAATGACCAACGTTGCCTGCTAACGAAGCCGCGGCCTTGAAAGACCATCCGTGATCGAGATTAAGAACGTCACCAAAACGCACGTCAAAGGTCAGACCGACGTTCATGCGTTGCGAGGCGTGACCTGCTCGATGGAGCGAGGCGTCTTTCACTTCATTCTCGGACCGTCCGGCAGTGGAAAGAGCAGCCTGCTTTATTTGATGGGAGCACTTGATGAGCCAACGTCAGGAGAGATTCTGTTCGAAGGTCGCTCGCTGTCTGCGCTGACAAATCCAGAACGGGACGCCTACCGCCGCGACGACGTTGGCTTCATCTTTCAGAGCTTCAACCTGTTGAACAATCTCGACGCCGTCGACAACACGCTGGTTCCGTACCTTCCGCAGGGAATCTCGACTGAGCTGCGTGACAGAGCCGTTGAGATGCTCAAACAGGTTGGACTGGGCGACCGGCTCGATCATCGGCCTCATCAGCTTTCCGGCGGCGAGCAACAACGCATCGCCATCGCGCGAGCACTGCTCAAGCAACCAAAACTTGTTCTCGCCGACGAACCAACCGGCGAGCTTGATTCAGCCACCGGCGCAGAAGTTTTTGGTCTCTTGAGAAAGCTCTGCGCCGACCAGAAAACGACGGTCGTGGTCGTCACGCATGATCACAGTTTTGTCGAGCCGACCGACCGAATTCTTCGAATGAAAGATGGCCAGCTTCAAACAACCAATTCTTAAGACGAAGCCAGCCGATGTTACAACAGCCGTTGCCGCATCGCAGTTTGCTCAGCCTCAGGTTAATGCTATTGCTCGCCGTCTGGGTGACTCACCGGGGGAATGTCGCCGTTGCCGAGGCAACGACTCAGGGTTCGACGCAGGCGGTCATCGCCCAGCGTTCGGTTGAGAAGCCGGATTCCCAGCTCATCAGCGTGACGGTCTCGTCACTCCGCAACTGAAAGACGTCGCCGGTCTTCACGAAGTAAACGACCGACGCTGGCTTGTCGAAAGTTGCGAAGGCGGTTGACGGCCCAAAAGCCTTCTCCCAGAAGCGACTCCGAAGACTCGCCACCAATGGCGCTGTTGCTTCCGGTGGTCGCACCACGATCGTGTTTTCTGCGACGCCTTCGTAGCGAAGTTCTACCGAACTGCCCCGAATTCGAAACGTCGTCATGCGCAACTTACGAGGCGTGCACTCATCAATCCGCACCTGCATCACCACTCCGGAAAACCGCCCGGTCATCGCCTCAAACACGACCGCACCAGTCGTCGCAACAACGAACAAAGCCAACGAGCAAAGACTCCACCACAATCGCCGACGAGTCACTATCGCTCGGTCGGTCGAGTGATCGTCAATTTGTGTCAACACACTGGAATCCTATTTCGTGGCTCGCAAGTCGTAACAAGCGAGGGCGTTTTTCAGGCGGACGTACATTCTGCCGTCGGCGATGGCTGGGGTGGCGCAGGTGAGCGGGCCCTGTTTGCCAATTTTTGACTGGTAGAGCTTCTCGGCTTTGCCCTGGCTTTCTTTGGCGAGTGCGTTGACTCCGTGGAGTTCTCGCAGGGCGTCTTCGGTGTTGAGGAGGCCGGCATCGTCGACCTTGGCGTTGAAGAGCGGTGTAAATTCCTTCGGCGTTGCTTCGACGCAGAGCACTCCTTCGAGAGCGTAGTAGACTTTGGAATCGGCAGCGACGAGCGATGTGTACTGTGGCTGGCCGAGGTCCAGCGTCGCCATCCATTCGGAGTCACCGGTTTCGAGGTTCACGCACGCGAGTCGTTTTTCACCTTGAACGTAGACGTAATCTCCGACAACGACCGGGCTGCTGCCTTTGTCCTGGCAACCGTTGAACACCCATTGTTCTTCGGCACCGTCGGTCGACATTTTGAAGCAGCGCATGCCTTTCTTGCGGCTGTTCGAATAAGTGATGAGGCGGTCGCCTGAGACAACGGGAGTCGACAGTCCGGCTTCGGACTTCACTGACCAGACTTCTTTGCCGGTCCCCGCTTCGATACAGATGGTCGTGCCGCTGCCCGCGTTCAGGACGACAAAGTCCACTCCAGCTTTGTTCCACAAGACCGGGCTGGTGTGGGTGCCGCTGGTTTTCTTTGAGTCGCCTTCCCAGGCGATGCTGCCATCTTCCAGGCTGACCGCGTAAAGGTGTCCGGCCAGGAAGATTGCCAGGTCGTTAGTGATCAGAAACGACGACTGCCAAAACTCGTCGCGAAACGAAACCGGCAGATGCACTTTCCAATGATCTTTGCCGGTCAATGCGTCGACGCTGCGAACGTGGCCGCCGGCTCCGAGAATGTACAACTGGCCGTTGGCAACAGTCGGAGAACCTGACTGCGGAAACCTCGTGTAAACCGAGTCGGTTTCGTTCGTCCAGATTTCTTTTCCGTCGGCCGCGTTCAGGCAGTAGATCGTTTCACGAAACACGTACGCGCTGGCGACGGCTTCGTCTTCGTCGCGACGATTGACTTCGTACTCGGCATATTCGGCGTCGGACATGCCGACTCGTTTGTCTGGAGCGAGCCACGGAAATTGTTTCTTTGGAACATCGCCAACTTTCACCCGTTTGTGTGTGAAGAGGTAAACGCGTTGCTCGGCCGTCTTGTCGCCTGGGAAATTCGCAACCACCGGCGAGCCCCAGCCGCCTTCGTTCTTGCCCGAACCGATGGGCTCGCTGACCCACGCTGCCTTTAGACCGCTGTCTGGCAAGCTGCTGAGCAGCGTCGGCGAATCGCTGGCGACACCGTTGCGATCGTTGCCTCGCCACTGAGTCCAGTCTCCGGCGTTTGCTGCGGGACTCACAGCAAACGTGATCGCGATCAGGAATGCACAACAGCCTGAGTTTTGCTGAGGGGATTTCACGGCAGGTGTCTCCAGATGGACGGTGGGTTGAGCGGCGGGCAGCGAAGATATCGGTCTGGGCGACCGGCGGCGAGTTTGACTATACCAAAGACTGAGCATGCAGAAACCCGACCAGACTTGCCAACGTCATTCCCGCGCAGGCGGAAACCCTGCGACTCTCACGGCGGATCGCGAATAACTGGGAGCCCGCCCCCACCGTCGTGAGTGCAGGCTCTGCGCCGACATGACGTGCCTGGAATTCCGGAACCTGACTCGTGCGATTTCCTCAAAGTCGAATTCAATGGACTCTTCATTGCCTCACAATTCCGCAGTCATGTCCCCGAGCGGCTGTCCAGATCCTGAACCTGGATACTGGTCTCGACGACGATTTCTCGCAGCGGGAGCCGTGGGCGGCATGACGGCGTGCGCGGCGACTGGAGCGTGGGCGTTCTGGGGAGCACCGCACAATGTTGAGGTCGTGCGAGTGCCGATGCCGCTGCGTGATCTGCCGGAATCGCTGACTGGAAAAACGATCGTTCAGATCAGCGATCTGCATGTCGGGGCGATTGTCAGTCGTGATTACCTTCGAAAATGCCTGGAGCTGGTGTCATCGTTTGAGCCGGACATTGTTGTCGTCACGGGAGACTTCGTGACGTACGACGGCCCGGCTCGGATCGACGAAGCCGTTGCCCTGCTCGCGGACATGCAGCCCGGAATGCTGGCGACCGTCGCGATCACCGGCAATCACGATTTTGGATCGTCTCGAGGCGGCTTTACGAATCGGCAGGTGGCTGATTCGTTGACGGAGAAGCTCGACGGGATCGGCATTCGGATGTTGCGAAACTCGGCCGTCGAAATCGAGGGTCTGCGGTTGCTCGGCGTTGACGATTTCTGGGGGCCGACTCACGAGCTTGAAGAAACGCTCGCGTCGGGCGATGCCGAAAAGCCTTCGGTCATGCTCTGCCACAATCCCGACTTCGTCGATCAACCGGGGTGGGGCAATTTCCGTGGCTGGATTCTGTCAGGGCATACTCACGGCGGGCAGGTTCGGTTGCCGTTCTGCAAACCGCCGATTCTGCCGATCAGGAATCACGCCTACATCGCGGGCAAGGTCGAACTGCCAGGCGATCGCACACTCTACGTGAATCGCGGACTGGGCTACCTTCAAAAGGTTCGGCTTAACGTGAGCCCCGAGATCACGATCTTCGAACTTTCGCGCGCCGCATGAGCTGTCACAAAGACGTCGTCGCAAATCGCTGGCGATCAGACTGCTGAGCCACGTAGCTTTTCGAGTTCGTTCGTCAATTCGTTGATTCGCTTCTGCTGGTCTTCGCAGACCATGCAAAGTTCGGCCACGATGTCCGCCAGTTGTTTAACGTCCTGATCTTTGATCATCAGGTTCACGGCATTTTGTCGCAGACGTTGGATGACGGAAGAAGAAGTCACGGTGTATCTCCAGATTCTGAGCGTCTTCGTGCTTTGGAAATTGGAACGTCAAAGGCGGGAAGGTCGAGGTGGGAAGCTGGAAGGTAGCGAAGAAGAACGTCGATGTCGCGTCTACCGAAGTCGCCGGCAAATTCGCATGTGGTAAGCCACAAATTGCTCAGTCAGGTTAGCCACAAAACATCCAGACGAAAGTGCAAAAAAGCCGGCAGAGGTGAGAATTATGGTGGCGGACGAGCGGTGTGCATGTCGGATTTGGGTGACCGGCCTCTGACGCAAAGTCGCGAAGACGCAGAGGTTCGCAAAGTTGTTCTCTGCGGAACTTTGCGTCTTCGCGCCTTTGCGTCAGCGTTTTGAAATTGCGGCATCCTGTCACCCCATCTGGCTGAAGCCACAAGGTAAGTCCGGCTGAAGCCGGCTGGATGATTATTGGACCTCACAAATCCACCAGCTAAAGCTGGTGGCAAAGACTCGGACTGAGAATTTCCAACTGGCTACCGAACAGGGAGCAGCCTCTGTGCAAGGTTCCGATGAGCGAGGCCGCTGGTCAATAACCGATTTTCCTCACGACGATCATCAGCGTCAGAACGGCGGCAATCCGCATGACCGGTCGGGCTGTTTCGAAACGCAACACGAACACGAAGAAGCACGAAAGCTCTGACGCGACCACATTCGACCTGACTCGCCTGTCAATTCGGTCCGAAGTTGTCAGTTGCACGGATCAGTGACAGTGGGCACTCTGAAGTTCACTCGAAAGTTCTTGACGATGGTTTGTCTCAGGATGATCCTGATGCACACTGTAGAGGACGAGGAGGAAGTCGTTCCGCGCGCCGAAGGTTTCGGAATCGTGCGGAGCCGGCTTTCTCTCGCCAAACTACCGAACCCAGATTATCAATCCCAGGACTCAGGTCAGGATTTCTACCGAGCACACACGCTGCCGGCAGGTTTACCCACCCAGGAGACGAGTTATGCAGGTCCGATCGCACCAGCCTCGACATTCCGCGACTCGACGCGGATCGACAGACGCGACCATCATTGCCGTTGTGGCTTGTCTCGCGCTCGCCGCGGCTGGCGGATTCTTCTACCAGAAAACCGAGGTTGCACAGGCCGAGTCGCGTTTCGATCAGGCGGATCCTGACGCACAGATGTCGGAGAGTGGCTTCCTGGACCAAATCGAAGCCTCTAAAGCATCAGCAGGCTACAACCAGCCCGAGGCTTCTGAGCACTTGGCTGCATTCGCAAATACCATCATGCCGAACAACATTGCTTCAGATGGTGACGTTGACCGCCAAGTCGCGCTGGCTCCATTGCAGCAGGAACTGACAGACAGAGACGGGCCGATCACTTCGCTCGAAGATCAGATTCTGGCTCACATCGAATTCGGTGAGTTCACGCGGGCTGTTGAGATTGCCAAAACGTCGACCGACGATGAAGAGCGCTCGCAACTGCTGGGGCTCGTTGCTGACGCTCAGCTTAAGATTGGTGATTTCGCCGCCGCACTGGGTTCGATTCGCTCGATGCCCGACTATCAGGAACGGCAGATCGCTCGGGACAAACATCTCGACGAGCAGGCACTGGCCGGTGGCAGCGGAGCCGACTTTACTCAGCTGATCGATCTGATCATGCAGGAAACCGACGGGCTGTGGGAAGAAGTTGACGGCTCTGGCGGAACAGTTTCACAGTTTGACCAGGGGGTTCGAGTTGAGCCCAGCGGTGTGCTGCGAACTCAGACTGCGGAAGAGCAGTCCGGCCGCTTGAAAGACCTCGGTATTCAGGTTCGCGAAGCTTTACTTAACAACGAGATTGCTCAGGTCAGCGGTCTGCGAGTGATCTCGCTGCCTCGCTTGGAAGAAGCGGTTGCTCGACGGCTCGAACAGGGCCATGAGCCAACCATTTCAATGAAACTGCTCGGCGGCCTGACCTCGATCAAGCACGTCTTTGTTTATCCGGAAGATCAGGAAATTGTGATCGCCGGTCCGGCCGAAGGCTGGAAGTACAACGACAACGGCCTGCCGGTCGGCGTTGATAGTGGCAAGCCAATCATGCAGCTCGACGACCTTGTTACGGTTCTGCGAGCATTCTCGGCCACGAAGCAGAAGTTCTTCTCCTGCTCGATCAACCCGCGGGAAGAAGGCTTGAAGAATCTGAAGGGCTTTGTTGAGCAGACCAGCTCGCGACCTCTTCGTCCCGGTGCTGGCGTGCGAAACTGGGTCGACCAGCTTCAGCAGCAACTCGGTCGCCAGGACATCGTTTACTCGGGCATCAATCCGGAATCGCGAGTCGCTCGCACGATTGTCGAAGCTGACTACCGGATGAAACTCATCGGAATCGGCAAGTACGACTTTGCAGGCAGCTCAACAATTCCGAGCATCTTCGATCTGATGACCGCTGAAGAGCAGAAAGCTTCGAAGCTGGACGCTTTGCGATGGTGGCTGACGATGAAGTACGACGCCGTTCTGCACACGCCAGACCGCAACGGATTCGAATTCGTTGGTTCGTCAGTGCTTTGCCAGTCGGAGAATCAGTTCCTGAACGCTCAGGGCCAGCAGGTTCAGACCGGGCAGTCTGAGGGCTCGAATCTGGTCTTTGCTCAAACATTTACGACAAAGTACGAGGAACTGGCGAAGCAGGACATCGTTTTTGCCGATCTGAAGAATGTGTTCGATCTTTCGCTCGTCGCCGCAATTCTGCAGCACGAGGGAGCCGCTCGAAACATTGGCTGGGATTTGGGAGTCTTCTCGAACGAGGGCTCGTACATCACCACTCGGCACGACGCCCCGCTGGAAGTCGACTCAGTCGTCAACCATCGCGTCTTCCGAGGTCGCGACATCGTTGTTCAGGTGGCCGGCGGAGTTCGAGCTGACCTTGGCAGCGTGATCGCCGACGCCAGTATCTACCGTGAAGGCGTTCGTCTGGACGGGACAGCCGATAAGGCTCGAACGAAGGACAGCCTTCCAGCAAATAGCTGGTGGTGGGATGCTCGCTGATTTTCGGCCGGGTTGAATTCCGGCCAGGAATCACGATCGAAACTGAAATTCAAGAGGGGCAGACCATCGTCGGTCGCCCCTCTTTCTTATTTGCTGGTGCCTGCCTGTTGTGAAAATAGGATTTGGAAACGTCGTTTTGTTCAGGCGGACCTGACGCAAAGTCGCGGAGACGCAAAGGTATGCAGAGACAGACTTTGCGATCCTTTGCGTCTCTGCGGCTTTGCGTCAGATACACGAACTCCTGCCACGATCGGTAGAATGAATAGGCAGTCTGATTACCAGGCTTAAAAGTGAAGTTCGAGCAGGGAATTCCAGGGTTTGCGACCGGCTGGTCCGGTTGCGTGTGAACCGGGGAATCCGTATCCTGCCCGGCCTTGCAGAAACTGTCCCGGACGTATTTACGCCGGTTTTCAACAACCTCTCAGTGAACAACGAGAGAGGCGATCAATCATGAGTCAGCTCAGTTAATCAAGAAAAAGGGGCGTTTGGTGGTCAAGTTGCGACTTCGAGACGGGGAGAAGATTCAGGACGCAGTGAAGCGATTTCGGAAGCTCGTAGAGCACGCTGGGATCAAGAAGGAAATGCGTCGTCGCGAATACTACGAAAAGCCGAGCGATACCGATCGCCGCGCTCGCCGACGTGCAGAACGTCGTGCACGCCTCAACAAAGCCACATAATTGGTCTGACAGAATATTTGCCAGTAGGCCGCTTTCTGTGTCAAACACAAGGAGTGGCCGCTTTTTTCGACTCGAGTGGCCAGCTTCCCTCGAACGTTGAATACGAAAAGTTTACTGAGCAGTACCATTGGCACCCTCACACTTCGAGGGTGCCTTTTCTTTTTGGTGAACCATGCAGCCTTCCCAGGATCTACGAACGCAGGACCTCCGAATTCGCGGCACCGATCCGCTGATCTCGCCGAAGGAGCTGAAGGACGAGTTTCCGATCTCCGAAGCGGCCGCCCGAACGGTGGTCAATTGTCGGGAAACACTCCAGAAGATCATCTCGGGCGAAGATTCACGTCCGGTGGCGATCGTCGGTCCGTGTTCGATTCACAACACCGATCTCGGGCTGGAATACGCACAGAAGCTGAAAGTTCTGGCGGACGAAGTTCAGGATCAGATCTTCGTGATCATGCGTGTGTATTTCGAAAAGCCACGTACGACCGTCGGGTGGAAGGGACTCATCAACGATCCCCACATGAACGACACGTTCGACATCAACACCGGCCTTCGTCGAGCACGGAAGCTGCTGCTTGATATCAACGAACTCGGTCTCTCGGCCGCCACCGAGCTGCTCGAACCGGTCACGCCTCAATACATTGCCGACCTGATCACGCTGGGAGCGATCGGCGCCCGCACGACGGAATCGCCGACTCACCGGCAGATGGCCAGCGGACTTTCGATGCCCGTCGGATTCAAAAATGGAACCGACGGCAGCCTGCAAAGCGCACTCGACGCGTTGCTTTCAGCAAAAACCGAGCACAGTTTTCTGGGCATCGACGAGGAAGGCCGGACCTGCATCGTCAACACTCAGGGGAATCCGTGGGGCCATCTGATGCTGCGAGGCGGTCGTTCGGGCCCGAACTTCGATTCTAAATCGATCAACTCCGCCGCTGAGCGACTGGAGTCTGCCGGCCTGACTCCGAACATGATCGTCGACTGTAGCCACGCGAATTCCGACAAGGATTACACGAAACAGCACGTCGTCTGGAACGACGTTATCCGTCAGAAAGCCGCCGGCAACGATTCGATCATGGGGCTGATGCTGGAGAGCAACCTCAAGGCCGGCAACCAGAAGCTGACTGATCCAGCAAACCTCGAACATGGTGTTTCCATCACGGACGGGTGCATCGATTTCGAAGAGACCGAGCAGCTTCTCCGCACCGCCGCCGCCACGCTGGCCGGGTAACGGCTCGCTGAAGAACGGTCCTGGTGGTAACCCGACGCGTAAGCGAGGGACGGAAACAGCGGATGCAAATCCCTCGCTTACGCGTCGGGTTCCTTATTCAACGGCCTGCATTCAACGGCCTGCTGGATTCAGCTTTCTTGTTCCGCCGCTCCAGATCTGTCTGCTCAGGCTCCTGAGTGGCACCGGATTAAAGCAACCGATTCCACCGTCCACCGATGCTGGGTCGCCACTTCCTATCGTGGTAAACCTTGCCGGTTGTGCCGGTTGTGCCCCGCGTAACGGTCCCGAAATCTGCATCGACAGAAGCGGTCGATCTGCTTGCTGTCGATTTTGAGTTTCGATTGTGACGAAGACTCCAGACGTGTCGTTTACTCGGCGAACGTTCTGTCTGTGCAGAGTTCGGCATGCGGTGACGAATCAGCAGCTTCCAGTCAGAAACGCGGCGGCTGCTTTCAGCGACGATTGACCGTTTCGGTCTCACAAGATTCGACAGCGGTTTCGGCATCACATCGGCGGGCTGAGCGGATGGCCAGCTTCTCAAGGATACGGTGATTTCTATGAAGTCGACAGCAGCCTCACTGACACTTGCCCTGCTGGGAACCGTCGCCATTTCGGGATGCCACCAGACCGCTCAGCGAGCCGCTTCTCTCGCCAGCAGTCTGCCTGTTCCGAGCAGCAGGCAGATCGAGGACTACGACACTCGTCTGAGTATCGCTCGGCTGGACGAACGAAAAGGCAAAACGAAAGCTGCGAAGAAAGCCTACGAGAAGCTCGTCAAAGACAATCCGACGAACCCGTTGGTCTATCACCGTCTAGGCATCATCGCCGCCGGAGCTGGCGAATTTGACACGGCCAACGGCAATTTCCGACGCGCTTACGAACTTGCTCCCGAGAATCCGGAACTGCTTGCCGACTGGGGCTACTCGCTATTTCTGCAGGGCGAATATATCGAAGCTGAAGAGCTGACTCGCCTGGGAGCCGAACTGGCACCTTACGATTCGCGCATCGCCAACAACCTGAATCTCATTTATCAAAACTCACCGCTCACCCCAGCGGTCGGACCTCAAATGGTTCAGCTCATGCCGAGCGACGACCCGGGCGTCATCGTCGCGGAAGCCCTCGACGAGAGGATTGCGGGTTCCGAGCTGGAGTGGCAGCGAGCTGGCTACGAACAAAGCATTCACCCGTTCGAAGATGTGACGTTGCCGGAACCAACTTCTGGCACCGGAGCGGTCGCTCAGGCGTTGCCGGAAGAAGCCGCGGCGGAGTCGTTCGCAACAACAATCGAGTCAACATCCGCCGAAGCGGCACCAGCATTTCCTGAAGGTGACGCCAGCGAATTTGCATCGATCAAATCACCGACCGAATTCCCGATACTGAACGAGCCGATTGCTATCGAGGCAGCAGAAGCAGCCCCAGTGGAAGTCACTTCGATCGACGAAACGAGCATCGCTCCCGAGCATGTGCGCAAACTCCTGACACGAGCCCGGCTGGAACTCGCCGCCGGAGACGTCGAGATGTCTCACGCTTTCGCCGAAGCTGCTGCCGAAAACACGATCCCGCTTAAAGTCTTTCGGAAAACTCCGGAGAAAGTCCTGGACGAAATCGAATTTGTGACGGGCCATAACAGCGTGATGTCGCTTGATAATCCGGCGCTGGCGACGGTCGAATTTTCTCAGGTCGTGCCGCCGGCTCCCGCCGCGTTTGAAGAAGGCACCACGAGCAACGTCTCGACCGTATCGATCTGGGACGAAGCGGCTGCCAACGATCCGCAAGGTTTCCGAGCCATCGGGCGACAGTCGCTGAGCATCACCCCGAAGCTGGTCGACAGCGACGGCGAAAGAAGGTTGTTGCCGGAACGCCGAGCCTATCGGAAGCTCAGCCAGGTCCCCGTCGTCAATCACACGGTTGGCTACAGCCGGGACTGGATACCACTGTCGTACTCGTGGGAAGCTCCGCAACTGAAGTACAACCCGTTGTATTTCGAGGACCCCCAGCTTGAACGTTACGGCAACGAAGTCGGCATCCTGCAGCCGTTCCTGTCGGGAGCCCGGTTCTACGCGACGATTCCCACGCTTCCGTACCAGATGATGAGCGAGGGAAACAGCGTCTGCCACACGGTGTACGATTTCGGCTACGGCCGACCGGGCGACTGCGTGCCGTACGCTCTGGAAGTGCCCGAGTTCAGCTGGACCGGCGCCCTGGCAAGCGGCGGCTGGGCCTTTGCTCTGATCGTGATTCTGCCGTAGATCGGTTTCAGAGTAATTCGCTGATCAAGTAGCCGAGTGTCGTTTTTTACCGGACCGGCTGGGATGGCGACTCCGGCCCGGCTGCGCCCGACTCCGACCTACAGTGTCGGACCCGGTCGGAGTGCTTTCCGAACCAGACTCCCTGGATCGATTTTCGTCGATGGATGTCGCGTCTGGCGTCAACTGAAACGCGATATTGACGGCGTTTTTCCTGCCGCCGTACGATCCGCCCCTCGGAAGTTTTCGTCGTCAGGATGGCGACTTTACTTTGCAGAGAATGTGGCGAAATTTGCCAGGACGCGTCCAGGTCGCAATTTCTGGCCGTCAGCTTTCTTCCGCCGTGTATCGGTGTCTGAACTCGCACGAAGGGATTCGACAGAGTCAGCGTGAAACAGAAAGTCCTCTGGGTCCTGCTATTGGCGCTGGGGCTCCGTATCGGAGCTGCGCTGTCGGTGCACACCTACCTGGAGTCGGCTGGCCGGGATTTTCTGATCGCGGGCGACGCTGCGGGATACTGGGAGCTCGGTCAGAAGCTCGCGGCGGGCGAGGACTACTCGCTTTACACGCCGCCTCGACAAGCGATGAGGATGCCGGGGTATCCGGTGTTCCTTGCAGCGTCGATTCAGCTTGGTGGTAAGCGGCTGTTGCCAGTCCGGTTGTTGCAGGCTTTCGTCGGAACAGCGGCGTGCTGGTTCGTGTATCTTCTGGGCACGATGCTGGTTGATAAGCGGTCGGGTCTACTGGCTGCGGCACTCGCGGCAGTGTCGCCGACGTTTGTTGGGTTCACGCCGCTGATTCTCAGCGAAACTCTGTTCGCGGCAACGTTGCTGGTCAGTCTGATTCTGATGGCGAAGCTCGCGGTCGAGTGGCCGTTGCTCGGGCAGCCAACCGATGGCCGGACCGGTGGTACGACTGAAACCTCAGCGAGATCGAGATGCCGAATCTGGCTGGCGATCGGAACCGGAATCGCGGTCGGGGTTGCGTGTTATGTCAGACCGTCCTGGTTGCTGACAGCTCCGCTGTTTTGCGGAATCCATTTATTGATGACATGGATCGGCCGCAGCCACACCGCGACCGGTCATACCCGCGCGGTAATGACTGCAAAGTCACTTGAGTGCGTCTTTGTAGTTGTCGGATTGGCCGTGGCGCTGGCACCATGGACGATTCGCAATTCGCGGGTCATCGGCCACGCGATTCCA
>CALDJX010000397.1 GCA_937899075.1 uncultured Planctomyces sp. | reverse complement strand
TCGAGAAGACACTTCGCGATGCCGCTTCGCAGGCCCAGTCGAAACGATTGGCGGAGCTATGGATCGTGTTGATCGGGCATGGAACTTTCGATGGACGTTCGGCGCGTTTTAATCTACGAGGCCATGACGTCAGCGCCGAAGAGTTGAAGAAGTGGCTTGAGCCGATCACTTGTCCGATCGCCATTGCCAATTGCTCGTCGGCCAGCGGCCCGTTTCTGAAGGCTCTGGCTGGTCCGAATCGAGTCGTGATGACGGCGACGAAAACGGGGGCGGAAATCAACTTCGCCAGGTTTGGAGAGTTCCTTTCCGAAGCGGTCGGCGATGCGAAATTTGACCTCGATAAGGACGGGCAGACTTCTGTTTTCGAAGCGTTTCTGTCGGCGAGTCGTCGCACGCTGGCGTTCTACGAGTTTGAAGGCCGGCTGGCGACCGAGCACGCGTTGCTCGACGACAACGCCGACGGGTTGGGAGTTCGAGCGGACTTTTTTCGTGGCGTACGACTGGTCAAAAAAGTGCAGGGCGGCGCGACAGTTGATGGCCGGTTGGCTCACAAGTTTCATCTGGTCCGAAGTGAATTGGAGCAGCAGCTTTCGCCGGAAACCCGACGGCTGCGCGATCAGCTTGAGCAGGCGGTGATCCAGTTTCGCGATCGAAAATCGTCGTTTGAAGACGAGGACGTTTATTACGCGCAGTTGGAAGAGTTACTTGTTCAGCTTGCGAAAGCGTACGAGACATCGAGTTCGGCTCCGGCGCGATAGTCGGGGCAGCGGACACGCTGTTGCCAAAGAACTATTTCAGCAACTGGTACAACTGAAAGAGGACCAGGCCGGCGGCGAAGAGTGACAACCAGCCGATGCCGCTGCGCAGCGAGCGTCCTTCCAGACGACTGCTCAGCTCGGAGCCGATTCTGGCTCCGATGGTGCCTCCAAGCATCAGTGCGAGCGTCAGAGCCAGATCGACGTTTCCCTGCCAGGCGTGAGAAATTGTGGCGAGGAACGACGTGATCCACACAACGATCAACGAAGCAAGGATTGCTTTGCGGGATCGAATGTCGAGCAGATAAACAAGGCCAGGAATCAACAGCAGCGCGCCGCTGATTCCCAGCATTCCGGCGGTCACACCCGTCACAAAGCCGAACAACGCGAGGACGGGGATCGACAGCGTGCCGACGCCGAGTTCTGAAAACGTGTCGACAGGCGGGATGGTAATTTTGGCCAGAGCTCCGCGGGCGACAGGTCGTCCAGCGAACTGGCGACGCACTTCGTAAAGACTGAACGATCCGATTCCGAGCAGCATGACAAGGTACGTGCCCAGGACCAGCAGTTCGCTGGCAGCGACGGCTCGATCATTGAGCTGGATTTTTCCAAGTTGACCGGCGGCGTCCAGGATGAGCGTGCCCAATAGCACTCCCATGATGATTCCCCCGGTGATGATCAGAGGGAGACGCAGCTGGATTCGCGTGACGCCGCGAGCAAGCAGTGCGGCTGTCGACGGGCCGAGAACCTGGCAGGCCGTCGATCCGACTGCTATCTCGATCGGGATGCCCAGCACGACGTGCAGGATGGGGACGAGAAGAAAGCTGCCGCCGACTCCGAAGATTCCGGAAAGGCCACCAACAACGAACCCGCAGCCGACAACCAGCAGCAGTTCGTGTGGAAGCAGCGCGGCGAGCACAGTGATCGTTCCTGGAAATAACGTGGCAAACCGAATCGCCGAAAGTGATCGCGGCTCAGATGTAATACTCGATGACCGGCTCGTCCTGTGATTCGCTTTGGGATTCGTCCTCGACTGGCACCGTCGTTTTCAAGCGGTGAAATACCCAATTGACGATGATTCCCCAGACGACGGGAACCGTCAGGCAGGCAACGACGAACAGAATTCTGGAAACGAATGGGGACATTTTGATGCGACGAGCGAGTGTGAGTTGGTCAGTAAAACGTTGATGCTGACCTGAGCTCCCACATTAGGGACCAGGGCACAAGATCGTCAACGGGGCAAAGTCGGCGATTGTGCGACTGGACGAAGGCTGGTGGCCGCGTAAGACTCGCGCGGCGAAATTTTTGTCAGAATCGTGTTGAAGGAGTAGCTGACGATGTCAATTTCTGTGGTGGATGCGGATCTTGACCGACCCGAGCATTGCACCGGACTGGTCGCGATTCTCGACGAGTATGCGAGGCTGCCGCATATCGCCGGGCGTGGTCTTCCGGGCGAGGTCATCGAGAATCTGACATCCCGGCTGGCAAAGGTTTCCGGAAAGCAGATTCTGCTGGCGGTCGACGGCGAAAAAGTTGTCGGCGTCGCCGTTTGCTTCGAAGCGTTCTCGACGTTTGCCGGGCGACCTTTGCTCAACATCCACGATCTGGCAGTAACGGGCGAATGTCGCGGGCAGGGCGTTGGGACGATGCTGCTGGACGCGGTCGCTCAGCGTGCCAGAGAGCTCGGTTGCTGCCGAGTAACGCTCGAAGTCGACACGGACAATCCCGGCGCGAAGAAGCTTTACGAGCGGTCGGGCTTTGTGATGACTCAGGAGTTCTGGAAGAAAGAACTTGCTGATTGAGGCTCACGACCGAGCATGTAGGATACGTCAAGTGAAACGCCGGCGTACCAGACGGATCATCAATGCAGATGTTATGCCGGCGCTTCGCTTGTCAATAACCTACGAAACGTCGATGTCCCGTCGTGACGGTTTATGCTTCGACGGAGAGGCCGATTTCGTCGGCGACGGATTCGACTTCGCGCGTGGTCAGCGTGCTCATGCCGTCTGCGAAGCCGACGAGGAGTGACAGGTCGGCGATGCGATTGATGCGCCGCGGTACTCCGCCTGAAAGCTCGTGGATTTCATCCAGCGCGGATTCGTCGAATGGCGATTCAGCGACGCCGGCGACTGCCAGGCGATGACTGACGTACCCGGCCGTTTCTTCGCGACTGAATGGTTGAATCAGTGACTTAACGCCGATGCGTTCGTCGAGTTCGGTTAGTCTTGAAATGCGGCTCAGCACACTCGGCTGACCAGCCAGGATGAACGTGAACGAGTAATCCGAGCGGTAGTTAAGCAGCAGCTGAATCGTGCGGAAGACTTTCTGGTCTTCGATCAGGTGAGCTTCGTCCAGCACGATAATCGGGTGACGACCGACTTCTGTGAAGTGGGCCAGTCGAGCTTCCAGCAGACGCAGAGTTGTGTCGAAGCCGATGTCCGCGTTTCGGACGATGGCTTCTTCAGCGCCGAGTTCCGCCGCAAGAAATCCGACCAGTTCGTTCGGAGTCAGAAACGGATAGTTGAGCTGGACGAACGGGCCGAACCGTTCATCGCTCTCCTGCAACTCCTGCTTGAACATTCGCAGCAGGAATGTCTTGCCGACTCCCGTGTTGCCACACAGGACGGCCGCACCTTTGTTACCGTCGATCAGATATCGCAGTTTCAGCAGCGCGGCCTGATGAGTGCGGCTGCGGAAGAAGAAAGCCGGATCCGAATCACACTCGAATGGCTTGCTGTCGAGGTTCCAGTACTGAGCGTACATCGCCTGCCTGTTTCTTTGAGTCGACTGGTGGTTTCAGAATCGCCGCGATGTGCGACGTCGATGATTCAGGTTGTCGCCTTAACGAGTCTCGATGCTGCCGGTCAGCCAGACGGCCTGGTTGGCGGTCACCCGCGCGCCGATGACTTGCGAAGGTGCATTCTCGGGCTGCTGGAAACCCGCCTGCTGAATGGCGAGTTCGGAACGAGGATCGTTAACGATGATTGGTCGGCCAAATTTCGGACCGTCATCGTCGAACGAAGGTTCGAAGTCGGGCGATGACGAAACGGTTGAACGATTCAGGAAGCCAGCTTCGCGGCCGTAGTTTGGCAGTTCCGGTTTGGGATCATCGTCGAAGTTGAACTTCGTGTTGACGCTGCCCGAGGAAGGATTTGCCGAGTCGCTGACACCCAACGCGCCGAAGCCAGCGGAAAGGAAATCAGCATCCAGCTGCTCGTCGGTCACGCCTGAGTCGACGACCGAATCCGAGCCCGACTGGAACGCCACAACGGTCACGACTGCGGCCAGTCCAAGACAGCCTGCAACGATGAGAGTTCGAGGTTGACGAGCGAGTTCCAGCACACTTTCTTTCGAAAGTCGCTTCTTCTCGGCAATCTTCTGGCGTTTTTTCGGTCGCGTGGGCATGAAGCCTCCGAGGAAAGACGATCAGGTCTCTCCTCGGGGATCGTCAATTGAGGGTGCCGGACTTGAGGATTTTTCTGAAAATAGCGATTAGGCTGAGTTTGAGGTCAATTTCTGGGATGTTCAGGGCTGCAAGGGATGGCACGCAATGCCGCTCAGGAAACGGGAATGTTGCGTGCTAACATTAGTCTAGC
>CALDJX010000396.1 GCA_937899075.1 uncultured Planctomyces sp. | reverse complement strand
ACTGGCAGAATCAGGTTTATACCAATCAGTTTCTTTACGCGATCCTCGCCGAAGAAAAGTGTGCCCAGGCGGGAGTCGAGATTGCATTCTACGAATTCCCACAGACAGTCTCGAAGACAGACGGAGGCTGGCAGGTCGATTGCGTGGGATTCGGGACGAAGCGACGAGTCCGCTGCAAGCAGATCATCGATTGCACTGGCGGTGCAGAAGTCGTCGGGATGCTGGGTTTTCCGCGTTTACGGGAAGAGGAGCGGCAGCCGGGGTCGTTCTTGTTCATGTTGGGCAAGGAACACCAACCGGGAAGAGACCTGAATCAGCGGCTTCATCGGCTCTACGTTCATGGCGCCGATTCAACAAACTCGCGTACAGCAACCGAGGCGAATCTGACGGGGCGAAAGTCGATTCTCGCCCGCGTTCGCAAGGAGAAGAAGCGGCTGATGCACCTGCAGCCGGAAACCGGATTCCGCGAAAGCTATCGTATCCAGGGCGAGACGCTGATTACGGTGAACGACTACACGTCCGGTCGCGTATTTGACGACGCCATCAGCAATGCGTTCTACCCTGTCGATCTTCACACAAAGACGGGAGTGAGGCCAAAGCCGCTGAAGCCAGGCAAAGTGCCAACGATCCCGCTGAGCGCACTGATCCCGAAGGGCAGCCGCAATATCATCGTGGCTGGCCGATGCGTCAGCAGTGATCGACTGGCGAACTCCGGGCTGCGAGTTCAGGCGTCATGCATGGGTATGGGACAGGCCGCCGGCGTCGCGGCAACACTGGCGGCGAAAGCGGGATCAACACCGTTGGAAGTTCCGCTGGCGGAGATTCATTCGTTACTTCGTGAACACGGACAGATCATTCCAGGGAAGGCGTAGTTCGTGATGCGTACAGCCGCAACGCAAACAAGGAGACTCACACAAAGTCACAAAGACACGAAGCGGCCACACGACCTGGGCTTGTTCTTTGTGTCTTCGTGCCTTTGTGAGAGATTGAAAAGCGCGCAGTGAAGTGCTCATGAAGAAACACCAACGCAGCTTTGTCTCGCTCCTGACGGCATTGAGCTTTGTCGTTCTTGCAGTGACGGGAATCCTGGCCTTCGTTCGTCCATTTTCGATCGGAATCGTCGGTCTGCACGCGCTGATGGGGTTCGTCTTCGTCGGGCTGATCGCTTTGCATGTGGCAAACAATCTCAACCACCTGTCACAATATGTGCGAAGTAAAGTCCTGTGGCTAACGCTGGCCACCACGGTGGGCCTGACAGGACTCTTCCTCTGGCAGCCAGGTCCGGTCCGCAGCATTCTGGAATTAAGCCAGAACCTGGGCCCGGCCATCGACCAGTTCGAGATGAAGGAAGATGGCCTCGTTTACCACTATAGCCCGGCCGCGCACTACAAGATGGCCCTGACCATCCGCGCCGGAAAGACCTTCGACGCGACGACGCCACCACACGTTGCCATCTGGCTCGAAAACGCATCCTTCTACCACATCAAAACTCTTCACGAACCGGACGACCTGAAAGCTGGCCGAGCCGCTCTGCCGTACTGGGACTTCAAAGTTCGCGGCTGGGAAAAGGCGAAACTTAAAGCGACAGAATCCGGGAAGGATCTGAAAGAGCAGCAGGAAGTCGACGGCGTTTCCGGCGCGACGCAGAATAGTTCATTCGATCCGGCCGACTACATGCTGCCCGCCGATCCAGACAATCCAATGCCCTACCGCTTGCTCATCGAGATCGACCAGCCTGATGACGATCAAACATCGCTGGTGTACTCGGTGGAAATCGACAACGCTGAACCCCGCGCGTTTCAATTACTCGACCTGATCGGATATCCGCAGCAGGAAGAGAACGACGAAGACGGAAAAGAAGTATGGGCGCTCTACTTCGTGGACGAGCGATTCGGCTCCGCGCTTGCGCTGATCGATAGTGCCTTGCTGACAATTGATCGGAACTGAGGACAATTATGCTCTCATTTTTGATTCCAAGCTTTGGGTTACCAGTTGCGCTGCAACGATTGACATCGGTTCCTGTAAAATGTTGTTACGCATCGGGATACCAGTGGAACGCTAATTAAGAAAGGGAATCATTGAAAATTCCCCCTGATTCACAAAACGAGTGTGACCGTCGGCGTTCTCGCGGAATAATACGGTAGAGCGGAGGCTTGGGGCCGTTGAGTGGGGCACCCGAAAATTCAATTGCTCCACCATTTACCCTAGCAAGTCCGCATTCTGGTCCATGCCGAACCCACTGGACGAAACCCGATTCATTGAAGCGTTGACTCGACATCAACCCGCTCTGGAAGCGTATTGCCACGCGAATCTCGCCAACCGCGAGGACGCGCGTGAGGTGTTGCAGGCGACTTGTGTGAAGTTGTGGCAGAAGGCGTCCGATTGGGATCCAGAGACCGAGTTTTTGCCTTGGGCGTTCACGATCGCGCGATTCACGATCCTCTCGCGTTACCGCGATCAAAATCGCGATCGTTTGGTATTTGATGAAGATGTGATTCAGGCGATGTCTGAGAATACGGAAGAGGTTGCAACCACGTTTGATCAGCGCCGTGAGGCGCTTGCCCGGTGCATGAAGAAACTCGATCAGAAACAGGCGGCTCTGCTGCACGACCACTACACAGCCAATCAAAGCCTGCGGGAAATTGCCGAGGCATCGGGGCGAGGCCTGAGTGCGGTGAAAATGACGTTGCTGCGAATTCGCCAGCAACTAAGTGCGTGTATCGACCGCCAGATGGGGACCAATCCGTGATCGAAGAACAACTACTCACTTTGCTTCAGAAGGTCCGCGATGACGGCGACGAAGCCGCGCGAACGCAGCTGAACGAACTGCTTCGCCATGATCCCGAAGCTCGCGCGATAATGGCAACGATGCTGGTCGATGAACAAGCTCTCGTCAGCCATTTGCGTGATGAAAGTATCGTGTCGATCCTGGATCCAGAGCGGGACGGTGCAGCCACGTCGCCGGCAAGTCGGCCTGCCTTGCGGTTGTTCGCTTGGCCGCAGCAGATTGCGGCCGGTCTCATCGCAGGTGCGTTGGTTGGCCTGCTGGGTGTTGGAATGGTGTGGGCCGTTGGCTCGCCAAAGTCGCAGGCTCGATTGGTTCCTGTCTCCAATGGTGCCTTTGAGGATTCGGTGGGGCCCATCGATATCGGTTTTCCATCCGGCTTCGGCGGTTGGAGTGGGGATCCTGCAGAGGTGATCGTGGAGCCCGACGGAAACCGAACACTTCGTTTTCTGCAAACAGCCAACGTGACTGGCGATCCGAACGGCGGGGCCGTGGCTTGCAATGTCTTTCAGATCATTGACTTGTCTTCGCTTCAGCAACAGTGGGATACGGAAAATTCAGAAGCTCAAATTACCCTGGAGCTGTCTGGTAAATTTCGTCGACAGGCGGCTCCCAACGATGCCGAACTGCCCAGGCTTCGAGGAGGACTGGCGATCCATCTGTATCGAGCCGAGCCCGAGTCGATCGGCAAGGCGTGGCCGCTTGTGATCCGTGATGCGATCGCGGTTGGAAAAAAAATCATCAAACTCGAACCCAGCGATGAACCAGCGACGATTTCCGCCTCCTGTATCCTGGCCCCGGAAGCAACCATTGCTCTCATCTCCCTTAGCGCTAATACGAAAACACCGACCAAGACCCCAATCCCACTTGGCGGCTACTTCGTGGACGACGTCAGGCTTACCGTGACCAGGCAACCGACTCTTCCAGTCAACTTTGTGCCGTAGAAACAAAAGTTTGTAGCCTGGTTCTCTGAGTCGGGTATTCGAGAACCAATACGCCCGACTCAGAGAGTCAGGCTACGGAGAATTCACGATGAAAACACAACTCAACCGTCGCCACTTTCTCCGCGGAACGGGAGCACTCATCGCGCTGCCTGCATTGGAATCCATCGGCTTTCGCCGCTTTGCCTCGGCGGCCTCAACAGCTCCCGCCGCCCCCTCCAAACGCTGCGTTTTTCTCGGCATCGGCTTCGGTGTGACCAAAGAGACCTGGTATCCCGACATCAATCAAACGGGAGCCAACTACGAGCTTTCCGAAGGCCTCGCTCCTTTGGCGCGCCACAAGTCGGACATCACGGTGGTGCAGGGATGCGCCAACCAGTTCACCAACGAAGCTCATTGGGGCAGCACCTTCTGGCTCACCGGAGCCAATCGCTATTCCGTGCCCGGCCAGAACATGGCCAACAGCATCTCGGCCGACCAGATCGTCGCGCAACATCTGGGGCAGGACACCCGCTTCTCGTCGATCCAGCTCAACGCCGCCAGCCTTGAGGGTCACGGCCCCGGGCTTTCTCTGGGCTGGGATCAACGGGGCAAACCGGTCGCTGGCCAGGACGACCCGGTTCAGGTTTTCCACAAGCTCTTCTCCGCCGACGATTTGCCGCTGGAACAACGTCAGGCGGCCATCGCCGAAAACCGCAGCGTCCTCGATGCTGTACTCAGCGAAGCCCGGCGGGTGCAGCGCGGTCTCTCCAAAACCGACACCGACAAGCTTGATGAATACTTTCAGGGCATCCGCGATATCGAGGCCCGTCTTAACAAGGGCGAAGCCTGGCTCGACGTCCCCAAGGCCAAGCCTCCCCTCGACGAACCGGAACCCGGACTGAAGGGGAAGGCCGAGATCGAGATCATGCAGGATCTGATCGTTGCCGCGTTGCAGACGGACAGCACCCGTTCGCTGAGCTATCGCATGCCCGGTCAGAGCCTCCTGCAGAGTCTCGATCTGAAACCCAGCTCCCACAATGTGAGCCATTACTCTCCCGGCGATCGCATGGAGGCTTCCAAGATTCGCGACAAGGCCCACAGCGAGTTGCTGGCCCGCCTGATCGACAAACTCAAGGCAACGAAGGAAGCCGACAGATCGAGCCTCTTCGACCACACCGCCGTCGCCTTCGGATCGAACATCAGCTCCATCCACTACCTGACCAATTGCCCGACCATCCTCACCGGAGGCGGTGCCAGCCTGAAGCTAGGCCAGCATCTCGTCCTGCCGAAGGACACACCGCTGTGCAATGTGTGGCTGACCATGTTGCAGGGACTCGGCATCGACGCCGAACGACACGGCGACAGCACTGGCGTCGTGAAGGAACTGCAGGCGTAGTAGTCCATTGCAGAGCACCTTGTAACCCGACGCGTAATCGAGGGATCACAGCGCACCCAATGCAGGCAATCCCTCGCTTACGCGTCGGGTTACCACCAAGAGCCACAGAACAAACCATGACACGAATCCTATACACAATCTACATCGTAGCTTTCTCGCTTTGCTCTCTCGCGCAAGCAGCCCCTCCCGAAGCGCGTCTTCCAGAGGAACACCGAGCATTCTTCAAAGCCCACTGCTTCGACTGTCACGATTCCGAGACGCAGGAAGGCCAAGTGGATCTGGAGAAGCTGTCATTCCGCATCACCACGCTCGAGCAGGCGGAACTCTGGCAGAAGGTTCTCAACGCGCTGAACTCGGGCGAAATGCCGCCGGAGGATTCCGAGCAGCCTGGCAACACAGAGAAGGCAGACTTCCTTGATGACCTCGCTCAAACCATGGTCACCGCGCGCCGGGCTATGTCGGACTCGGGCGGGAAGATCACGATGCGACGGCTCAACCGTCGAGAATATCACAACACCATCGAACATCTCCTCGGCATCAAGGTCGATGTCGCTTCACTACCTGCCGACGGCGGATCGGGCACCTTTGATACCGTGGGTGCCTCGCAGTTCATCTCCAGCGATCAGATCGAGCAGTATCTCAAGCTGGGTCGCCAGGCCATTGATGAAGCCTTCGAGCGGCAGGCGGCTCAGAAGCAACCGTCCCGGGTCTTCCGCGTCGAACCGGAAAAGACGGTCAACGTAAAGAACGTGGAAATTATCAAGAGATTGGAAGACACCTATAAGAAGAAATGGCTCCCTTGGAAAGAAGGGGTCGACAAGGCAGCCGAAGCTGCTGAGAACCAGGAAATTGTGGCCGCCCTTCGTAAGAAGCACGCGGATTATGATTCCAATCCTGTTCTCAAGTATCAAAAGGCCGGGCTTCTGAAAGGAGCACCCGATCCTCGCGACTATGGCGGCAGCGATCCAATCAATGCCGTTGCCGCCTTATACAGCCCATATC
>CALDJX010000395.1 GCA_937899075.1 uncultured Planctomyces sp. | reverse complement strand
ACGCCAGTCGCGTTCGTGAGCGAACCCTGACCAACAATCTTTCGTGGATGCGGCGCGTCGCCATCAGCCTCTTAAAGCATCATCCATCCACAGACAGCCTGAAAGGAAAGAGGCAAAGCGCCGGATGGAAGGATCAGTTCCTCGCCGAAGTACTGCAAATTCAACAGTGAAACTTCGCGCCCCCCCTCTGATCGACAGACGGCCAGAATCGCCGTCAAAAGGTGACACTTCAGGTGACACCGTGACGATTAGCGAAGCCGCAGAACGAAAAGCCCCGACGTAACTTGATGCTACGCCGGGGCTTAGACAGTACGCCCGGTTGGACTCGAACCAACGACCGCCGGATTAGAAATCCGGTGCTCTATCCAGCTGAGCTACGGGCGCAAATCAGGATTTGCTGCGTGACGGTTTGTAACTTCGCGATTTGCGTCAATGGCGGTCGGAAGATTCTGTGCCGCAAGCGCCGAGCATTCTAGTTGCATCGAGGCAATGAGCAATCGCACACGGCCGGTTGTCAGGCCTCAATTGTTGCATGAACACCCCGACGTTGTCGCAACGTGATGCTTTTTGGAAACGTTCCATACAGGGGACGCATTCTTTTGCGGGTCGGTCCAATTTTTGGAGCGTGCCGTAAGTGTCTATGGGTAAGTGAGTTATCGATGGTTACGGCAGGGGTGTAAAGTTTCTTGAACGCTTTGGCACTCGGGCTGCTTTACATCGATGTCAGCCAGCCGACGCCGAGAACAACGATGCGACGGCCTGCTGCCATCCAGAACCTGCCAGCCAATAAGGAATGCTTCAATGACAACTCTATTCACTCAATTGCTCAATGACGAAAACGGCTTCCTGATGTCGGCGGAACTGATTCTGCTGGCGTCGATTCTTGTGCTCGGCCTGGTCGTTGGGCTGACCGAAGTTTCGTTTGCGATCAACAATGAACTCGAAGATGTTGCTTCGGCATTCAGCTCAATGAATCAATCATATTCAGCAAGCGGTTCCCACTCTCAAGGCAAAGGACGACGATCTGGAAGTCGTTTCAATGACGAGCAAGACAATTGCGATAGTCAGTGGGACATCCAAGGAAGCGGCTGGCAGGGGGAATATTAGGCTCGCCGCCTTAATCGTTCCGGATGATGATTCTAGCGATTGCGACGTGGACTACGGCGAGGCAACTGTCGATTTGCCTGTTCGTTCCGGCGGAAGAAAACGCCGGATTGTTTCCCATTCCGAATCGGTCAAATTTTGACGTGACGGATGACTCATCCTTGAGCCTCGTGCCTGTTTTTCGACAGCCTGCCAGTTGCAGAAACTGAGGACTCGCCTCAAAGAGTCACCGCTCAGGACGACTCCTGGCCAAACGACAGACGCATCTGAGGATCCTTCTTCTCTTCCTCAAATTCCGTGTAGAGAAGACTCGGCTGAATGTCGTCGTTGTTCTGGTACTTCCGGCTGGCGTACTCGGTGATGTCGCCTTCGACCGTGTGGTAGAACATCTGGCAGATCGGGATGCCCGGGTAAATCCGAACGGGCTGAACGGCGAAAATCTCCAGCGTCCAGTAGCCGCAAAAGCCGATGTCGCCGAACCCGGCCGTGCAGTTCACAAAGAGCCCCAGCCGACTGACCGACGACCGGCCCTCGATCATGGGGACGAGATTGTGCGTCTCGGTGCGTTCGAAAGTCCGGCCCAGGTACAGCTGATTCGGATTCAGGACGAACCCTTCTTTCGGAATCGTGTACCGCCGGAGCCGATTCGGCCGCTGCATGTCCAGGACGATTTCCTCGTAGACAAGCAGTTCATCGTGCAGCCGGAGGTCGTAACCGTTCGTGTTGAGCTGTTTTTCGTTGAACGGCTCAATCACGATGTTCTTGTTGAGCTGCTGCTTGATCTCGTGACCGGTGAGGATCATGGACAGCCTTCTCTGAAACGAATGCAGAAGCCAGTTCGGGACGACGCCTCACAGTACGACTTACCCGTTCGCGATTCAACGAAGTCCGTATCAGTACCGACGATAATTCTCCGTCGTTACGATCCCGGACCGCCAGCAGTCTCACGCAAGGCCGCGAAGACGCAAAGGATTGTCGTGAGGACGGCTTTGCGACTCCTCGTCTTTGCGTGAGAATTTCGGCTGAATCAGTCACCTGACATCGCACAGTTCGGCCGTTTTTCCAGAAGCACAAACCCGCCTTCTGCCAAATTGGCTGACAGCCCCTGTCGACTTCAGACCCCTCGGTTTTGCCAAAATGGCACCCTGTGGTCGACTCGCTGATTACGACGTTTTCGGCATAAAGCATTTGTAAATAGTAACATACGACTCATGCGTCACCTGTCGAAAAACATTGGCACGACCTTTGCTTTATTTGTCGGCAACTAAAGAAACTCGCCCGCACGAGCCTCGCGACATCGGGTCGCTGGCGGAAATCCGCTGCTGATGTGCGGCAAAAATCGGATGGCTGCGTCAACGAACGACGAGCCGCCACAGATAAATTGAGAACTCAAAGGAGAGACATCATGGCTGAAGGCGAAAAAGTCATCGGCATCGACCTGGGCACAACCAACTCTGTCGTTTCCGTAATGGAAGGCAAAGAAGCCAAGGTCATCGCGAACCTTGAAGGCAACCGACTGACGCCGAGCGTCGTCGCGTTCACCGATAAAGGCGAAACGCTGGTTGGCGAACCGGCCAAACGTCAAGCCGTCACGAACCCGCACAACACGATCTACTCAGCCAAGCGATTCATGGGGCGACGTCACAGCGAAGTCGCTTCTGAGGAAAAGATCGTTCCTTACAAAGTCGTCGGTGGCCCGGACGACTATGTGAAAATTGAAGTCAACGGCAAGGCACACACGCCGCCGGAGATCTCGGCGATCATCCTTCGCAAGCTGAAGGAATCGGCCGAAAGCTATCTTGGTCACAAAGTGAACAAGGCAGTCATCACCGTCCCGGCTTACTTCAACGATGCTCAGCGACAGGCGACGAAAGACGCCGGTCAGATCGCGGGCCTGGAAGTTTCCCGAATCATCAACGAGCCAACCGCAGCCGCGCTGGCCTACGGTCTCGAGAAGAAGAAGGATCAGAAGATCGCCGTCTTCGACCTCGGTGGTGGTACGTTCGACGTCTCGGTGCTCGAAGTCAGCGACGAGCTGGTCGAAGTGCTCAGCACCAACGGTGACACTCACCTGGGTGGCGACGACTTCGACGAAGTTCTGATCAACCACATCGCCGATCAGTTCGAAAAAGATAACAGCATCGACCTGCGAAAAGACGCGATGGCTCTGCAGCGACTTCGTGAAGCTGCTGAGAAAGCCAAGAAGGAACTTTCGAGCCAGCAGAACACGGACATCAATCTGCCGTTCATCACGGCCGACGCTTCCGGTGCGAAGCATCTTCAGATGTCGATTTCGCGATCAGATTTTGAACGCCTGATCGACCCACTCGTTGAACGTTGCCGAAATCCTGTCGTCAACGCGTTGAAAGACGCGAAGCTCGGCAAGGGTGAAGTTGACGAAGTCGTGCTGGTCGGCGGTTCGTCTCGAATTCCAAAGGTCCAGGCATTCGTCAAAGAACTGTTCGGCCGCGAGCCGCACAAAGGCGTTAACCCGGACGAAGTCGTCGCGGTCGGAGCAGCCATTCAGGGCGGTATCATTTCGGGCGAAGTCACCGACGTTGTCCTGATGGACGTCACGCCGCTGTCGCTCGGAATCGAAACCGAAGGTGGAGTTCTGACAGTCCTGATCGAACGAAACACGACGATCCCGACCACGAAGAGCGAAATTTTCTCGACCGCCGCTGACAATCAGCCAGCCGTGACAGTCACCGTCTTCCAGGGCGAACGACCGATGGCTCGCGACAACCGCCAGCTGGGACAGTTCAATCTGGACGGCATCCCACCGTCACCGCGAGGCGTGCCGCAGATCGAAGTCACATTCGACATCGACGTGAACGGCATCCTCAACGTTTCGGCGAAGGACAAAGCTTCGGGCAAGGAACAGAACGTTCGCATCGAACAATCGAGCGGCCTGTCCGACGAAGAAATCGACAAGATGCGGAAGGACGCCGACGCGAACGCCGAAACGGACAAGAAGCGTCGCGAACTGGCGGATGTCAAGAATCAGGCTTCAGGGCTTGCCTTCCAGACCGAAAAGTCAATCACGGAATTCGGCGACAAGCTGGACGACGCGTCGAAGTCTGCGATCGAAACGTCGGTCACTAAAGTCAAAGAAGCTGCCGAGGGCGACGACATCGACAAGATCAAATCCGCCATCGAAGAACTTCAGCAGGCTGCTCAAGCATTCGCCGCTCTGTACCAGCAGGCCGGTGAAGAAGGCGGAGCAGAACCAGAAACCGCCGGCGCAGCAGCCGGTGGCGGCGGAGACGACGAAGTCATCGACGCCGAATTCGAGAAGAAATAGTCAAGTAGTAACGACAGAAACGCCCGAACTCATTCCCACGCTCTGCGTGGGAACGGGCGTGACAAAGGAATGACTGATGCGTCCTTCACCCAAAACACTGTTCGATCTAGGTCTCAAAGCTGCACTAACCGACTGTAGTTCTTCAGAAGAACTGCTGGAAAAATGCAGCAAAGCTCAGACAATGTTCAGGGGTATTTTGTATTCTGAGTTCTCCGGCCCGGACGACATCACGAACCTCATGAGAGAATTCGTGAGTGCAGTCGATGATTGGAAGAATGGAGTTCCAAACGCGCTGGCCAACGTCACAGTCATTCGTCGACAACTCTGGAATTTAGCTTAAGCAAACTAATCGCTGACTCCACGAGGCGGCGTGCCATTCCCTCTGGCGCGTCGCCGCCGTGGGGCCGGATTTCGGATCGAAGCGTTACAACTCGTTCCCACGCTCTGCGTGGGAACGGGCCTGCGGACGCTCCGCGTCCCAGCTAGTAGCCTGTTGAAATGGTGTGCCACTGGCTCTGCCAGTGCTGTTTGCAATCGGCGGTTTCAGGGAATTCCGCACTGGCAGAGCCAGTGGCACACATCGAATTGGTGAGCCTTTTGTTTTTCGA
>CALDJX010000394.1 GCA_937899075.1 uncultured Planctomyces sp. | reverse complement strand
GGGATTCCGCCAACACCACAACAGGTAGAAGCGTTCGTGACGGATGATCGTGACGACGCCTGGCCGACGCTCGTGGAACACGTTCTTGCCAGTTCCCATTACGGTGAACGCTGGGCGACGTACTGGCTGGACCTGGTACGGTTCGGCGAGACGCACGGTTTTGAAATGAATCGCGAACGCCCTACCGCGTGGCAATACCGTGATTGGGTCATCCAGTCGCTCAACGAAGACAAGCCATACAACGAATTCGTGCGACAGCAGATTGCCGGTGATGCATTGGGAGCCGACGTCGCCACGGGGTTCCTTGTGGCTGGCCCCGTCGATCAGGTCAAAGGGGCGGATCCGAAACTGCGACAGGCTCAGCGGATGAACGAGCTGGACGACATGATCAACACCACCGGCACGGCGTTTTTGGGACTGACGACTGGTTGTGCGCGATGCCACAATCACAAGTTCGATCCCATCAGCCAGCGCGATTACTACTCGATGCAAGCCGTGTTCGCTGGCGTCCAGCACGGTAATCGCGCATTGCCGCCTTCGCTGGAAACCAAACAGCAGATTGCGACGCTTGATGCGGAAATCGCGGAACTTACTGACAGGCTGAAGAAGTTCATTGTTGAAGATGCATCGAAAATTCGTCCGCCCGTCAGCGCCAGGCAGAATGAAGAAGTCTTCGAGAAACGAGAAGTACGCTTCATTCGCTTCACGATTCAGAAAACCACTGGCGGTGAAGGCTGTATTGATGAGTTGGAAGTTTACGCGGAAGGAAGGAACGTTGCTCTGACCAGCAGCGGTGCCAAAGCAATCTCGTCCGGCGACTTCGTGCATCCAAAACATAAACTGTTGCACATCAACGATGGACGTCACGGCAATGATCGAAGTTGGATTGTCGAATCTGCGAAAGGCGGTTGGGTTCAAATCGAACTCGCCGCACCGACCGTCATCGACCGCGTCGTCTGGGGCCGTGATCGCGACGGCCAGTATGCCGACCGGTTGCCGATCGAGTATCGCATCGAATCCGCTGTGGAAGCTGGCCAATGGGAATTGTTGGCGTCGTCGGCGGATCGCAAAGCTTTTCCTGGTGGCACACCTTCCGAGCCAGTGTATCAGTTCGCGAAGTTTCCGGATGCGGAAGCGATGCAGGGTGAGAAGTGGTTGAAGCGGTCGCAGACAGTTCGCGACGCCAGGAAAGAACGCGAAAAATCGAGGATGGTCGTTTATGCGGGTACGTTTTCGCAGCCCGGCCCGACGCATCGTCTGTACCGTGGCGAGCCAGATGCGAAGCGTGAGCAGGTTACCCCGAATGCGATCGAGGTCTTCACCTCGCTGAATCTGTCGTCCAACGCGCCCGAGCGTGACCGTCGACTGGCGTTAGGAAACTGGATCGCCAGCACCGACAATCCGTTGACGGCTCGCGTGATCGTCAACCGGTTATGGCAATTCCACTTCGGCACCGGCATCGTCGACACGCCCAGCGACTTCGGACTCAACGGCACACCGCCGAGTCACCCGGAGTTGCTCGACGGGTTGGCCGGCGAGCTGATGGAGCACGATTGGTCGTTGAAGCACATTCATCGGCTAATTTTGAATTCTGACACTTGGCGTCAAAGCAATCGACCCAATGCGGATGCCATGCGAGTCGATGCGGCATCGCGTCTGCTGTGGCGATTCCCGCCGCGACGTTTGGAAGCGGAAGCGATTCGCGATTCCGTTCTCGCCGTAACTGGAGTGCTTGACCTTCAAAATGCTGGCGGTCCGGGATTCAGCCCGTTTGAAGTGGAGATGGAGAACGTGCGTCACTATCACGCGAAGAAAACGTATGGTCCAGCAGATTGGCGACGGATGATTTACATGACGAAGGTGCGACAGGAACGCGAGCAGGTGTTCGGCGCCTTCGATTGTCCCGATGCGAGCATGGTCGTGCCGAAACGCAGTCGGTCCACCACACCGCTACAGGCACTGAATCTGCTTAACAGCCGATTCGTCATGCAGCAAGCCGATCTGTTTGCGAAACGCTTGCAGGCGGATTCCGAAACAATACCGCAACAGATCACGCGAGCTTGGGAGTTGTGTTTTCAGCGTCCGCCAACCGACGAAGAATTGGCTGACAGCGCAGCATTCATCAAGCAGGAAGGCATCCAGCAGTTCACCCGCGCGATACTGAATGCCAATGAGTTTGTATTTATTCCATAGGCATATATGAGTCGATCGGCAGATGTTTTTCTGCGCAAACTATAAGTCTGAGGAAACCCGACGCGAAAGCGAGGGATGGTCCCTCGCTCATGCGTCGGGTTACCTTTGCGGCTTCGCCGCGTGCCGCTCGCCTTACAACAAAGAGAAAAGCCATGACTTCATTTCTAAATAGACGACACTTTCTGTCTCAGGCGACGAACGGACTGAGCAGCATTGCGCTGGCGAGTCTACTGAATGAACAACAGTTGCTTGCTGACTCCGGCCCGATCCGGCCAGACATTGACCCTGCCAAACCGTTCGCCAGTCGTAACACGCATCATCCTGCGGCGGCGAAAAACGTACTGGTGATCTTTTGCGCCGGTGCCTGCAGTCAGATCGACACATTCGACTACAAGCCCGAGCTAATCAAACGTCATGGTCAACCCATGCCGGGCGCCGAGTCATTGGTGACGTTCCAGGGGCAACAAGGAATGCTGACGAAGAGCCCGTGGGAATTCAGACCGCGTGGTGAGTCTGGAAAGATGGTTTCGGAACTTGTGCCTCAGCTTGGCGAACTTGCCGACGACATGTGTTTCATCCACTCGTTGACCGGAAAGACCAACACGCACGGGCCGGGCGAGAACTTCATGTCGACTGGCTACACACTCGATGGCTTCCCCAGCATGGGCGCGTGGACGACATGGGCATTGGGAACCGAGAACGAAAATTTGCCAGCCTACATCGCGATCGCTGATCCGCGTGGTACGCCACAGTCGAGCGTCAATAATTGGGGACCGGGTTTTCTGCCCGCAGCCTTTCAGGGAACCGAATTCAGTGCCCTCAAACCGTTAGACAACCTCGACATTCCGCCGGGTGTCAGCGCAAAAACCGATCGAGCGACGCGAAGTTTTCTGGAACGGATGAACCAGCGGCATCTCGAACAATTTCCAGGCGACAGCGAATTGGCAGCAAGAATTTCCAGTTACCAACTCGCTGCGCGGATGCAGTTGAGTGTTCCAGAAGTCACCGACTTGTCGAGCGAACCGCAGAGTATCCTGCGCGAATACGGAGCCGACGATTCGCAAAACACCTTGAAGGCACAGTTCGCCAAGAACTGTATCCTCGCGCGGCGACTGATCGAAAACGGAGTCCGTTTTGTGCAACTGTTCAACGGCGCCTATCAAACCGGTGGCGAAGGCGTCAGCAACTGGGACGGACACAAGTCGCTTGAGAAACAGTATAGCAAACACGGTCCAGTGCTCGATCAGCCTTGCGCGGCACTGCTTCGGGACATGAAGCGGCGCGGTCTGTTGAAGGACACGTTGGTTGTCTGGATGACCGAGTTTGGTCGCATGCCAACGTTTCAAAAAGGAGCCAGCGGACGAGATCACAATCCGGACGGGTTCACTGCCTGGATGATGGGAGCTGGTGTAAAGGCACCGTTCACATACGGAGCGACCGACGAATTCGGCTACAAAGCCGCCGAGAACATCACCACCGTCT
>CALDJX010000393.1 GCA_937899075.1 uncultured Planctomyces sp. | reverse complement strand
TGTGCCGACGCTCGCGTTCGGAGAGTCCTGGCCCCACGTTCTGCGGATCATGACGTGGGGAGCGACCGCTCAGGCTTCTGTCAGGCGGGACTGGTAGAGCCGCTGGATATCTTCGACGGTGATGGTGATTTCACGTGCAAATCCAGTGTGAGCCCGCTGATATTCAATTTTTGTGGCCAGCTCTGGGGCGTCGTGAATGGCCTTTGACAGCCACTTTCGATCAGCGTCTTCGAGTTTTCCGACAGTCGGATCCCACCCTGTTCGGGTTTCTATCACCAGTTGTTCAATACGTTCGTCGTATTTGTTGAGTCCAGCCATCCAGCTATCCGCCTTTTCGAGTAGTTATTCGTCTGTTTACTGCCCGCGACTGTGCGAGTTTGCACCTCGGATCGGCAGAGTTTCCATCTCGGCCAATCAGCGTGATTGACGAGCGGAATACTATAGCGGCAGCGAGCGGTTGCGGTAGCGCTCGGTGGTCTTAATCAAGAGCTGGGTGAGTGGATGCGCCGCCACCATCCACTCCACAAACGACCTCGTGACCTGCTTCAGAGTTCTTGAGCGAAAGCACATTTCGTAACCGGCGAATCAGGTCACGGCGAGCCTTGTGGACAGCGTGCCGCTGTCATTTGTCAATGACGGGAGAGTCAGGCCAGCAGATCGCTGATGACGTGGCCATGGACGTCGGTCAGGCGACGTTCGATGCCGTTGTGGTAGTAGCTGAGGCGTTCGTGGTTCAGACCGAGCAGATGCAGCGTGGTGGCGTGCAGGTCGTAGCTGTAGGTGGGATGTTCGGCAGCCTGGTAACCCAGGTCATCGGTTGCTCCGAAGCCGACTCCGCCTTTGATTCCGCCGCCAGCCAGCCAGGCGGTGAACGCGCCTCCGTTGTGATCCCGGCCGGCAGCGCGAGCACCTTGAGCGGCGGGCTGGCGACCGAATTCAGTCGTGCACATGACGAGCGTTTCGTCGAGCAGGCCGCGAGCTTTTAAATCGTTGAGCAGGGCAGACGCTCCGGTGTCGAGGACGCGTCCCCAGTAGCCGTGGTCGCGCGGCAGGTCTTCGTGCGAGTCCCAGTTCGGTCGAATCTTCTGAGCCGTCGTGTTTTCGGCTCCGCAGTAAACCTGCACGAATCGAACGCCTCGCTCAACCAGTCGCCGAGCGAGCAGACATTGCCGTCCGAATGGTCCGACATCGGGATCGTCCAGCTGGAATTCACGTTGCGTTGTTAATGACTCACTGGTCGTGTCAGCGACTTCCGGAGCGCTGAGCTGCAGTCGCGCCGCGAGTTCGTAAGCGGCGATGCGTGCTTCGAGATCGGTGTTGCCACTTCGTCGGGCAAGGTGCCGGCGATTGAGCTGTTGCAGAAAATTGAGTCCGTCAGTTTTGGCAGACTTCTTGAGCGTTGGACTTTCCCCCGACGGAAACAGATCAACGATTGGATTCTGCGGATCGTTGGCGTCGAGTGTCGTTGCCTGGTGCACGGCGGGAAGGAATCCGGCGCCCCAGTTGATGATTCCGCCAGGCGGCAGGCCTCGCGGATCCGGCAACACCACGAAGGATGGAAGATCACGATTCTCGCTACCCAGACCGTACGTGACCCATGAGCCCATGCTGGGAAATCCAGGCTGCGTGAATCCGGTATTCATCATGAAGCAGGCGGGGCCGTGCAGTGCCGTCTTGCTGTGCATGGAATAAACGAAAGCCATGTCGTCGATGCACGTCGCCAGTTTTGGAAACAGGTCGGACATCCACAAACCCGACTCACCGTGCTGCCGGAATTTCCAGAATGCCGGCTGACAGTTGCCCGGCTTCGAGGCGAAGAATTGAAGCTTGCCGTCGGGGTCGAACGGTTTTCCCGCTCGCTTCTCCAGCTCAGGTTTATAGTCGAACGTGTCAACGTGGCTCATTCCTCCGGGACAGAAAATCTGAATTACGGACTTTGCTTTCGCAGAGTGATGCTCGGGCTGATCCGCTTGCAGCATTGCCGACAGCGCGAGACTGCCAAAGCCGCCACCGGCCAGTTTGAGAGCAGACCGCCGGTCGATCGCGGGCCGCATGAAATTCATGGGTTGTTGAATCATGGAGTTCTCGAAGGCTCAGTCGATATAAACAAACTCACTGGCGTTGAACATGGCTCGACAGAATTGCCACAGGCCGTGCTGATCGATCGCGTCTCGCGCCAGTTCTGTTTCCGTCGTGTCGGGCGACCTGGCGAACGCGAGTTGGAATGCTCGTTCAATCTGGTCGTCGACGTTGACGCCGCATTCCTGACTGAGCCGCTCGGCAAAGTAGCGAGACTGTTTGAGCATGAACTCGTTGTTGTACATCGCGAGCGATTGCTGCGCGGTGGTCGTGACGTTTCGCTGTGGAGTGAGGTTGGCCGGGTCCGGGCAGTCCAGAGCGGTCATGAACTGTTGAGGCGTTGTTCGCACGATGAATCGATAAACGCTGCGTCGCCAGAGCGGCGGGCTGTCGGCTGTGCGGTAGGTGTAGATCGGTGCGTAGGCTTCTTTGTAATCGAAGTCGCGATACCCGGGCCCGAACATCGTATCGTTCAGTTTTCCGGTCACTGCCAGAACGGAATCTCGCACCGCTTCTGCTTCCAGGCGGTGAGGATTCATGCGCCAGAGAAGTCGGTTGTCAGCGTCCACGTCCGCTGGCTTCGAAGGTTGATCGCTGACGGACGCTGCGCTTTGCTGCTGATAAGTCTGCGAGGTCACGATCAGTCGGTGAATGTGTTTCAGACTCCAGCCGGAACGCAGCAGCTCGTCGGCCAGCCAGTCGAGCAGTTCGGGATGCGACGGCTTGCCACCTCCGAAACCGAAATCGCTGGGCGTATCGACAAGTCCGGTTCCAAAGTGCCAGTGCCACAGCCGGTTGACGATGACTCGACGAGTCAACGGGTTGTCCGGCGACGTGATCCAACCGGCAAGGGCGAGTCGTCGTTTGAGTTCAGCCAGTTCGCGATCAGCCAGATCCGAAGAACCGAATCTGACGTCGGCTTTTCCGAAGCCAAGACTGCCCGGCGTAACGGCGTCGCCAGGAGTTTCAGGATTACCTCGCGTCAGAATATGAACGGCCGGCGGAATTTCGCTGACGACTCCGAAGAATTCGGGAGGCTCGCCGAGCGATTTCAACTCGGCCTCAAGCAACGCCTTCTTCCGCTGAAGTTGCGCGAGTTGCTCGACCCGTTCATCAGTCACGACGGATGGCGTCGTGTCAGAAAGTCGCGGGTCGCCGAAGCTGATCTGGTCGTGACCGTATCCGTTTCCGCCGTCGGTTGAGATGAGTGTCAGGAAGCGGGTCTTCGCTGGAATCTTCAATGAAATGTTTGACGTGTCGTTTCGGCCGAGCCTGCCCGTCACTTTGAGTTCGCCATCCAGGTAGACGCGAAATTCAGCACTCGGCTCAATGGTCCGCCCGCCGTAGCCCGCGACGGTTGAAAATTCGTACTCGGTAAGCGAGGCATCGTCGTCAGTCAAACGGTCCGATTTGTCTGACAATTTTTGAGCAACATCGGGGCGGCCGGCAGCGCGAATGGCAACCAGGTCGAAGGTGATGCCGGCGTTCGCGTGCAGGCCGATCATCGAGTGTCCTGCAGAGTTGTAATCAACAGTGCCCAGCGTCGTTGAGTACTGGCTCGAAACTGGGCCGTTGCGAATCATGTCCCAGGCTTTGCCACTGTTGGCGGGCAGGCCGTCGGCCATCAGGCCCGTCGAGCTGATCTTTGTCTGGCTGTTGGCCGGAACGAACACACCATCAACGAAGGGCGAATCTGACGACGCGTAGTTGCCGGGTTTGACATTGCCGAGATCTCCAAACGGCCTCTCCTGAACTTTGCCGGTGCGAGCATCGAGACCGAGTCCTTTCCTGCCGGTTCCAAATCCGTTGCCGCCTCCGACGATGTCTGCGAGGTCGATTCCTTGATACTCAAGCTGCCCGATCTGCGCTGCCACCTGGCTGATCGTTTCTACGAGTCTTGTACTGTCGTCGTTGTACTGTTTTCGTCGTGCCGGATTGATGTCTCGATTGTCGCGGCGAACGCCCGCGAAGACGGCGGCAAGCTGGTAGTACTCACGCTGCGTGATCGGGTCGAGCTTGTGGTCGTGACAGCGAGCACAGTTGACGGTCATGGCGACGGTTGACGTCATGACTTGAGTGAGCATGTCGTCGAGATCCAAAGCTCTGGCGGAACGACGAAGGATCGGACTTTTGGTTTCCACCTGCCCGACAAAGTCCCACGGTCCAGCAGCCAGAAAACCGGTGGCGATGGTTGACTCGTCCGTCGCGGCGTCGAGTACGTCGCCAGCGACCTGCTCGAGCAGAAACTGATCGTAAGGTTTGTCATTGTTGAATGAACGAATGACGTAATCGCGGTATCGCCAGGCGTTGTCACGCAGCTTGTCCCGCTCGAAACCGTGAGTGTCGGCGTAATGAGCAATGTCCAGCCAGTGCCTTGCCCAGCGTTCTCCGAAATGTTTCGAAGCGAGCAACTCGTCCACCAGTTCCTCGTACGCCATCGGGCTGGGATCCGCAACGAAATCCGCAACCGCTTTGGGCGACGGAGGCAGGCCGACCAGGTCAAAGTAAAGCCGCCGGATGAGTGTCCGGCGATCGGTCTTCGGTGAGGAATGCAGGCCTTTTTCGTTCAGCTTCGCACGAACAAAGTGATCGATTGAATTTCTGCTGGACGAGTCAGTCTTCGGCGGAGTTGGATTCCTGCTCGGCTGAAGTGACCACCAGGTTGAGTCAGCTTTTGATCGTATTTGGAGCTTCACTTCCTCCGGCCACTCGGCACCGGCCTTGATCCATCGCCGAAGAATGTCGACTTCTGCGGCGGTCAATGGCTTGCCTTCTTTTGGCATCGTCGGTGGCTTGTCACCGTCCGGTTGAACGACAGTCAGCAGGTGACTTTCTTCCGGCTTGCCAGACACGACGATGCCCGCCTCGCGCAAGCCGACTGCGCTGGCCAAAGAGAGGTCACCTTCTGGAGAGTCATCACCGTGACACCGCAGGCAATTGGCGACGAGAAGCGGCGCAACGTCCCGCTGAAAACTGACAGGCTCGATCGTCTTGGCGGCATCGGCCACGGTTACGGCATCCGCCAGGTGAATCGCAGAAAGCGCAAGCAACGTCGCTGCTGCAACCGCGAGAGTTCGACCTTTGAATCCGAGCCGAACGGGTGGTCGATGACTGCACACTCCTACCATTTGACGTCCCAGTCTTTGAGCGGTGTGAGACTTGTGAAGTCCGGTTGAAAGGCGATTCCGAAGCCCGGCGTTTGAAGAGAATCGCAGCGGACCTGTCCGTGGCGGATGTTGAGAAACAGGCCGCCGTGTCTTTCGACGTAGAGATCCGGGTGATGCTGTTTTGTCAGTTGCCGCTCGACGTCAGACAGGTGCTCAAGTCCAAAGCTGTAGTGATGCCCGTTTCTTTCGCAGTGGTCGATGCCGAGGACACCGAGTGCGGCGAAGTCCTGATGCAACGGGACCAGCGGCATGTTGGAAAGGTCTTCACCGGTTTGAAAGGCAGCTCGACCATGTTGGATTTCGAACTGACGAGTCAGGCAGAAGTTGAGCAGTGACTTGAAGAAGCCTTTGCAGTTTTTGTGCGACGTTCCGGAGTAGCCGACCTGCCAGGCTTTTCGAAATGAGTCCAGAGTTCCATCGGCCTCGTCAATCACCAGCGGTATTTTCTCTGAGATTTTCGCGACAGTTGCGGCGGTGGCCGAGTCGTGAGTCAGCGTTCTGGTGAGCGGTTGTTCGATGAAGGCTGTGTGCTGGAAGAGTCCCAGTTGTTTTTCTTCGAAGGCTTCGACGAAGCGCGCGAACGCGTCGATGTCCTGGTAACTCTCATTTCCGTCCAGCGTGATGACCGGCTGTTCGGTTCGCGCGACGGCGTTCCAGATTTTCCCCAGTCGAACGAGGTCAGAATCCGGATTACCAGAGATCTTGACCTTGAAATATCGCAGCCCATCGCGCGCGACATATTCCTCAAGCGTCTCCGGTTCACCGTCGTTGAGCCGCTGAGCAACTGGGAGGTCGGCTTTCGTGAGCGGATCAGAGAGTCCAACCGTGTGGCGAATGTTGAATCTGGTGAGCGGCCGCTGAGGAAGAAAGTGCTCCAGACGGAAGTTCTTGAGTTCCGAAAAGACTTCGTGCGGAGTGAAGCCGAGGGCGTTGCGGCGGACGGCTTCGAACAGTGACAGCTTGCGGGTTCGACAGACGGCGTCGATCAACGCCCGTTCAAAAAGAGCCGCGGCAAAGCTGCACGACAGGTCTTCGTGGTTGTTCGCTCGCCCGGCCCGAGAGACTTCGTCGGCGTTCTGCAGCGATTGCCGGAATGGCGACTCAAACTTTGAGTTTTTCAGGTAGACGTCGCGTGCCTGCTCGACGAGGCCGAGCAGCCGTTGCAGCTTGTCGTCTGGCGAGTAGATCGACCGCTTGTCCAGCCAGCCAAACGACGGCCGGTCGCCGGAGACTCCCCATGAGCGGTTGCCTTTGTCGTCGGCCAGTTCCAGCCGCGTGACCAGGAAACCTCGCGGTCGCCGCTTCTTCGGTGGCGCTGGTGGTTCGTCGTCGTTCTGCTGGCCGATGACGAATGAGCCGCGGTCGGGCGGTAACTCGCGAACGAAGACGTTGATTGATTCAATATGCCACACAATGATGCCTTCGTCCGGTGACGCTCGATCGGCCCGGGCCAGGTTTCGCGAATGATTACTCGATATCGAATCAGGTCTATGTCGCAGACGCAACTTCACATCCGGCAAATGACGCTCGACGATATCGATTTGGCCATGACGCTGAAGGATCAGGTCGGCTGGAATCAGACGCGTGACGACATTCGGCGGCTGGTTGAGTACGAGCCCGAAGGCTGTTTCATCGCCGAGTTCGAAGGCGTTCCGGTGGGGACCGTGTCGACGACTTCGTACGGAACCAAGGTCGCCTGGATCGGCATGATGCTCGTTCTGCCGGAATATCGACGCCGAGGAATCGCCAGAAGACTGATGCAGACAAGCATCGATTATCTGCGAGAACGAAACGTGACGTGCATCAAGCTCGACGCAACGCCGCTCGGTCAGCCGTTGTACGAGCAGCTTGGCTTCCACGCGGAATGGGACTTTCAACGCTGGGAGCGCGAGGGCGAGAACGTCGCGACGTTTCCGCTGGACGGAGAGTTGTCGTCAGCGCTGATTGCGATGGACGAAACGGCGTTTGGCGCTGACCGCTCGCGCTGGTTGAACAGCGTGGCGTCCGGGTGCCGCGTCGTCGCCACGCAGTCGAGTTATGGAATGCTGAGACCCGGAAGTGTGGCGACGTATCTCGGGCCGGTGGTTTCGGAGAATTCGTCACAAGCTGCTTCGATGATTGGCGAGATGTTGACCACTGCGGAGGGGCGAGTCTTCTGGGACATTCCGACCGGGAACTCGGTCGCGGAAAGCCTGGCCGCGCAGCACGGGTTGCAGCCGGTTCGGCAGTTGCTACGGATGTGGAGCGGCGACGCAAACGTTGCCGGGCGACCAGAACTGCAGTTTGCTCTGCTGGATCCGACGACGGGCTGAATGGGCTCTAACTGTCCGATGACAAACGGGCGATACCTTAATTCGACGTGTGCCACTGGCTTTGCCAGTGCTGGATTGCCTGCATTCGCCGATCCCAGAAGGCACTGGCAAAGCCAGTGGCACACTTTTTCAACGGGCTGATAAACCGTCGGTCGCTTCGAATTGTCACGACGATGTCTTACTGTCCTGATGACAGTTGAAGAGTGGTTCGCGGACGAGATTGCTCCGCGTGAATTTTCAGACACCGATTAAATAACAGGCCGGACTCCCATGAAGAACGTACTGATGTCGAAAGTTTTGATACTGCTGACGATGGCCGCGTTGTCGGCACCGCTGGTGAACGCTCAGGATGCGAAGCCAGAACCCAAACCGGATCCGAACGTTGAAGCTGCAAAGTCGACACTGGCGATTCTGGATCAGACTGCTCAGTGGAGCGACTTGTTCAACGGGACGGACCTGACCGGCTGGACGGGCGACACCAAAGGGTACTTCGCGAAGGACGGAAACCTGGTTTGCGAAGCCGGCGGAAAGAACCTCTTTACGGAGAAGGAATACAGCGACTTCGCGTTCCGCTTCGAATTCAAGCTGGAAGAAAGCGGCAACAACGGGATCGGAATTCGCGTTCCACAGGGCGGGCATGCTTCGGGTTCCGGCATGGAGATCCAGGTTCTTGATCACAACGGGTCGAAGTATTCCGGCGAAGCGGACATGGGCGGCGGAAAGACCAGGAAGCTCAGTTGGCTCAAACCCTGGCAGTATCACGGCTCTGTTTACGGCATCGTTCCATCGAGGACCGGATACCTGAAGCCGGTCGGGGAGTGGAACTCAGAAACGATCATCGCCATCGAGGATCACATCATGGTGATTCTTAACGGTGCCGTGATTGTCGATGCCCATCTGGATGACGTCACACCGGTTGACGGGCACGCTCATCCCGGCATGAAGAACAAGAAGGGGCACATTTCCCTGGCGGGCCACAGCGATCATGTCGAGTTTCGAAATCTGTCCGTTGCCGATTACGCAGCGTCTCCGACGTCGCCAGATTCGAGTGTCGATAACACGCCGCCTGAAGGTTTCGTAGCCATGTTCACCGGCAACGATCTAACTGGTTGGAAAGGGCTTGCTCATAAAAACGCCAACGACCGACGAGCACTGACCGGAGACGCTCTGGCCGTTGCTCAGGAAACCGCAAACGGCGTTATGAACGAGCATTGGAGCGTTGTCGAAGGAATCCTTACCTACGACGGCAAAGGACAGAGTCTGTGCACCGCGAAGGATTACGGCGACTTCGAGTTCTACTGTGACTGGAAGATCCCCCCCGGAGCTGACTCGGGGATCTACTTGCGGGGGACTCCTCAGGTGCAGATTTGGGACCCGTGGGATCCTCGCGTCAAGGAAGGTGCTGACCCTCCCTCGACCGCCGATGAGTGGGTTACACAGTATCGCAACGGTCGGAATCTGGGGTCGGGCGGCTTGTGGAACAACAGACGCTGGAGAAACGCTCCGACGACTCTGGCTGATAAGAAGCCAGGAGAGTGGAACACGTTCCTGATCCGAATGGTTGGCGACAAAGTCACCATCTGGCTGAACGGAAAGCTGATCGTGGACCGGGTCGCTTTGGAAAATTACTGGGACAGGACTGGCACCGTTCCACTCGTTCGTGCTGACCAGATCGAACTGCAACATCATGGCAGCGAGTTGTTCTTCAAGAACCTCTACATCCGCGAACTGCCTTATTGACGCAGTCGAAACGGCAAAGGCCAGCATGATGAAGTGTTCGAGTTGTCTGGCAGTTATCTGCTTGCTGATTGGCACAAATGCGGCTTCACTCGCGGACGATGGTGCTTTGCGGATTGGTCGTATTTCCGACGCGATCCGCAAAGCCGTTCCGTTATTGGAAAAAGGGGCCTCTGGTTCAGCGAAGCAAAAGCAGTGTTTCACCTGCCACAGCCAGGCGCTGCCGGTCTTTGCGCTGGCCGAGGTTCGTGGGCGAGGATTTTCCATCGACGAATGTGTCTTCGCAGCGCAGCTTGAGCACACGGCTGCTCACTTGAAACGAGGCGTCAAGGGCTATCTTGAAGGGCGAGGGCAGGGCGGTCGGGTAATGACTGCCGGATACGCGTTGTGGACGCTTGAAGCGGGTACCTGGAAACCGGATGAAACGACGGCTGCGGTGTCTCATTACCTGCTGGAGTTTCAGAAGGACGATAAACGCTGGCACCAGGGAAGCTCGCGGCCGCCGTCGTCGGGAAGTGATTTCGCAAATACCTATCTCGCCCTGCGAGCGTTGAGTCATTTTGCCACCGAGGAGCAGCAGACGGCGAAGGATGCTCGGATCGCAAACGTGGGGAAGTGGCTGCTGGCGACTCAGGCAAAGGACACCGAAGATCGAGTGTTTCGCTTCCGTGCGTTGAGCTATGTAGATGTTGATTCGGGGCAGGATCAGATCGCGGCTGAGCGAAAGCAGTTGATCTCGCAGCAACAAAAAGATGGTGGCTGGTCGCAGAAATCTGAAATGCCCAGCGACGCGTATGCGACCGGCACCGTACTGGCTGCTTTGTTACGAGACGGCGTCAGCATTTCGGAGCCTGTGGTCGAACGAGGAGTCACTTACCTGCTCGACTCGCAACTCGAAGACGGTTCCTGGCATGTTGTCACTCGAGCCAAGCCTTTTCAGCCGTACTTCGAGACTGGCTTTCCTCATGAGAAGGATCAGTTTATTTCGACCGCCGCGACAGGCTGGGCGACGATTGCGTTGGCCTTAACTCTCCCGGAAGTTGAGACAGAAACATCCGGTGTCGAATGACGGATTGTGGACGTTCAAACCGTCCTGCCTCAAACGATCAGCAATGTCCGTGGATTAAAGACACGGCGTTGTCGTGAAACAGTGCTTCGATTTGAAGGTCTGTCAGGCCTGTGGCGCGAGCGGCACGTTTCATGGCTCGCAGTTGTTCGAACCTTGTAAACGTCATCCGAGCGTCGCAGTGACTGAGGTTGAAGTTGTGATTCTGCTCGGAGAGATATGCCCAGCCATAGCCGAATGAGATGTACTTTCCTCGCAACACACCGACCGGAACGTCGTCGCTTCCGTACATGACCCGCTCAATGCCGACGGTTCGGATCAAGGCTTCGATCGCGTCGGATTCGCAGACGGACGATGTGTCGAACCACGTATTCGGCATTTCTCGTAACCGGTTGCCGGCACGTTCGATTGGCCATGACGAGTAAGCGCGGGCGCAATGAGCAAGAATCCAGCGGGCGCGAGGGTATTGTGTGGTTAGAAATTCGAGGTCGTCCAGGTTCTGTGGGTCGCTGATGCCGTCTGGTTTTGACAGGTGCATCATGATCAGCAGGCCGAGCCGATCAGCTACCGCGATTTGATGCTCAGGCAGAAAGTCCGTGATACGGCAGTGAACAAAGTCGCCGGTCGACGAGAAGAATCGATAGGGTTTAAGTCCGAGAAAACCATGTTGCTCAACGGCGGATTCGATGTCATCAGCGGTCATGGCGGGATGCACGAGCATCAACGCGCCGGATTGCGGATGGCCCTTCACTTCACCCGCGATGAATTCATTGGAGCCGTCAAAGTCGCAGCCGTTGGAATACGGAAACGGAAACGACAACCGCTCAACCTGTCGGCCCGGCATGAGAAGTTCGTCGCACTCGTCGAGTAATTTCCACCCTGCATCTTCGAATGCCGGTTGCACAAAATTGCGAAGCGGCCCGGAGTCTTTATCAGGGTCAGTGTTGTATGCCCAACGAAAAATGTGAGTGTGTGCGTCGAAGATTTTATCGGGGACGAAGTCGTTTAATTCTTCGTTCCAGATTCGTCTGTCGAGATCGTTCAGTTCAAGTGCCGGCATGGGGACTCACTTTGTTTCGGAATTCGCGGCGACGGAACGACGTCACTTGACCAGTCGATGGAAGAGGTCTTCCTGCGGGCTCGCCTCAAGTAATTGATCAACATTCCCGTCGTTCAACGCTTGAGCAATGAGTGAGAACGTTTTGCGAGCTGCGTCGGCCGTTTGTTTAACTTCGGCGTCACCTTGAGCAGCGTTGAGATAGTAAGACGTGTATCCGTGGCAGCCTTGCTTTGCCATTTCCTGAATGTAGAGCGTCGTCACCTGGGCAGTGAGCGAAGCATCGATGTCAAAGTCGAGCCGAGGATGAGTGTCGATGCCGACGCACGAAACCGGGCAACCAGTTTCGGCAGCAACCTCATTTAGGGTTGTCTTCAGATGACGACCAAGCTGCTGCAGTTTCTCGGGAACATCCCGTCGTCGAACTTCGCGAAGCGTGGTCAACGCGGCACGCAATCCGATGGTATCACTCCAGTAAGTGCTTGATACGAACATTCTGGCAGCAGGTTCCATGACGTCGCGTTTTCCAACGACAGCTCCCATCGCGTATCCGTTTGACATTGATTTTGCGAAGACGGCCATGTCCGGGATGACTCCGACGACCGTCTGAACTCCGGCAGCGGACATACGAAAGCCGGTCGACACCTCGTCAAAGATCAGCACCACATTGTGTTTTGTCGCCAGTCGTCGAACCTGTTCGAGATAACCTTCGGGTGGCATTTCTGAACGGAGCGGCTCCATCATGATGGCCGCAACTTCACCGGAATGAAGGTCGAGCAGCTGTTCCAGAGCGGCAGCATCTCCATAGGGAAATGGAATTGCGGAGCCTTCGAGACACTTTGGAACTCCGGTCGGATCGATTTGCGGAAACAGGTGTGAATCCAGGCTGCCGGGTGTGAGGTTCGCCGCCAGATACCAGTCGTGCCAGCCGTGGTACCCGCAGAAAAGAATTTTATCGCGACCGGTCGCGCCTCGAGCGATGCGAACGGCGATGGCACAGGCGTCGCCTCCCCCCTTGGCGTATCGAACCATTTCGGCACAGGGGATTGTGGCGACGAGTTCTTCGGCCAGCTCGATTTCAAGTTCGTGGTTGATCGAGTACATGGTGCCCGTATCGATCTGTTTCTTGACGGCGGCATCCACGACAGGATCGCAGTAGCCGAGAATGATGGCACCGATTCCGCTGACCCAATCAATGTAGGTGTTGCCGTCGAGGTCTGTGATGTTCGCACCTTGCGCGCTGGTCGCGTAGACGGGTGAAATGCCAGCAGCAAATCGCGACGGTCGACGGCTGATGAGCTGTGTGCCGCCCGGTATGAGTTCGCACGCTCCCTCGTACAGTTTCATTTGTCGTTCGACGCTGTGCTGTCGTGAGTCTGCCGGCATGTTTTCGTTGCACCTGAGTGTGTGGGCGCGGACGCGAGTTCGGAACAGAGCGAGCCATCATGTGCCGAACCTATTCGCCGGAATTGAATACCGGAGCGATGATGCGCGATGCGAACTGGCTGTTGTGGTGGATTGTGTTGGTCGCCTTTTGGGCGTCGGCCGGGAACTCGATCGTCAGCGGTTTTCCGTTCTGTGGATTCGGTTCGTAAAGCGGCGCACCGGTGCTGGCGACGGTGACTCGAATACGGTGTCCTTTGTTAAAGATCTGGCTGATCCAGCCGACTGGGAACGCCACTTTGTGAACCTTGCCGGGTGTCATGAGAACTTCTTTGTCGAAGCCTTCGCGATAACGGGCTCGCAGCGGGTAGTCGACAATCAGAATTGATCGCCCATCGGGATAAACATCGCTGACCCGGACGATGAAGTCGGTGTCGAGAGCCGTCGATGAGACGTAAAGCTCGGCATGAACCCGGCCAGTCCACTCGGTCGGTGTTTCAAGCGGCGCTGTCGTAAAGGTCCGAACTTCCGACTGCTTCTCGAAATCGCGAGCGTCTCGTGCTCCGGGGAACGAGCGACCGGGAATCTGCATCGGGTGAAGTGGATCGCTGACGTAACTTGTCGAGCTGCTTTCCGACGCCTGCTTGAGCATGGAAAGGCCACCGCCGCTGTGGAGAAACATCGACGTCTCCGCCGCCTTGGGCGGAAAGTCTTCGGCCGTTCGCCAGACGTTTCCGGGGGCACCGGGTTCGTCGACTGCTCCCATCACGTAGTAGCGAACGTTGGCGTCACGATTGGCGCCGTTGTCTTTGCCTTTGAGGTAGTGATCGAACCATCGGACCATGTGAGAACTTACGTCGAAGGCGGCGTTCTCGGGGTAGATCATCTCGCCAATGCGGTTGCTCTTGCTGCGTCCGCCGTGGAGCCACGGGCCGATGATCAACTGCTGCTGATTCTTCGAGTTCTTCCCACCGTGATGCTGCCGACCTTGAAAGCTGGCGACCGATCCCTGATTCATAAAGTCGTACCAGCTTCCGATGGTGAAACACGGGACGTTCATCTTGTCGAAGTGCAGCGTGCAGTCCTCGGCTTTCCAGTAGTCATCATAAGTGGGATGCCGGAACCATTCTGCGAGCAGTTGCTGATTGTCTTCAGGGTTTCTGGCGACAGCATCCATCCCTTTGAATCGTTCGGGGCGAGTCGTGCCGCCAATTCGGTAGCCTTCCTGAAAAAGACTCAGACCGGTGTCCCGCATGTACTGACACACCAGATGCGGAGGCTGCGTCACGGCCAGATAGTTCTGAGCGTAGCCGCCCTGCGATCCGCCAAACGTTCCGATCTTCCCGGTACACCACTTCTGCTTCGCGAGCCATTCGCACGTGTCATAGCCATCGGACAGTTCGCCCCACTGCAGCGCTCGATAGCCAGCCCAGGTACCTTCAGACAGTTGAGCGCCACGAAAGTTGACGAGCGCGACGACGTAACCCGACTTCGCGACGGTCGCCGCTGCCTGTCGAGTCGAAGCGGCTCGAAGGCTCACGTATCGCTGCTCAAAGACCGCTGGCCACGGGCCATCTTCCGCGGGAGTGTAGAGGTAGGCGGACAGCCGAACGCCGTCGCGCATCGGGATCATGACGTGTTGCTCCGTGACGCCGTCAACGTTGAGGTCATCCTGAGCGATGGATGGACCGGCGAATGTGGCGAGCAGAACCGTCGCGGTGAGCAGGCGTAGCATGGCGTGGTCTTTCGAGAGGTGCAGGGAAGGCAGTTGCCAATCGACGGCACACGATAGAGAAATTCTCGGCTGCGCGGCTACCATCCGAGGTGATGCCGCGAGTTGACCCAAGTTGCAGATGACGCCTTCCAGACTCGCCCCGATAGAAAACGAGACTGCCCGTGACAGATCAGGTTCCGACAAATCAGGTGCCAACTGGGCAGGTACGAGTCGGACGCGTTGTGCTCGCAAGTTTCGTCGGCACGATGATCGAGTGGTATGACTTCTTCCTGTACGGGACGGCCGCGGCTCTGGTATTTGATCGGCTGTTCTTTCCGTCGGACGATGAGTTCGTCAGCCGGATGGCGGCGTTCGGTTCGTTTGCTCTCGGCTTTTTCATGCGACCGTTGGGCGGTGTCATCTTCGGGCATTTCGGAGACCGAATCGGTCGCAAAGCGATGCTCGTTACAACGCTTTTGATGATGGGGCTGGCGACGTTTCTCATCGGCGTCCTGCCGACTTACGAGACGATCGGCGTCGCGGCTCCCTGTCTGTTGATTTTCCTGCGACTTGTGCAGGGGCTCGGAGTTGGTGGCGAGTGGGGCGGAGCAGTCCTAATGGCCGTCGAGCATGGCCACGCCGGAAAGCGAGGCTTCTACGGAAGCTGCGTTCAAATGGGAGTCCCCGCCGGCCTGCTGCTGGCGACGGCGGTGTTCTCGTACTTCTCGTCGCTCCCCGAAGAACAGTTTCTGTCGTGGGGCTGGCGAGTGCCGTTTCTGCTGGGAATCGTGTTGCTGGCCGTCGGGATGTTTATTCGGTTTCAGGTGTTTGAAAGTCCGCTCTTTGCCGAATCGCAAAAGAAGAACGACGTCAGCCCGTTGCCGATTCTTGAAGTGTTCAGCAAGTACCGACGCAGCGTCCTGCTCGCGATGGGGGCTCGCTTTGCCGAGAACGTCTGCTTTTACATTTTCACCGTTTTCGTACTCACATACGCGACCGATTATCTGGACCTCCCGAAGCAGACAATCCTTAACGGCATCTGGATTGCGGCGGCCGTTCAGCTTGTCGCTATTCCCCTGGCAGGAATTCTGTCAGACCGAGTGGGGCGTCGGCCTGTGTACCTGGCCGGTGCGATTTTTGTAGCGTTATTCGCCTTCCCATTCTTCTGGTTGATCGAGACTCAGCAGACATTGCTCATCTGGCTATCGATCGTGCTGGCACTGATCGGCCATTCGCTGATGTATGGCCCGCAGGCGGCGTTCTTTTCGGAACTCTTCGGAACGCGAGTCCGCTACAGCGGCGCCTCTGTCGGCTATCAACTGGCATCGCCACTGGCTGGCGGAATCGCACCACTCATCGCCACGGCTCTTGTTAGATGGTCCGATGGAGCATCCTGGCCGGTATCGATCTACATG
>CALDJX010000392.1 GCA_937899075.1 uncultured Planctomyces sp. | reverse complement strand
TGCGGTCGCAGGATACCGAAGCGACTGAGCAAAACGTAGGGTCTGTCCTTTATATCGAGAGATCGTCCAGAAAGGCCCCGGTCGGCCGCCGCGAGCGTTCTCTGAGGCTCTTAAGACGCGACAACCGGCCGTTCGGAAGGCCGAGAAGCTGGGCATCAGCCGGAGTCAGTCCGCTATTTTTCCGTCGCCCTTGCGAGCTGTTCAGCTTTTGGACTTATAAGGCCGTTCCTCACTATGGGCGGCAGGTTTTGGAGCACTTTCATCAGCTCTGCCGCGTGAATCCGAATTTCGCGTTCCGGGGCGATGGCCCGAATTCGTGCCAAGGCCGGTTCGGTGAGCCGTCCGAGTCTGGTCAGCTCGGGCGACCATTTCACGGGACCGGTCGGTTTCTTCGCCGCGTGAGCCTGCTTGACCTGCTGGACACGCTCGGCGTAGCTGGCCCGGACGAGTTCAAGAACCTGCTGCTCGGTTTCCGGCGGCATGATCTCCATTCGTCCGACGAGGACTCGCACCGTCTCCGCCGGTTGCGGCTCGACTTTCAGCGGCAGCAGTTTTTCAGTGATCGGTGTCGGCACCATGTAAAACAGTCGCGTGCCGGTTTCGCCGAACCAGGATGATCGCCAGGTTTTGACCATCGCTCTGGCTTCTTTTTCGTAGAGCTTCTCTTCGATGAGCGACTGGACGACGGCTTCCGAGAGTTCTTCCATCGTGGCTGCCTTGTCGCTTTGCGTCAGCGTGCGCTGCTGCCCCGAGGCGATCTGATCGAACTTTGAAAATCGCAATTCGTTTCCGTCAGCGGTGACGAGGAAGAGCGATCGGATGTCGTCCGGCCCCGAGTTCAGCAGCTCATACTTTCCGCCGCCGGATGCCGTCAGTTTGAGCGGGAGTTCGAAGTTGCCGATCCCTCGATAGAACAGAAACTTCTCGAAGAAGTCGCCGACCGGGCGCAGTGGTTGTTTCGGATTCGGATCGAGGTGGACCTGGACGATGGCCGAGTCCGTTTCCCTGGCGTGGAAGTAATGATTCTCTCCCGCGGCCGGAGGGATCATGCCGCCGAGCAATCTTTCTTCAATGAGTCGTGCCCGATCTTTGTCCTCGATATTCACCTTCACGAAATCCTGCGGGATCAGGTGAACCTTGCCCCAGTCGAGTGACGAATTTCGAATTGAAAGGTCTTCACCATTTTTGAAGTCCGGAGTCATCGAGACAACTGGCGGGTAGAACTCAGTCAGTAACCCTTGTGGGAAGTCGACCCGGACATTCACGTCGCGTTCCCGCTTTGAGTAGAAATAGGTCACCGGCGTTTCCATTCGCAGTCGGGTGGTGATCATCCTTTTCCCGAACGACGGGAGTCCCGCCTGGAGAAAGCGGTCGAGCACGAACGGCGGCAGGTCTTCGTCGGCCAACGGTCGGAATTCCAGGCGAACTCCGTCCGAGCCGGAAAAGCTGGTGAAGGTACCCCACTCGTGAACGATCAGCGGGTCGTCGCTCTCTGTTTGTTGTCCCGTGCCCGGTGCTTTGCTGTCAGCTGCTGGCCCTGCGGCGAGCACGATGACAGCGGCAGCCGTCGCGAGGAACGCACTGAATCCGGCAATGAGTCGCATGGTCTGTCTCCTGAATGGTGAACTGTGTTGAGTCGGCGATCTCTTCAGTGATCCGACCGACGCCCGGCCTGGCGGCACATTCAGGTAGACTGACCGTGTGGAGTTATCAGTCGGTCTTTGGGGATTTCACAAATTTCTGACAACCTCGGCAGATTTTCTGTATTGAATGTCGCCGCTCGTTCTACTCCGCCGTGTGGAAAGTTTGCGATCATGACTCAGGCTGCGAATGACAGCCCCGTTGAAGACGCTGAACTGGTCCGCGTGGCACGTTCAGGAGCGACAGCTTCTGCAACGACGGCGGCCTACGCGGAGCTGGTGCGGCGTTGGTCTGCGCGCGTGCTGGCAGTTTGTCATGCGCGAGTGCGTCGCAAAGATGTTGCGGAAGAACTGGCTCAGGAAACGCTGCTGCGCGGCTTTCAGTCACTCGCCACGCTGGAGTCGCCGGATCGGTTTGGGCCGTGGCTGCGAGGAATCGCTCAACGGGTTTGTCTGGACTGGCTGAAAGCCAAGCAGACGGGGCAGGTTTCGTTTACCGAGTTGCCCTCCGATCAGCAGCCAGCAGGATTCCTGACGAGCCAACCCGATGGATCAGTCGAACACGCCGACGAACTGCGGCATCTGATGTCGGTCGTCGAAGAATTGCCGGACGAGTTTCGGGAGGTGCTGATGCTCTACTACTACCAGGACGCGACGTATCAGGATCTGGCCGAGTTGCTGGGTGTCTCGTCCGCGACGATCAACGCCCGGCTAACGAAAGCGCGAGCAATGTTGCGGGAACGGCTCACCCCGCGAGAACCGGTCAATGATTTGCGAAGGAGCCGTTATGAATTGTGAAGTCGCGCATCCACTGATTAATGCGCTGGTCGACGGCGAGATCAACGACGCCGACCGCGTGCTCGTGGAAGGGCATCTTTCATCGTGCGCTGAGTGTCAGTCAGTGGCCGAATCGATGTGGCTTGTTGATGCGTCGTTGACTGAAGCGTTTGCGCCGGAACGCGATGCAGCGCGACAGATCGCTGACCGTGTGACGGCCATGGTCGAAGCGAACGTCGCGACAGTCAGGCCGGCAGTTGACGATTGCTCGCGAGCAGAAGCTCGACGCGTTGATTGGAAGTCGCTGGTTCTGGCTTTGGTCGTGGGGTTTGTGTTAGCGCTGGCGATTTTCCCTCCGAGATCGCAGCACTCGACGCCTGAATCGTTTGGTCCGATCGCTCTTCCTGACAAACAGAATTCTGATCACGAACAAAGTCCGGGCGGGCAATCGCCGAAGGGTATTGTTCAACCAATGGGCGATTCTCGGATCGCAACGCTGGTTGCCCGGACGGGAGAGGTTGAGTTCGATTCTGCCAGTGGCGGATGGTGCGTTGCGCCGCTTGCGAACTTTTCGTGCCCAACGGACAGCAAGGTTCGCACGGCGAAGGGAGCGAGTTGCGAGCTGGTGACTTCCGACGGGGCGGTCATTCGAATGGACGGCGAAACGGAAGTCAGGCTTCGGTCGCCGCGGGAAGTGGAGCTGCAGAAAGGGCAGGTCTTTTGCCGGTCGGCGAACGACGGCACGATCGAAGTCTTTTCCTGTGGGCCAGCTGCGTCGCCACAGTCATCCGGCAAAAATTTATGGTCGGCTGCCGGTTCAGGATCGGGATTTCTGACGGCGATATCTTCCGACGGGGCAGGGCAGGTGATGAGTGCTGCGGGGGCTTCCGTCGACGTGAAAACCGCGTCTGGCCGGCATGAGCTGAAGTCCGGCCAGAACGCGAGCATCGTCAACGGAGAAGTCGATGTCTCGTCCCCCGCTGACGACATCGTGCTGGCGACAAGCTGGATTCATCCGTTGCTGACGCAAAAAGGGCACGACGACCCGGAGCTGAGTCACCGTGTCGACGAATTGCTCGCCCGCATCGGCCGGTCGAAAATGTCGATGCTCTATGAACGAGAAATTCGCAGTCTGGGTGAACACTGCGTGCTCCCCTTAATTCGCTATGTGCAGTCTCCGATTTCGCAGACAGAACCCGGTCGACGTGCGAGCGCGATGAGCATTGTCGCGGACCTCGCGCCTACGATTCTGATCAGCGAGCTGCTGCCGCTCCTGCGCGACGAAAGTCCGGAAGTGCGTTACCAGACGGCCAAAGCACTTTTTCGACTGACGAGTGAAACTCAGGGACGCAGCCCCGACGATTGGCGAAATCCGGTGGCGCCTTCCGACGCCGCGATCGAAGCCTGGTCAACCTGGTGGGACCGGAATCGCGATCGGTATCCGGCGTTCGATGCATCCGCCGAGCGGTGAGCTGTCGACGTGCAGGCGGGAAACGGCGTCGTTGCTTTTCGAAGGGGCAGCCGCAGCACATACTGGCGAGCATCGCCGCCGTGCCGCTTTCCTGACAGGAGCACTCTGATGAGCCGACTCGTTTTCACGCTGCTTGCCGCTACGGAATTTCTGCATTGTCAGTCGCTGGTTGCTGGCGAACCGGAGCACGACGGCTGGGTTTTCGAATCGCCTCGCGCCGAGATTCAACCATCGGCCGAGTGGCTTCCCGAAGGCGGCCGGACTGGCTCGGGAGCCTTGGTCATGCAGTCGGATGATCGCAACGGCCTGACAGGCGTGTGGAAGAAGATCGTCCCGATTGAGGGTGGTCAGTATTTTCGATTCTCGGCCTCACGCCGAACGAAGAATGTGGAACTCGTTCGTCGTACAGGAGCGGCTCGAATTATCTGGCTCAACGATGCTGGCGAGAAGGTCCGACACGATGACCCATCTTTCGCGTCGTACCGGCCGGGCGAGCGACCTCGCGCGGAACCCGAATTCCCCGCCGACGGTCCAACGAAAAACGGTTGGACCGAAGTTGCCGGCACTTATCTCGTACCCAGCGACGCGACTCAGGCGAAGCTTGAACTGCACTTCCGATGGGGCGATCCGAATTCGCGCATCGAGTGGTCTGATATTTCGCTGAAAAAGATCTCCGCACCGAATTCTGGCAAAGTTCGGCTGGCGACGGTTCATCATCAGCCACGAGAAGGGAAGACTCCAAAAGAGAAACGCGAGCAGTTCGCATCATTGATCGCGGACGCTGCGAAACAGAAAGCGGACTTTGTCGTTCTGCCGGAAACGCTGACGTTTTACGGAACCGGTTTGAAATATGTCGACGTTGCGGAGTCTGTTCCTGGCCCGTCGACAGACTACTTTGGGACGCTCGCGAAGAAACACGATCTATACATCGTCGCCGGGCTGCTCGAACGCGACGAACATCTGGTCTACAACGTGGCCGTGCTGCTGGGACCCGATGGAAAGATTGCAGGAAAGTACAGAAAGGTCACTTTGCCTCGAGGAGAAGTCGAAGGCGGCATCATGCCCGGCAGCGAGTATCCCGTGTTTGAAACTCGCTTCGGCAAAGTCGGAATGATGATTTGTTACGACGGGTTCTTTCCTGAAGTCGCTCGCGAGTTAAGCAACAACGGTGCGGAAGTTATCGCCTGGCCAGTCTGGGGCTGTAACCCGTTGCTCGGAGCCGCGCGAGCCTGCGAGAATCACGTTTACGTCGTAAGCAGCACGTACACCGACGTCTCGTCGAACTGGATGATCTCAGCCATCTACGGTCACGACGGAAAGCCGCTGGCTCAAGCCAAAGAATGGGGATCGGTCGCCGTGACCGAAGTCGACCTTAACAAACCTCTTCACTGGCAAAGTCTCGGCGACTTCAAAGCTCAGATCGTCCGGCATCGGCCGGTGACGCCAGGTGAAGCTGGACTTAAGCCGTAGAACTGTACCGTCTGTATGTGGGACTGGGGGCTCGCCAGGGCTCGACCACCAGCCACCCGTTGTTACTTTGTCGTCACGTCCCCATTGGATTTAAGCAGGCACCGATCAAGTGTTTGGTCCCGTCGCCAGCCGTCGAATCACGACAACGATAACAATGATGTAGACGATCCCGGCCGCCAGCAGCGGGTAGAGCAATTCCGGATACGCGACGAACAGGCTTTCGGCGAGCCATGCCTGGGCGAAGCACAGCGGGGCCATGCCGAACATGGTGGCGAGCATGACTTTCCAGATGGGAATTCTCGTGAACCCTGCCGCGTACGACACGAGGTCGGACGAGGTCAACGGGTTCACTCGCAGGAGGAAAATCAGCCAGCTTCCTCGCCGGTCGAGTTCCTGTTGAGCGTTCTCAAGCGACTCAACCGGAAACACGCGAGTCAGCCATGTTGAGCCAATCGTTCTGGTGATGCCGCACGCGATTCCGGCTCCCAGCACGTTTCCAATTAGAGAGAGCAGGCCGCCAAAAAATCCGCCGAATACAACCCCGCCAGGAGCGTACAGCATCAGTCCCGGAATCGGAGCGACGACCACCTCGATCGTGACAAACGCGACGTAAACGATCGGGGCGAGCGGACCGCAAGCTTCGAAGAACTGCTGCAGTTGTTCGACCTTCCAGGCCGCGGTCTGGTCGGTCCGCAGAAGATCGAACACGAGACCCTCCGACTGCCACGACCAGGCGGTGACGGCCATCATCACAATTGCCACACCGAACATAATCGCGAGGACGCTGCGGGAGTGGTTGCTTGTTGGTTGCTCGATGGCGGTCTCGTCTGGGGCGATTTCGTCTGGCATGGCGGAAGCCTATCGAAACCCCCGATCGCGTCCCATGATTCGAGGCGGTTTTCAGTTGCCGGTTCTTCAACTCGTCGTCATCGTACGACGCCCGCAGATTGCGCTGTGTTGCACGGTGGTTCTGTCAATGTGTGGAGATAACTTTTGATGGATGATGACGATCAAATTGTGATTTCCGTCGAAAAGGGAGTGACGGTCGTTCGCCTGGGAACGGACTTTGCCAGCATCTACGAAAGTGATCTGGCGAGACTCGACGGGCTGCGCGAGCTTGCGAATACTGCAACGCCGGCACGAGTCGTGATTGACCTGTCGCACACCCGATATTTCGGATCGGCGTTTGTTGGGCTTCTGATGGCAACGGCTGCCCGATTGAAAGAGCGAGGCAACGGTCAGCTCGCAATTTCGGGAGCCACGCCGTTCGCGACGATGGCTCTTGAAACCACGAAGGTCGACACGATCCTTAGCCTTTTCGCGAGTGTCGACGATGCCGTGGCAACCCTGCGGCCGAGCGTCTGACATCGACAATTGGCGTCACGTAGTTGACAACGAGGCCGGCTTGCCCGGAAATCAGCTCGCAGCTACCGCCGCGAAGATAGCCAGCATCGCGGCGACGACACTCACCGCGACGAAGATGATTTTGATGATCGAGTACGGCGCGGAACCGGTGACGTAAGAAGCGTTCTGTCCGCAGATCACCATTCGATAAAGCCGGCCTTTGTACCGGTAGGCAAGTATCCAGGCCGGAAGCGAGAAACGTCTTGTGATCAGCTTGCGAAGAACAACCGACACACTGGTTTTTCGAAAGCTGGTGCCGGGGATTTCGCTTTGCTCGACGCGTTGCGCGGCGATGACCTGGATGGCCTCGATGACCTGCTGCCTCGCCTGCGACCGTTGCAGGTCGAACTGTTCGATCGTCGCGTTCTGAGCACCTTCCGGTTCTTTGCGGATGGTGGCCAGGTCGCAGCCCGGACTAATCGCGGAAACTTCAGCGTCCGAAAGTCCTCGCGACGCGGAGACCAGAATATCGTCGAACGTCATTTCGACCTGTCCTGAGTGCGGCGCCCAGGCCGATCGTCGCGAGCCGGCGTTTGAGTCGGCGGCCCAACTGACAAACGATTCGGCATCGAAGACCCAGCCGACCCACCACAGCGGTTTGAGCTGTTCGAGACGCGCGGAAGTTGTGAGGTCCGATGGCCGAAACCAGCCGAGCGAACTCAGCCAGTGACGCATCGCCTTGCGGGCTTCGTCCTGGCCAATCGTGAATGGCAGGTAACCCTCCGATTGTTCCAGCGGATCTTCGAGCGTTTCAACTTCGACTACCGAGTCGCAGAATGTGCACGACGGAGCCTGGTGTTTGATGTCGTAGGCCGTGGCGGCTCCGCATCCCCGGCACCGCAGAATCTGCACCGTCAACTTTTCAGCGTGTGGACGATCTGCCGGCGAGACCTGCCCGCAGATCGAGCAGCGCAGGTCGCCGGTTTCGAGAGGCGATTCGCAACGTTCACAAATTTCAATGGCTGTAGTCACGGAGTCCTCAATTCTGAGACGCGATGGCCAGAGCGAACCCGCCGACGACGATCAGACCGGTCAGCACGGCGATGGTTACTTTGATGGTCGAGATCGGAACTTTGCCGCCGACTCGCCCGGTCTGGCCGTTGACCAGAATTTGCACGGGCGGGCGATCTTCCGCATAGCGAACCGCGAAAGACCATACGGGCAGCAGCACAAGGTCGATCACTTCGTTCGACAGGTTGGTTTGAAATTGCAGGCTGGTATGAGAATCGCCCGGCATAAATTCGTGAAGCAACTGCTCGACCTTCGCAACCGATTCGTCATGCGAAAGCTGGAAGCAATCATCTTTCGAACGTGACGGATCCTCGGCCAGCCAGCCGGAAATGAAGGACGGCTCGTAACGGCGAAGTGCTCGAAGGTCGAACGGTTCAACGGCTTCCAGAGCGTCGTTGGTGACTCCGGCCGAAGCTGTCACGACGACGTCGACGATGTACGTTGAATGCTCGCCGTTGAGTGATCGATACTCTGTCTTTGTTACGGTCCGCGTTCTGGTGACCGTGTTGCCTTTCGAATCGGTCGTGGTGTACGTCTCGGTTTCTGTGTAGTCCTCGCCGATCCTCGCAGAGTAACTCGAGTTTGCGACGGCTCCGTAAAGATAGGCCGGCAGGTAGACTCCGCGAGTCACTTCCGGGGCCGCCTGTTTGAAGTCGGAACGTGCGAAGATACTGGCTGAGCTGATCCAGTCTCGGACCGCCGCCGCGGCGCGGTCGTGGTCAACAACGAAGCCGACGACGAACGACGGGGCAGGGCGGTTGGGAGACGGCGGTCGTTCGATTACCGACGGCGATGCACAGTACGGACAGACTGTCGTCCGTAGATGCGAATCGAGCAGCAGTGTCGAGCCGCAGGCCTGACAGGAAATCTCGACCTGGTCGGCGACTTGTTCGGATGGAGCATCCGTCATTGCGATTCCTGGTTGCGTGGACGTTCGACGTGCTCTTCGATGAGTCGGCCGCTAAACGCAGGATGTGCAATTCGGATCAATCAGGCAACTTTGGGCTAAGAAAGCAGCAAGTAATTCGGAACGCACATTCATGCGCTGGCTCGTTTTCAATTCGTGTGTCGCACGCTCGAGAGACGCGTGGCCGACAACGGAAGGGCTGGTTTCCGTTGCCGGGCCTGGTCGAAATCTCCTTTGCCGCAAATTACGACAGGATGCCCGATTCCCACGGTTCTTGTTCGGAAGAGCTGCCCCATTCCAGAGCGGATTCCTGCATATCACGCAGGTCTTCGAGCTGCCGCAGTGTCGCCGTTAACGCTTCAGCGGCTCCGTCTGAGAAGCTTTGAGCTCGTGAACTTTCGAAGATTTCGTTTCCTCGTTCGACTTGAGCGGCGTACGCCTGCGACTCCGTTTCGAAGGCTGTGATCTGCTTGCGAATGTCTCTGCAAAGTGTTGCGATATCCATCTGTCATTACTTCCTGTTGTGTTTGCGTCGCCGGCCCAGGGCCGGACGACGCTGTGGTTGCGAAACCTGCGGATTTTTGAAAACGGATGGAGTCGATCTCTGGCGACTGTTCGCCGTTTGCGGTTTACCGCTGACGACTGAGGTATCGGCAGATCGCGAGTGAATCACCTAAGGGAAATCCTGCGAGGTACAGATGTGATCTACTCAGGATTACGCATCGCAGTGCGATTTCGCGTCACTTTTTGGGCGATTCTCTCTTGGGAAAGATGGTGTTTGGCGAACGGTGACAGGTATTGTCAGAAGTCAGATGCACGGGAGGCATACTCCTCAATTTGAAAATAGTAATCCTGTGCGGCGTCAAGACGTCGATTTGTGCTCGAATCGGGGCGCAGGTCGCGAGTGATTGCGTCAATCGGCTACAGTTGCGTATGTCGGTGTTGGAGGTAGTCGCCTCATGCTTCGAGGGTACTTACTGCACCGCCTGAACCACTTGTCTGGCTGAATCAATTGTCAGCCTGAATCAATCACCTGCAAAGATCGACCACAACGATGAACGACACTCTGGATCGCGACCTCGGCGAACAGCCGATTGCTGCTCTGATGGAAGCTCTCAATTTGAAACCGCACGACGTTGTCGCGGCCTCGACCGTCCAGATGACTCACAAGATGGTGACTCGGGCGATGAAGGGCCGGCGACTGACTCCGAATGTGAAGTGCAAAGTTCGAGACGCTCTGAACCTGGCGGGCGGGACTTCGCACACGATGGCGGACCTCTTCAACTACTGATTCCGGCCTTGATGATTGTCGCTCCGAACGAGCCACCGTCGAGGATGCACGGTCGAGTGTTTGCCGCCCTCTGCTGGTTTCTCAAACGACCAGCATTGGCTAGACTCGCACGCTCTTTTCATTCTCCGAATCAATGTGAGGCGAAACCGTGAAACAGCGACTCGCAAATTGTATTGGGGCGGCGTTGGTGGCTGCTCTCTTTGCTGGCGTCAGTGCCCGTGCGGCCGACGAGTGGCCGCAGTTTCGAGGGCCGCGTTCGAACGGTCATGCCGACTCGGCGAAACTGCCGCTCAGCTGGAGCGAAACCGAAAACGTCAGTTGGAAAGTGGCTGTCCCCGGGACCGGCCATTCTTCGCCGGTGATCTCGGGAGACCAAATCTGGGTGACGACGGCCGTCGAAGCGAAGCTCTCTGAAGCGGAAGAAAAGGAGCGACTGGCAGCAATCAAGAATTCCCGCGGGCTTGAGATCGCTGGCTCGATTTCTTTGCGAGCGATCTGCGTTAGCGGCGATTCCGGAAAAGTGCTGCACGATGTTGAACTTATCAAAGTCGACGAGCCCGAGCCGATTCACTCGCTGAACAGCTACGCCTCACCGACGCCGATTCTGGAAGCCGGTCGGCTGTACTGCCACTTTGGAACTTACGGGACGGTGGCTGTCGACACGAAATCGGGCAAGCTTCTCTGGACGAACACCGAGCACCACGTCGACCATCAGAATGGTCCGGGCGCGTCGCCGGCTTTGTGGCAGAACAATCTCATAATCAACTTCGACGGAATTGATACTCAGTATGTCGCCGCAATTGACAAACGAGACGGCAAGACGGTCTGGCAGACCAAACGCTCGGGCAAGATGAACGAGAAGCTCGAATTTCAAAAGTGTTACAGCACGTCGGCAATCATCGAGGACGAAGAACGCGGCACTCAGGTTATCTCGCCGGGTGCCGACTGGGTTTACTCGTACGATCCGGCCAGTGGTAAAGAGCTTTGGAAAGCCAGTTACGGGACACTCGGATTTTCGACAGTCCCGCTGCCGGTCTTCGGGAACGGACTCGTCTTCGTTTCGACAAGTTTCATTCGCCCGAGGCTATTGGCCGTTCGCTACGATGGCACTGAAGCGAAAGATGGCTCGCTGGTCGAGTGGCAGATGGACGGCCAGTTGCCGCAGAAACCGTCGATGTTGCTGATCGGCGACGAGCTTTGCTTCATTAGCGACAAAGGCATCGGCATGTGCCTGGACGCTCGGACGGGCAAAGAGCTCTGGAAGGAACGGATCGAAGGCAATTATTCGGCGTCGCCGCTTTTTGCCAACGGTCGGGTTTATTTCTTCAGTCAGGAGGGGAAGTCGGTCGTGATTGAATCCGGCAAGGAGTTCAAACAGTTAGCAGAGAACTCCCTGGACGGTGGATTCATGGCGTCACCGGCTGTCGCGGGCGATGCGTTGTTCGTGCGGACCGACACTCACCTTTATCGTATCGAAGAGAAGTAGTGCGAACGGCGTCAGGCCCAGACGTCAGAGCGGCAGTTTTACTTTTTCATAACACGCGAATCAGGAAGATGGCATGGCAGCCAAAGACTACTCAAGGCATCAGCAAGGTATTATCAAGCGGTATTACGATAATCGTGAGAGCATCGACGGCGAGAAGCTCAGCGAACTTGTGACGAACCTGTACCTGTCCGAGGGCAAGAAAAAAGAGAAGATGTGGAAGACGGCTGAGGACATCATGACTCGCTTGAAAGTTCCGGCGGAACGAGTCCGGCACGTCATCGCTTCGGCCGACCCGGCGATCCTCGCAGAAGTCGTGAAAGACCTGCAGTCCGGCGCGTTGCCTTAAGCGTCACGGCTCGCCGCACCGATTAAATTGCTGAACGCCTTCTCCTGAAACACCCGCAATGACTCATCAGATTCGGTACATAATGGTTGGCGGCTTCCTTGGAGCCGGTAAGACGACCACGCTGGCTCGACTGGCCAGACACTACATGGATCAAGGGAAGCGAGTCGGCATCGTCACGAACGATCAGGCCGCTGACCTTGTCGATACGAATTCGTTGAGGTCTCAAGGCTTCGACGTGGGCGAGGTGGCGGGCGCCTGCTTCTGCTGCAACTTTGACGAGCTGATGTCGACGATGGATGGCTTCAGTGAAGGCGAACGTCCCGATGTGATTCTCGCCGAGCCTGTCGGAAGCTGCACGGACCTCGTTGCAACGGTCATTCAGCCGATCAAACGTCTTTACAACGCGACGTTTCAGATCGCTCCGTACTCGGTCATCCTGAAGCCCAGTCACGGCGGCCGGGTTTTGCGAAACGATAGTAAAGCCGGCTTCTCGCCAAAGGCCGCGTACATTCTTAAGAAGCAGATCGAAGAAGCCGACGCGATCCTCATTAACCGTATCGACGAGCTGAGTCAGGAGCAGGCCGACGAACTGACCGGACTCATCAACGAACACTGCCCCGGCATTCCTGTGCTGCGAGTTTCAGCGAAGACCGGCGAAGGTTACGACGCCCTGACGCACCTGCTTGATCAGGACGGAGACTTCGGTCGGCGAGTGCTCGACATCGACTACGACACCTACGCCGACGGTGAAGCGGAACTCGGCTGGCTGAACAGCAGCGTCCACGTTTCATCCAACCAGAAGTTTTCGTTGGACAAGCTACTTCTCGACGTCGTCGCGAAACTGCAGGCTGCATTAGCTGCCGCGGGCGCTGAGACCGCTCATCTGAAAACGATTGGCTTGTGGGAAGGCTTCTTTGGAGTCGCCAACCTGGTCAGCAGCACGACGGAGCCAGAACTTTCATTGCCGTCAAACTGCGATGTTCAGGATGTTGACCTGATCGTCAATGCTCGAGTGGCGTGCGATCCCGAAGAACTTGAGAAGATGGTGCGTTCCTGTGTGGAACAGGCCGGACAGCAGATTGACGCGACCGTCGAGTTTCGGCAAACGCAAAGTTTTCGACCGGGCCGTCCGGTTCCAACTCATCGATATGCTGATGGCGAATGACGAATTTGCGTCGTCAGGTGACACATTTTTAGAACCGCGAATGGACACGAAGAAACACGAATCTAGTCCGAATTGTAATTCGTGTCCATTCGTGGTTCTGCTAAGGCAACATTTCATTAAGAAGTTGCCTTCAACGTTTTTTGATATCGTTCTTTCTGATTTATTGACAACGAGTGACCATGACTACTCAGGTTCGATTTGGGCTGCCTGTTTCCGGGCTGCTGAATAATTCCAGCAACGACTTTCTCGGTTCCGTGGAGTGGCGGCAGTCTGAGTTTGCGACGTGCAGAAGCAAAGACTCCGACTTCAGCTTGCGAACGATCGGGATGTGCTGGAAGCAGCAGTGTCTCGAAAGAACTCCGTCCAGGCTGCAGGATGACAAACCACGATTCGCAACGCTCGATGACGCTGTCGAGTCGGCGGACTCTGGTTCCATTCTCGCGGTACTTGCACGAGTTCGCAGCGAGACGACGCCGACTAAGCGACCGCCTAAGGGCAACCTGAAGAAGCAGGTCAAGTCCACGTCGCGTCTCAGTCGCGAAGCAACCGAGCTACTTCGACTCTGGTTGACTCATGGCAGCGCCGAATCGGAAAGTTGTCCTACCGCACTGCTGGCGTGTTGCGAACTGTTGGCTTTGTACGGAAGCCAGTTTCCCGCTGAGGTGATTGGTGGTTTGTGGCGAGCGACTCTGGCCGCGGCGCTCGCTCAGTCTGAAAGTTTCATCCACGCTGCCGACACGGAAGACTGGCAGGAACTGCTGGACGATTCGGCCGAGACTCACGCCACCTGGCTGAAGGCTGGTTTGTTGCCGCTGGTTTGCGGGGCTCTCTTTGATGATGTCAAAGGAGCTCCACGACTGTCGCGTGCAGGCCGCACCGCCTTGGGCGATCAGCTTCAGCAGGTGACTGACGCTAAAGGGGCACCGGTTGCTGAAGTCTACAATTCGTTGTCTCAGTTTCTGAGTCTTTGGTCGGATGGGTTGCTGGTCAGCAATCTGTTTGGCGAATCGCTCTGGAAAAAGTCTGCGGGTAAACGCTTTGAGAAAATGCTGGAACGATTATCGGCTGCCGTCCGTGCGGATGCGGCACTGATGGGCTGTTCGAACGGGGACGATGCTCTTACGGCATTGAATCGGGCATATGCGATCTCAGGATTGCCGACCGGAACAGACCGATTGAAAGCTCTGGAATCCGCCTCAGGCAACGGGAAAGCGGCCACAAAGAAGAAGTCGAAAAAGAAGCAAACGAAAAAGAAGATCAGCAAAGCGGCTATCCCGTCGTGGCAATCTGATGACACCGACGCAGCGTGCCTGCGGACTTCGTGGGCGTCGGATGCCAGCGTGGCGACCGTGCGATTTGATGGTGAACCGGTTCAATTGGAACTGGCAGTTGCAGGCGTACCTCTGCTGTCGGGTTCGTGGCGGCTTGAGTTGGCTGAAGGCGACGAGCAGCTCGAACTCGAAGCCGAATGGGAGTGCATCTGTTGGAATTCCGACTCGGACGGTGACTACCTTGAACTTCAACTGGAGTTCGAAGGTGGGCCGATGATCAATCGTTATCTCTATCTTTCTCGCTCAGACAGCTTCGCGATTTTCGCCGACATGATCACCGGATCGCCGCCGAGCCGAGTCGATCTTGCCACTCAGTTGCCGCTGGCCGCTGGCGTCACACTTGAGTCGGCGGAGAATGGTCGCGAGCAATTGTTGCGGGCCGGTAACAAAACAGTTCGAGTCTTTCCTTTGGCGCTTCCACAGGATCCTGGCATTGGCACGTCGGGAAAAATTGGTCTCGACCAGAACGGCGATCAATCCTGTCTGGCCTGTTCGCACTCGTCTGAGTCAGGAACGATGTTCGCGCCGATCGTGCTGGATTGGGCTCCCGAACGACAAACGGCTCAGTCTGAATGGCGAAAACTCACGGTCACCCGCGCTGCTGAAATTGATCCAGCAGGCGGCGCCGCGTTTCGCCTTCAGGTTGGGAAGCAGCATCTTGTGCTCTACCGATCGCTCGGCGGAACGGAGCGGTACCGAACGTTCCTGGGTTACCAGGCGGAGAGCGAAACCGTGATCGGTAAGTTCACCAAGTCGGGAGTGATTCAGGAGCTTTTGATCGTGGAGTAGCGATTCGTCATTTAACCATCGCCAGACAGGCGTGCGGGGCCGTCCGATTGGGAACCTGCATTCCGTGGCTGCAAAGGATGCACGCTGATGACTCACAGACTGAGGACCACCGCCCGCCTGACGTGTCTCGTAGTGATGGCGGCTTTGCAGCTTTCGTCGGCAAGCTCGGCGGCAGACAAGTCGCTGCCGAACACTCAGCCGCTGACGATCACACAATCACTCGATGAATTCATGATCGACGGCCTCGACCGCTTCTGCCTGCGAGAACTCGCTGCATCACCAGCTCGTCGCGAGAAAATGTGGAACCGCGACTTCAGTAGTACCGAAGCGTACGAAAAAAGCATCGCCCCCAACCGGGAACGTTTTCGTGAATACATCGGCGCTGTGGACAAGCGGTTGACCGAGTCGTCGCCTGGCAAGTACGGATTCGAAATGCTGAATTCGTTGAATCGATCTGAAGTAATTGCCAGATCGAACGACATTACCGTGCACCGAGTTCGCTGGCAGGTTCTAGATGGAGTGACCGCCGAAGGACTTCTGCTCGAACCCGAAGGAGTCAACGGGGTCGTGGTCGCACTTCCAGATGCTGACTGGACTCCCGAGGCGTTTTGCGGTCTGGGGGACAATGCCGTCCCAGCATCAGCACAACTTCCATGGCGACTGGCGAACAATGGTTGCCTTGTCGTCGTGCCAATGCTTCTCGGTCGGAGCAGCGAATTCTCAACAAGCGAGTATGTCGCCTGCACGAATCAGAGTCATCGAGAGTTCATTTACCGGCAGGCTTTTGAGATGGGCCGGCACGTGATCGGCTACGAAGTTCAAAAGAC
>CALDJX010000391.1 GCA_937899075.1 uncultured Planctomyces sp. | reverse complement strand
CTATTCTCACAAGTTGACGGGGGAGGATGTTCGATAAGAGTCAAAGCTGGCAGATCTTTGGAGCTGCCCTTTGGGATCAACGTCAAGGAAGACGACACCGGACTCAGTCCAGGATGGAACCGATGAAACGGATTTCACTTTATGCGGTCTTGTGCATGGTCGCCTTCACGTCGACTGGTTGCGAAATCACTGGGGGAGCGCTGGTCACCGCGTTGAACTTCGCCAAGTTCTGGGGAACGACACCGCTCATTCCGGTCAGCCCGTACTACAGCCAGTTGATCGAAGACACCTACCACGAAGAAGAACGATACGGCAAAGTGCCGATTCTGGACCAGGTCGAAGGCGACAACGCTCCGTTGTTCTGCCTGGACCCGCCGACTCCGGACGAAGTCGTTCGAGCGTTGCCATCCAGTGTTCGCGGGGCTGGCGGATTTGCCTTCATCGCAGAAACGAACATGAACAACGTCCGGATCGTCGTCGAGCCGATTGTTGACCGAGTCGACGAATGCCGCTTCTATCCGCTGGTTGGACCGGCTCGGCTGCACCATTGCCATTACAAATGCACGGTCTACTTCGACAAGTCCATCCGGTCAGACTGGCCGATTCCGATGACCTTTACCGATCAGACTCAGGAAGTCGTCTACATCGACCACGACCATCTCATCCGCTGCACCGGTTCGGAAGGCAGCTAACTCGCAGTCGTGCGAGCCGTATGAAAATCGATCAATCAAACAGGCCCGGCTCATAACGGAGTCGGGCCTGTTTTCGTTTGCAGCCGGCCAACAGAACGAATTTCCGGGCGGGCAAAGGTCGACGTTGTTCAAGGAATCGTGATTCGCTCTGAACCGCCGCGGGTAAACATGCCCTGCAGAATGTCGAACGCGATCGTTTTTGCGAGAGACCGGCAGCTTCCGTCAACCAGAGCACAATTCACCGAGTTAGCGTGCCAGCTTCCGGCAGACATTTCGAGCTGACTGCCAGGCACTGTGTGAAAGCTGTTGAATGTGGCTGGGGTGCTGCTGGGGGCAAGCCCGTCGATCCCCCAGTCGCACACTCCGTCAGAGTCGTCGTCGGCAGCTCGCGTCCCGGCACTGTTTCCGTCACCCCAAAGCCCGAAGGCCGATTCGATCAGCATCGCGGTTGAGCTTTCACCGTCCCGCACATCCCGCAAAGCAATCACACTGTCACGATACATGACCCCGTTCGTGGCCAGGCCTCCGAGCGGACTTGCGCCCGTCAGATTCGTACCGGAAACGCAGCGATAGTTGCTGAAAGCAAATTCGGCGCGAGTCGTGGGGGTCAAGGTGGCAAACACTCGCGTGTCAGAAGCGGACATTGACGGGCAAACAAATGTCGGGACCGGAGTCGCCAGCGCTGCGAGATTCCATGTCTCGCCTTTCGACGAGCGCGTATCGATGCCGAGATTTGACTGACCGATCTGCGACACGATCAACGCATGCCAGCTCCAGTCGTCCGACAGGAACCACTCGTCGAAAAAGATCGCCGGCCGACCAGATTGCGTTGGAAGGCCCACTGGCGGCGAGATGGTCAAGCTGCTGATGCCGCCCGTGCCGACAACGTATCCGGATGGCAGGGTGCGATGTGTCGATTCATAGCTCAAACACGCCAGCGAAAGCTGCTTGAGATTGTTGATGCACGACGTGCGGCGCGATGCTTCGCGGGCGTTCTGCACCGCTGGAAGAAGTAGAGCCGCCAGAGCCGCGATGATCGCGATCGCGACCAGAAGCTCAATCAGCGTAAAGGCTGCTCTGAAAGAAGATGACTGCCGAACCATCGATCGCTGCATCACGAATCAGACCTCCAGCACACGACGTGTCGCCCACACAAAACTACGAGTCCTGACCAGCAACCGCACGCCGGGTTGCACACAGTCGTCATCGTGATCCTGAACGACGCAAAAATCCAGGCACAGCGAGTCGACAGCAGAATGCAGAATATCGACAGGAGCAAGCCTCAAACGCAATTCCGCGCAACGTCGCACCCCTGTGAATTGGCTGTGGCTGCTTGCGTGACATTTTTTTGATCTTCTCGGGCACGCCGCATTGTGAAGACCGATGTGGCCCGTTGTGGCTGATCGGCCGTGAGGCTGCGACACCGTGAAAGCCATCTTTTCATTCGAGTGGCTGCGTGGGTTTTGAGATTGTGCGCCACTCTTGCCAGCTAATACTACGGGCAGTTTGCCGAAGCGGACGGTCGATTCACCGCCGCGAAACGCGATTTCCGCCCCACAGCAAACAACGGTCGATGCCTCGTTGGCCTTTACTACTTAGTGACCCTCGTCCTCCCGGCAGACAATCTGACTGACCCGTTTTTCAGAACAGCATGCCGACGCGTTATAGGTCAGGTTTCGTTTACAGGTGACCGAACGTCCGCGACATCCACTTGCCAGACGTCGTTGTCAAAGGGGCACAGGATAGATGTTTAGAACTGCTCACTTAATTCAAAGGTCCCAGCAATTTTCAGCTCGCAAACCACGACGGGGTCAACTGTTCGAGGACGAGGAACTGACACCGAACATGTTGCTCACGACCCAAACAGGCTCTACGGCGCTGGCCATCGAGTGAAGTGCCATCGATTCATTTGAGAATCGGGGTGTAGCTTTGGCGCGAAGTACGGTTAAGTGCTTGAGTGTCTGGCGAAAGCGATAGTGGGCACAAAACAGCCCAGGCGAGTTGATGCCAGTCGAAACTTGTAGATCGAATGCAAGCGACATCGAATTGCGGCAATCCGCAGGGCTGGATATCTTCGCGGCTCGATTTCTTTGAAGAGTTCGACGGTGTCAGTGCGTCATGACAATAAGAGGCTGCGGCGCAAAGTTGCGAATGATTGATGCCCAAACTCCGACACAACCCAAGTGCTTGATTCGCCAATACAAGCGAGACCGTTGGCGGCTGGTACCGTGCCAACCAGAAAGAGTCTGCGATGACTGAAGAGCAGTCCACAACTCCAGGCAATTTGGATGACGATGACGAAGTTGTCATGACAACTCGTGAGCTGATGGAGTTTCTGAGCCTTTCTCGAACCAAGATTTGGGAACTCACGAAGAAGGATGAGTTGCCAGCGACAAAAGTTGGCGGCGACTACCGTTATGTCCGTTCGGAAGTTCTGGCCTGGATGGAGCGGTTTCGCGTCGATCGAAGTTGAAGTCTCCGAAGTCTCCACCACGCTCCGCCGGGGTCAGGCAAGTCAGTAGCTCTGACGTCTGTTGTAAAACTTTGAGCGTTGTAGCGATTGCTGGCCGGTGGAAGCCGTTGCGACTTAAATCGGTCGCACCGTTCAGAGCATGACATGCGGCGAAGGTCACAGCCGCTTTCGTACGAATTCGAATTCGGGTCCGACAATCTGCCGCGGCCGCTGCCTCGGGCCATTTCTTTCACGCAGCGTCGGGCGTGACCACCCTGCGGCCATTGGTCAGCACAATCGCTCCGCAGTCGATCTGTGGTGCGGATCTTCGTGAGCTGAATCCGTCGGCGTCCGCTGCGCAATTTTCGTTACAGGCTGCACAGTCAGGACCACCCGGAACAACCCGTCGCCGGGTTACCACTACAATCGGTACATCTGCGGAGCCTGGTGTTCGTCCGAGTTTTTGGGGGTGATTCATCAACGAAGGGCGGCGAGACGAGCCGAAACCAGTGGCGTGTTACCCAAACTGCCGCTGTAGAGCGGGGGCACTCCTGACTCGGGTCGGAACACCCGGATTCACAACTGGAGTGACTCACCTATCGTTTCAGATTTCAGGCTTCGAGGAGATTCCAGGAATGAAGTGTACGACCCTCACTGTCGCGTTCATGGTGGTGGCGGCAAGCCTCAGCAGTGCATCTGCTGGCTTGTTCGGTCATGGACCATCATGTTGCGCACCGGCTGCATGTGCGCCGGCTTGTGCCCCACGAGCTGCCTCATGTGCAGCACCTTGTGCACCAGCGTGTGCACCGAAAGCGGCTTCGTGTGCCGCCCCTTGTGCTGCTGCATGTGCACCAGCATGTGCCCCTAAGGCTGCTTCATGTGCAGCACCTTGTGCACCAGCGTGTGCTCCAAGGGCTGCTTCATGTGCCGCTCCTTGTGCTCCAGCTTGTGGCCCGAAGGCCGCATCATGTGCTGCTCCTTGTGCACCAGCTTGTGGTCCTAAGGCAGCATCATGTGCTGCTCCTTGCCATTCAGCATGTGCACCAGCTTGTGGTCCAAAGGCAGCATCATGTGCTGCTCCTTGTGCCCCGGCTTGTGGTCCTAAGGCCGCATCATGTGCTGCTCCTTGCCATGCAGCATGTGCACCAGCTTGTGGTCCGAAGGCTGCCTCATGTGCCGCACCTTGTGCGTCAGCATGTGCTCCTAAGACGAGCTGCTGCGTTGCTCGCTCTGGCTGCTGCGAAAAGAAGTGCTGGAGCATGCCTAAGCTGAGTCTTCCTAAGTTCTGCATGCCAAAGCTTTGCCTGCCGAAACTTCCGAAGTGCAGCCTGCCTAAGCTTCGCTTGCCGAGCTTCGGTGGAAACAACTGCTGCGGTAGCTGCAACTCTTGCGGTTCTTGCGGACGCTAATCGACGATGATTCTCAGCCCTCGGTTGTTTCGGCAATCGAGGGCTGTTTTGCTTTCCCCCCACGCTGCCCGTCACATTCTTCTGACGTCTTTCTGGCAGCGGTCTTCTGACGAAACTTTCCGCACCGATCAACTCCTGTGACCCTTCAGCCAAACGGCCGTCAGGAACAAGCTCATCAACATTCGCGGCGGCTGGTCACATTTGATCAGTCGCCGTTTCTCATGCGCGGTCTCTGAAACCACCAGAACACTGGACGCATCCGGGAACGCCTGCTTCATTTTGCGACTCAAATCGGGTATCAAAGACCGTCCTTCGCGGGTCAGGCACGGCTGTTTGATCCCCAGAAATCTTCAACGATTCCTTCCTCCTATGTCGTTCCGTTCGTCAGGAACCAGTCGCGAGGTTTTTGTGCGAGTCCGATTCTCAGTCAGTCTTTGCGCCTTGGCGACGTGCGTTATTCAAAGTTCGCTCGTCGCAGCCGCAGACTTCCAGACAGACATCAAGCCGATTCTTCTCCGCCGCTGCGTTAGTTGTCACGGCCCGGAAGACGTCAATGGAAACGTGCGTCTCGACACATTGTCGACCAACCTGATCAAGGACTCAGCTGCGGCTGAAACCTGGCACGACGTACTCAACGTGCTGAACCTCGGCGAAATGCCACCGAAAGACGCTACGCCGCTCACCACGCAGGAACGCGACATCCTGGCCGGTTGGATTACCGAGCAGATCGAACACGCCATTCAGGTTCGACGAAGTACCGGCGGGCAGGTCGTCATTCGGCGGCTGAACCGAATCGAATATCGCAACACGATGCGTGACCTGCTGGGCCTCGACCTGACCTACGGTCCGAATCTCCTCCCCGACAGTCCGGGGGAAGACGGCTTTACGAATAACGGTTCAGCGTTGCAGATGTCTGCTCTTCAGTTGGAAAGCTATCTCGAATCGGCACGCAGTGCGTTGAGCCGGGCGATCGTCTCTTATGATGAACCGACCGTCGTTAACACGACGGAAACAGAAACGACCGCCGACAAGGGCAAAGACAATTGGACCAACATGCTGGGAAGGTCCGGCACGTTCGTTTTTCGATCAACTGAGTTTCCTGACGAAGGCGACTTTGTCATTCGAGTACGGGCTCGAGCAATCCTGCCAGACAACGCTCCGTATCCTCAGTTGCGAGCCGTGCTGGGTTATCGAGCGGACACTCAGACACCGTCAGAAGAAGTCGGCATTCTGGAAGTCACGAGCGAGGAGTTTCAGGACTACGAATTCCGCGGCCGACTTGAAACGCTTCCTCTTCAAAGCCGAACGCAAAGTAAGTATCCCGGTCTCCTGATCTGGTTGACCAATGCTTACAGCGACGGAAAGCCGGCTCCGAAACCTCGCCAGGAAGTGATCGAGGAACCTCCAGTCGAAGCCTCAGATCCGGCAGCCAGCAGAGCTGACAAGAAGAAAGAAAAGCAGGCCAAACGGAAGAAGCCAAAGACTCGGACCGTCTACCCGACTGATCCGAACTTCCCGAAGATTGAAATCGAATCCGTCAGCTTCACAGCTCCGGTTTTCGAGAGCTGGCCACCGGCGCACCACACTCGCATTCTGTTTGCGAGCGACCTCGCAAAGAGCAATCCTGTGGCGTACGCCCGAGAAGTTCTTGATGGTTTTATGCGGCGAGCGTTCCGCCGCCCTGTTACCAGCGAAGAACTCGACATGATGGTCGCATACTTTCAGGAAGTGCGACCGACGTTTGGTACGTTTGAAGAAGCCATGCGGGAAACGCTGGCGTTGGTGCTGGTCTCGCCCGACTTCCTTTACCTGGTCGAACCGTCGTCCGGGACAAGTCGAAATCTGACTGACCACGAACTCGCCTCACGGCTCTCTTATTTTCTCTGGAGTTCGATGCCCGACGAGCAACTGTTTGCGCTCGCCGATTCCGGGCAACTTCGCAATCCGCAGACGCTTGCCGCAGAAGTCGATCGACTGCTTGCTGATTCGCGGTCGAAGAACTTTGTCGAACAGTTCAGCGATCAGTGGCTGGATCTATCCGGCATGAATCGCATCGCCGTTAACCCGGAATACTACCCGTCGTTTCGCAACGAATTGTTGCCTCACATGCGTCAGGAGACGCAGGAATTCTTCAACGAAGTTTTAAGAAGCAACACCAGCGCGTTGGCGTTTTTAGATTCAGACTTTGCCATGCTGAATCAGCCGATGGCTGATCACTACGGACTCAGCGGTCCGCGAGGAATCGAGTTCGAACGAGTTGCCCTGACTAAAGACCAACAACGCGGAGGGTTGCTTGCTCAAGCTTCTGTGCTTCTCGCCAATTCAACGGGAGAAGACTCGCACGCCATTCTGCGAGGCGTCTGGATTCGCAAGCGATTGCTGGACGATCCGCCGGCACCGCCGCCGCCCAACGTCCCGAATCTCGACCAGCAGGGTCGCGATGTCGCCAGCCTGCCGTTGAAAGAACAATTGAAGGAACATCGCGAGAACGAAGCCTGCGCCCGCTGTCACCGCGGCATCGATCCGTGGGGGATTGCACTTGAAGAATTCGACGCGGTCGGGCTGCTTCGAGACAAGATTCAACGCAAGTCCGGCAAGAAGATGCTGGAGTTCGACGTCGATGCCAAAGCGACTTTGCCCGGCGGCCACGAAGTAGACGGCCTTGGCGACCTGAAGGCTCATCTGCTGACAGAGAAACGCGAGCAATTTGCCCGCACGCTGGTTAGCCGATTGCTGGCCTACTCGCTGGGCAGAACGCTGGAGTTAAGTGACCACAAAACTGTCGACAACCTGACCGCAGACTTCATCGAGAACGACTACAAACTTCAGAAGCTGATTCAGTTAATCGCGGCGAGCGACACGTTCGGCTCGAAGTAAGAATCGAGCAGCGAAGTGAAGTTCAAAAATTAAATCGCAGAGGACGGAGAGTAAAGAACGCCGAGAACGCCGAGATCGCGGAGAGCAACTTAACAACAACGACGACCTGAACAGTGACGATCTGAGCGGCGTTCACCGTTTTCTCGGCGTCTTACTTTCTCTCCGTCCTCTGCGATTAAAACTTTTAGAAAGACAGAACCATGAAATCATGGCAACTTGATCGCAGAACACTCCTGCAGGGAGTCGGAGTTTCATTGGCCTTGCCCATGCTCAATTGCATGGGTTCCGAAAAGAGCCAGACGGAACGTCCGAAGCGATTCTGCGCAACGTACTTCCCGTACGGCAGCGTCTTTCAGAGCGAGGATTCGGAATTCTCCAAATGGAACTGGACGCCGACCGGCGAAGGCCGCGACTTTGCGTTCGGCGAAATCCATCGTTCGATGGAGTCGCTGCGGAATGACCTGACGATGATCGAAGGACTGTCGCATCCGAACGGACGATCGATGGGCGGCCACGATACCGCAGACATCTGGTTGACCGGCTCAGAGCTGACTGGCAGTCGGATGAAGAATTCGATGTCGCTCGACCAGATCATCGCCGGAAACCACGCAGATCAAACTCGCTACTCGTCGCTCGTTATCTCAACCGACGGCGGCGTGGGAGAACCGACTCGTTCCAGCACGCTTTCCTACAATCGAAACGGCCAGCCGATTCCCGCTCAGAACAAACCGCGGGTTGTCTTCGATCGTTTTTTTGGGGTGACGTCAGACTCGGTCGATGCGCAGCGATCAAGTCTTCATCGCACGGGCAGCATGCTCGATCGAGTGCTCGAACATTCGCGATCCGTGCGTCGCAAACTTGGCAAGTATGATCAGACAAAGTTCGACGAGTATCTCGCATCGGTGCGGCAGATTGAAAAAGGCGTCGAACGTTCAAAGCAGTGGCTGGAAATTCCAAAGCCGCGTGTCGACGAAGTGGGACTCAGCCTGGACGCTGACGACTCAACACCGCAGGAACTGATTCAGACGATGTACGACCTGATGTTCCTGGCGTTTCAAACTGATTCGACTCGTGTTGCGACTTACCAGCTCGGCAATATGAACGGCGCCACGTCGATCGCCGGCAAGTTTCCGCAGTTGCTCGGTCTGGGCAAGAATATGCACGGGCTCGCGCACGGTGGAGCCAAAGGAAAAGGCGGAGAAGAACTCGGCAAGTGGCACCAGTTCCTGGCTGACCAGATGGCTCGCTTCCTGACGCGTCTGAAGTCGACCGAAGAAGGCGACGGAACGTTGCTCGACCACACGATCGTCCTTTACGGAAGCAGCAACAGTCAGACACACCGCAACGCCAATTACCCCCTGATGCTCGCTGGTGGCCAGCGGCTGGGCCTGAACCACGGTCAGCTGATCAAGGCCGACGAACAGACTCCGCTGTCGAATGTCTATGTCACCGTCTTGAACCAGCTTGGCGTCAAAGCAGACTCTTTCGCCGACAGCACTTCTGCGATGGAGGCTCTCGTTTCGTAAGGCTTCGTCCACGTATCAAGCGGCGCGTTGGCTATCGAGAGGCCCTTGCTGGTTGTCAGAAATTCTGAACAAAGTCCTGCGAAGTTTCTGAAACGTAACGAGGACCGGGTGGCGGCTTGAACATTTTGAAAACGGATCCGTGCATCCGGTGAGAATTTGCAGGCAGTTGAGTCTCACAAACGCTGAACGTCAGGCCGCACCTTCTATGCAGAAAAGACAGGTCGTGCTGCGCCTTCGCTGGCGGATCGTGAACGTCAGCTGCGATCGCCGACCGTTTCGTACGCGCAGTTTGGGTCGCCGCGCGTGTTGCTCCGGCAAATGACGGGCGCAATTCAACCACTCGATGGTTGTCGATCGTCAACTTCGCAACCTCTCGCGATTGCGCCGCAGCGTCGCTGTGATTTGGCAGGGCCGAACCAAAATGGCGTCTGTATATGGCATGTCGTTTGCCAGACAGTCCTGGTTCCAGTGTCAATTCGAACCAGCGATAGCATTTCATGCGCAGATCGACGGCCATCATAATTTGCCTGCTGCTGACAGGGTGCGGTTCGAAGGAGCCATTGCCTGAGCCAGTTCATGTCGATTGGAAAGGTGACTTCCGTGACAACGTTGCGCCGATCCTGCGCGATCGGTGCGCCGAGTGTCATGCCGAGACCGAGCCTGAGTCCGGTGTCGTTCTTGCATCTCTGGACGACATTCTGAGGCAGCGACTGGTTGCTCCGGGAGACAACGCAGGCAGCCTGCTGCTGCATGTCGTTTCCGGTTCCGAACCCATCATGCCTCCTGAACAACCTTTGTCTGAGGCCGACGTGGCCATCATCAAAAAATGGATTCAGACAGTACCGGCCTCCGCAATTTCAAAGCCGCCAGAAGCGGCGACACACTGGGCGTGGAAACCGCTGCTACGGCCTGACTTGCCTCCCGATTCTGCGGACTGGTGTCGAAACGGCATCGATCATTTCGTCGCGTCGAAGTTGGCAACCGAGGACTTGCAGCCATCGCCTGAAGCTGATCGGGAAACACTTGCTCGGAGATTGTCGCTGGCCATCACCGGCTTGCCGCCAGCGATCGATGACCTCGATGGCTTTCTGACGCGACCAGAACCCGACGCAACGAACTGGTTGATTGACCGACTGCTAAGTTCACAACATTACGGCGAGCATTGGGGCCGATACTGGCTGGACCTTGCCCGCTACGCAGATTCACACGGCTATCACCGTGACCAGGAACGTCCGATGTGGATGTACCGCGACTGGGTCATCAACGCGTTCAACACGAACATGAAGTTTGACGAGTTCACGGTGTGTCAGTTGGCTGGCGATCTGCTGCCTCGCGATCGTCGTGAAAACAAGATCGCCACCGGCTTCCATCGAAACACGATGTTCAATCAGGAAGGTGGCGCGGACGATGTCGAGTTTCGCGCGAAGGCAGTTGCGGATCGAGTTGAAACAACTGCGACCGCGTGGCTCGGAGCGACCATGCAGTGCGCACGTTGCCACAATCATCCCAACGAACCGTTCACACAGGTCGAGTATTTTCAGCTCTTTGCATTCTTCAATAACACGACCGATCAGGGCAGTTCTCGGTATTCACCGCCAATTCCCTTGTACATCGGCGGTTCGGAAAAGGAAGAGGAACAGCTTGGGCAGTTGTGGAGCGAGATCAGACGTCGTGACGAAATCCTGACGAAGGAGAAACGTATATTTGAATCGGATCCTGAGCTGCCGCCGATGCTCAGGGACTATATGCAGAAGCTCTTGTCGGGCAAAAGTTCACTGATCATGGCCGAACGTGATGAGCCCCGTGAAACTTTCGTCCATCGAAGAGGCGACCCGACGCAACCGGGGCCGCGAGTCCTGCCTGCCGTGCCAGCGTTGTTTGCCGATTGGCCGGCGGAGCTTCCGCGAAATCGACTCGGACTTGCAAAGTGGCTCGTCAGTTCGACGAACTCGACGACACCGCGAGTCACTGTGAATCGAATCTGGCAGCGTCTGTTCGGCACGGGTCTGGTGCGAACTTCGGAAGACTTTGGGACTCAGGGCGAATATCCATCGCATCCCGAATTGCTCGACTGGCTGGCCGTCGAGTTTGTCGACAGCGGCTGGGACGTGAAAGCCCTGATCCGACTGATCGTAGACTCGGCGACGTTTCGACAATCGTCCGTACTGACACAACCAATGTTGAATCAGGATCGTGAGAACCGACTTCTGGCACGAGGTCCTCGATTCCGCCTGGACGCCGAAGTGGTGCGGGACACAATTCTTGTCGCGAGCGGGTTGCTTGATCGAAAGGTCGGTGGACGGAGCGTTTACCCCCCGCAGCCGGAAGGTCTGTGGGACGACATCGAGATCAGCGACGGCGAAACAATGATGCGATGGCGAGAGAGCGTTGACGGCAACCGTTACCGCCGCGGTCTTTACACTTTCTGGCGACGGTCCATGCCGTATCCCATGCTCACCGTGTTTGACGCTCCCAGCCGCGAAGGGTGCGTCGTTCGTCGCGACCGGACCAATACTCCGCTGCAGGCACTTGTCGGCATGAACGACCCAACATTTTCCGCAGCTTCGATCGCGCTTGGCAAACGAATGCAAACCGAGTCGGATGGTTCGCTCAAATCCGGTATCGAACTTGGGTATCGCCTTTGCACTGCGAGAATTCCGAGCAGTCTGGAAGTGCAGGTGCTCAGCGAACTCTGGCACAGCGAGGCGACGCGTTCGCATCCTTCCGTGATTGATGACGGCCCCGTCGCCGGTTCAAGCTTAAATCCCGAGCAGGCATGGCGCATCGTTGCCGGCGTGCTCCTCAACTTGCACGCTACTTTAACCCAATGGTAAGAACATGACCGAACCTCGTTCGGACGACTGTTGCGACGATTCCGAAGTTCAGTCGATCGGCCTCGACCGGCGAACGCTGCTGTCCAGAACGCATCTGGGAATCGGCAGTCTGGCTCTACATTCCGTTCTTCAAAGCGGCTCTGCAATTGCCCGGTCGTCATCCGCGCCTCAAGCGCGACCGAAGGCGAAGAACGTAATTCTGCTGACGATGGCCGGAGGACCTTCGCAGCTCGACCTGTTCGATCCAAAGCCGAAACTGAAGCAGTTGGATGGTCAACCACTTCCGGATCAGGGAGATGAAACGTTTGCCCAAATCACAGGCACGCCGCTTCTATTGGGCTCGCCCTACCGATTTGATCAGCACGGAGAATCCGGAGCGGTCGTTTCTGAGCTGCTGCCATCGCTGTCGAGCATCGTCGACGAGTTGACGATCGTTCGCTCACTGACAACTGACTCGTTCAACCACGACCCGGCACAAACGCTGCTGAATACGGGGGCGACGTTGCCAGGCCGACCGAGCCTGGGCGCGTGGCTGTCGTACGGGCTTGGTAGCGAAAATTCGAACTTACCCGGATTCATCGTGATGATTTCCGGGCAGGGGCAACCGCTCGGCGCACGATCGTGGGGCAGCGGCTTCCTTCCGACCAATCATCAGGGAGTGCAATTTCGATCGCGAAAAGATCCCGTGTTGTTTCTAAACGATCCGGAGTGGATGACGCGTCAATCGCGGCGAGCATCACTCGACGCACTCAAATCGCTCAATCGTGTGGAGGCATCTCGCACCCTGGACCCGGAAATTGAAACACGGATTCAGTCGTACGAAATGGCGTTTCGCATGCAAAGCAGCGTCCCGGAACTGACAGACCTGTCGAGTGAGACGGCAGCCACGCATCAGCTTTATGGTTCGCAGCCGGACCAACCGTCTTTTTCAGCGAACTGCTTACTCGCTCGACGCCTTGTCGAAAACGGCGTGCGATTTGTGCAGCTCTACCATCGAGGCTGGGACCACCACGGGCTGGGCTACACCGGCGGAATCGACGTCGGTCTTCCGGAACGGTGTCAGGAGGTGGATCAGGCGACGACTGGCCTGATTCTGGATCTCAAACAGCGAGGCCTGCTGGATGATACGCTTGTGATCTGGGGCGGAGAGTTTGGCCGAACGCCGGTTCGCCAGGAATCCGCAATGACAAAATACATTGGGCGAGACCACCATCGTCGAGCATTCACGATGCTCTTTGCGGGCGGCGGGGTCAAACCCGGAATCACGATCGGTTCGACAGACGAGCTCGGATACTTCGTGACCGAAAACAAGCTGCACATTCACGATCTGCACGCCACGATTCTTCACGCCCTGGGCATCAATCACGAACAACTGACTTTCGACCATCTTGGCCGGAAGTTTCGGCTGACCGACGTTGCCGGAAACGTCGCGCACGAACTCTTTGCGTAACGTCGAAGCGACGAGCGTTTGCCGAAGTTCAGCATCGCGTCGCGGATTACTCTCTCGGGGCCCAGCGCTGTCGCAAGCGTTCGAGCAACTCCTCGGAGTATTCGACGTTCGGCGGAAGGTCGCCGTACTCGTAAGTTGAGTCGGTTGGGACGGCGGTGTTCGGGGGTGTCGATTCATCGTGGAGGGCCGGCCAGTTGCCGATGTCGTCAACCTGAAGTTGCTCAAGATCGACGAACAGGCGGATGCGGCTGAGGATGTGGCCGATGTGACGGCTGGCCACCGTCGACAGCGAGTTTGCATAGGCAGTCTGAGCTTCCAGGAAGTCTCGTGCTCTGACATTCGCCACGCCCAGACGCAGTTGCAGCTCGGTACTGATGACACGTTCGTAAGCCAGGGCGGCGCTGGCGATGCCCAGCAGGTGCTGCTCTTCGGCGAGCGTCAACGTTCGCAGGTCGCTGCGGATGTCCTGCTTGATGGAATCTTCCAGCGACATCACAGCTCGGCGGCTGAGCTGGTAATTCAAAAGTTGTTCGCGGAAACGGTTTCGCTGGGCTCGTCGGTTCAGCGGCGTGTCGAGCGTTACCGAAAGCTCCGCCCGGCTTTCGTCGAAGTCAAAGTCCGAGACTTTGTTCGAATCATTTTCCGTGCGCAGACGCTGCCTCGCCTGCAGGTTGAGGATCGATTTCAAATCGTCACCGGCCAGCTTGATACCTCGCCATTCGTCGGCCAGATCGCCGCGAGAGTTCATCAAATCCAGTCGTGCGGCCAGAGCGGCCAGGGAAGCATCGTCCATGCCCGCACGAATTCGAGTCAGCCCGGAACCGGATCCGTCCAGCAGTTCCTGGCTGCTGACCAGAAGCTGCGCTATCAGTGCCGCGGTCGGTTCTTCCGGATCTGCACCAGCGGCGCGAGCCAAACTGTCAGTCAACGCCCGCACCTGTCGCGCGGTGCCGGCCGCAGCGTCGGCCAGTTGTCGAGCGGCTGTTTGAACTTCGTCCAGTCGCTCGGTCATGACTTCGGAGAGGACTTCGTCGACCAGGTTTTCGAACGTTAGAAGCTTCTGTTCAAGGTCAGCGCGTCCATTCTTAATCGATTGAATCTGGTCCTCAGTCCCGCTTAGTTCCTGCGCCCAGGTTTCTTCTTCGAGAAGCAGTTCCTGCACCGCTCGCGCGAACTCGACGGCCAGAGCCGGTACGCGAATTGGCGTGACGTCTTCCTCGTTTCTACTTACTTCGAAGCGTTTCCAACTGTCGTCCGCAGGCTGCCGAAACTGCGCGACACGAAGTCTGGCTCGCAGTACTGATAGTTGGTGTTCGCGCAGGGCGATCGCCTCTTTCGAGGCGGTACTTGTGAAATGCTTGTCGTCTGAAGCTGCCAAAGTCGATGCGCGAGTTGATGCTCGAACAAGTTCCTCAGCTTTGCGTTGAATCTCCAACGCGTCCTGAATTCTCGTGACGAGTTCCTCAGCCTGGCTCAGGATGTTCGCTTCGCTGAATTCTTTGCGCGTTGATTCGGCCTGTAGTCGTGACCGGACTCGACGGACGAGTTCCAGTGAGACGGCGACTTCGTCTCGGCCGGTGATTCCGAAGAGTTCTGCGAGGTCGATGTTGATCGGCGTTTCGATCGGAAGTCCGAGTCTGCTTTTCAGTTGGTCCAGCGAGTTCTCAAGACTGTTGCACGTTCCGATCAGCGAGCTGCGGCCGGAGAGAGCGTTCTGTTCGACCTGATCGATTTCCACACGAGCGATCTCGCCCTCGCGCAGTTCAATGTCCCGCTGGCTGTAAACTCGGACAAGGCTGATGTAGTTCTGCGAGTCGATTTCAACCTGCCGGTAAGTTCTCAGCAGGTTGTAATACTGAGTGGCGAGTTGAAGGTAGAATGTCTTGCGGAAGCGTGCAAAGTCTCGTGCGGCGTAGACGACGTTGCGTTCGGCCTGAGTCAGCCGTTCGAAGCGGACGTCGTTCTGGAATACGGAATGGGTGACCTCAAACAGAAGCTCGCTGCCGATGTCGGCCGCAAATCCGTCCGGGCCACCGAACGTAAGCAGCACGCTGTTTGCAAACCTTGTCACCAGCGTGCTGCCGGTGTTGAGTAGCGCCTCAGCTTGAGCTTCGGTCGGGATCGTTAATCGGTTGAACGAACTGACAGAGTTATTGCGATTCTCAAACGCCGCACCGGTTCCGTTGTTGAACGGCGAGAATTTCAAGTCGTAGTCGAAGCGTTGAAGTGATAACCGTAGCGCCACCCGATAAAGCGATTCCTTCTGCGTTTGATATTCCCGACTGTTCAGCAGGGCGAGCACGACGATGTTCGTCAGGTTCAGCCGCGGAGCATCATCAACTTCATCCGAGGACGGTCGCTGCTCATACGAGCTTTCGTATTCGGCCAGCACGCTTTCGAACTCGCACATCCGCGTGCGACACTCGCGAGGAATCGATTCCCAAGCGGATGGAGGAATCGTGACAGGGTCGATCTCGAATGCTTCTGATCCAGCTCCGAGTTCATTCTGCGCGGAATATCGCGCCAGCAGAATCCGGCCAGCCGACGACTTGGCTGCCGTGAACTTACCGGACGAGTGGCTTGCGTGACGAACCGAATCTCTCGCCGCATTCTTCGCAGTTGGAGACGATTCAGCTGGCGACTCAGATCGGCGGCCGA
>CALDJX010000390.1 GCA_937899075.1 uncultured Planctomyces sp. | reverse complement strand
GTTTAGGCGATCAGCAGCCGAGTTCTGCATTCATTTTCCCGCCCGGCTGTTGATTTAATCGGGCAACCGGATTCGACAAGCGTTGGAGCTTCGATCGAGCATTCTCACATCGCGGAATGCCCAGCGTTGCGGCCGCACGACGGCTGTCGCGGGTCGCCTTACCAGCAAACGTGCAGACGAAAAAAGCCCGCTCCTTCGCAAAAAAGGAACGGGCTTCTGTTTTTGATCTTGAGCACTCAGGCGATGGCTTGACCGCTCAGGCGTCAACGTCTTTCAGCAGCGGTGTCAGATAACTGACCGTGCTGGACATGGTGGCGAGGTTTTCGTAGTCCTCTTCAGGAATCTGCACGCGGTACATTTTGCGGAGTTCCATGACGATGTCGAGGAAATCCATACTGTCCAGTTCCATCTGATCGCGGAATGCGACCCCATCGTCGAGGTCCGACAGGTCTTCATCCGGCGCAATCCGAGCGAGAATGTCGAGAACTACCTGTCTGATCTGCTCCGGTGCCATCCAACGTGCCTCCAGTTATCGTCGCTGTCCTGTGTAAATCCAAACTGTTCAAAACAGTTTTATTGACGTCGTAATCTTCTCGGACCGAATCGTTCGAAATCCGAGAAAACCCGGCACCGCAGACCTCAATCAAAGCGGAAAAACCGCGATGAATTCCATGTTCTGACCGCAAAGCATTCGGCGGTCAGTGGAGAGCAGCTCAGTCCTGATACTTTTTCACGATCAGAACTGAATTGATACCCAGCATGCCAAACGAGTTATTCAGAATACAATCGACGGAGTCGAGTTGTCGCGGCTCGTTAGCAACGATCTGAGTCAGCGGAACGTTCGGATCGAGATGATCGAGGTTGATTGTAGCGTGGGCAATTCCATCGTCAAACGCGGGAATATTGCCCAGTAACTCGATCGCTCCCGCCGCTCCCATCGCATGCCCGATGAAGCTTTTTGTGTTGTTGATCGCGACGTTTGGATGATCTTTGAAGACGCGTGCCAAGGCCGATGATTCTTCGATATCGCCCTGCTCAGTCGCGGTGGCGTGACTGCTGACGATGTCGATGTCCTGCGGGGTCATTCCTGCCCGCTTCAGAGCCAGTTCGATGCACTGAGCCTGACGATTTCGGTTCGGCAGGACAAAATCGGTCGCGTCAGAATTCATCGCGTGGCCGACGATTTCGCCGTAAATCTTTGCGCCGCGGGCCAATGCGTCAGGCAGCCGCTCAAGAGTGCAGATCGCTCCGCCCTCGGCGACGACGATTCCCGTGCGTTCGGTGTCGAACGGTCGGCAGGCTTTGGACGGATCGTCGTGGTGCGCGAGCGCGTTTTGACTTTTGAAACTCGCGAAAATCCCGAACGTGTGAATACTTTCCGAAACGCCGCCGGCAATTGCCATGTCGACTTCACCGAGCCGCAACATCTGCAGACCCTGGATAAATCCGGCATTTCCCGCCGCGCAGGCCGCTCCGACCGTCAAATGAGGCCCTGTCACGCCGAGACTCAGCGTGACCTCGCCCGCTGGATTATTCGCCACCGTCCGAGGGTTGTGATGGTGAGACCACACCGCTGTGTCGTATCCAAATTTGCCGATCTCGAAGATTTCGTTTTCGGTCTCGACGTTGCCGTGCTCGGTGATGCCCAGGTAGACCCCGACGCGGTCTTTCGCAACGTTTTCCCAGTCGAAACCGGCATCGTTGATGGCTTCGTTCGAGCAGTAAACGGCGATCGACCCAGCTCGCGTCCCACGGCGGACTTCTTTCCGCTTCTGGTATTTCAGAGCGTCGAAATGACAGACACCAGCCAGCACCGGCGGCATGTATCGCGTTTCGAATTCGGTCACGCCGGACTTTCCGGCCAGCAGATTCGAGCGCAGATCGGTCAACGAGTCACCGATTGGGCTGGTGAGCCCAACGCCTGTGATCACGATTCGGCTGTTGTACATTTCCGCATTTGTCATCGAGCTGCGGGTCCCGTCGATTTTGTACAGTGTTCGGCTCGCAGAATTCGTTCAGCGCGCAGAATTCCGCTTCAATCGCGGAAGGCAGCGGAGATTAGCGGCTGGTATAGACGTCGGCAAGCAGCCAGACACCCGCCAGATACTCGGTTTCCGGGCCCGATAATCCAGTTCTCAAGAGTGGCTGCGATGACAAATTCGTAGCATCCCACACAGATGCAATTTTATTCAGAACGTCTTTTCGTCCGCATGAGTTGCCGCAGGATTTTGTCGGTTTGTGGTTTCCAATGTGGAGCCGTTTTCCATCATTAGAAGCCGCTCTTTGAGGCCAACCCCGCCGGGAGCTGTGAAGCCTCCGAGACCGCCTGCGCTGCCGACAACTCGGTGACACGGTACGACGAATGGAAATCGGTTCGACGACATCGCTGTTCCCACTGCGCGAGCGGCTCCTGACGAGCCGGCGCGTTTTGCAACTTCGCCGTAGGTCAGCGTGTTTCCCCACGAGATTCGGCGAGTTTCTGCAATCACTCGTTTTCGGAATCGAGTCAGCGGTTTTGGCCAGGCGAGTTCGATATGGTCGAAATCAATCGGCTCTCCGTCGGCGAATCGCGTCAACTGTTCGCGCAGCTCGGGATTCCAGTCTTCGATTGCGATTCTGGCGTCGCTCAAACCTTCATCCACAACGAACGCCTTCAGTGCCAGGCCTTCCGATGGATGTCCGATTTTGACGCGCGTCAGGACTCCGTCCCGGCCAGCGATGGCCAGCCAGCCCATCTGAGTTTCGAAAACTGAAATCTCAAAACAGTCCGCCAGTGAGTCGACACCTGGCTCTCGCTGATGTTGGGATTTGATCATCGGCATGGCTCAATTTCCTTCGGAAACGTTCATCGTGCGGCCTCTTTGACCGTCATTCAGGGCACCGGTACACTACGCCGCCACGGATGGAACGGGAACTCAATCGACGCTTTCGGTTGGGCATCGGCGGCTGAGCTGCTTCGACCATGACCACTCGGGCTCGGCCTGATTTCACTGAGGCAATTGATGAATCTGTATGCCGACCTGGCGGACGACTACTACTGCAACATGAATCTCAGCACCGAGATGGCCTTGCCCAACGGCCGTGAAACCGTGCTCGGATTTCTCGAACGCGTACAGAAGAGTTATCCGTCGCTGCGGAATTTCTTTCAGCGCGAAAACGGCGACTTTGTTCTTGAGCAGGACAAAGAAAACGGCCAGCAGCGGTGGATTTCGATCGAGCCGCGACGCATCTGCAGCGGAGCGTTAAACCAGACATCGATCGACGACGCGATCGGCCAGCACGAGTTGGTGCTTGAGCTGATTCCGTACATGCTTTCGGTCAGCCAGCTCGACTGCGAAGCGCTTGACTACATGATGGGTTTCGATTTTCTGTATAGAGGAAATCACGATCAGCTCGTTGCCGACGCTCTGGGCGTCAGTCCGGCGTACGATGCGTTCTCGGATATTCCCGGCGCGAGAGTTTTGAACTTCGAACCCAGCATCACGCTTTCGCTGGAAGACTCGTGTCGGCGGCAGGCGCGGCTGCTGATTGAAACCAGAACGAACGCCTATCAAGTACGGCGCGACGAGTTTCCAGAAGAGCACATCAGTGTTTATTTCACTGTCCGACAGTACGGCAGCCTGGGACCCGATACGTCATTCCTGGACACGCTGGCGTTGCTTCGGCAGGACAGTGAGCGACTTCTCGAACAGCACGTCATCGACCAGGTGCTGCGGCCCATTGTGCAGACTATTGCCTCCCGTTAAGCGGGATGAAGATCGGTAGCTGGTTTTCCAATGGCCGACATCGTCCTCGCCACATTCAACGCCAGGTACTGGCACTCGGCCTTCGGGCTGCGTTACCTGATGGCGAATCTGGGCGAACTTCGGTCTCAAGCAGCGATGCTCGAATTCGGCATGAGCGAGAACACGACGGACGTTCTTACAAAGATTCTCGCCGAGGATCCAAAGATCGTTGGCCTTGGCGTCTACATCTGGAACGTCGAGCCCACGACAAAGCTGGTCGCCGATCTGAAGCGAATTCGGCCGGACATCACCGTTGTGCTCGGCGGCCCGGAAGTCAGCTACGAGACCGACGGAGAACGCATCGTCGAACTGGCTGACTACGTTATTTCGGGCGAGGCGGACCTTGCGTTCCCTGATCTTTGTCGGCAGCTTCTCGATCGAACGCCGCCGCTTGAGAAGATGATTCACGCACCGCCGCCGCAGTTCGATCAGCTCAAACTTCCCTACGACCTCTATACCGAAGAAGACATTCGCAACCGGGTGATCTACGTCGAGGCCTCGCGAGGCTGCCCGTTCACGTGCGAATTTTGTTTGTCGGCTCTCGAAATTCCTGTTCGGCAAGCCGAGCTCGACACATTCCTCGCGGCGATGAAGTCACTTTTTGATCGCGGCGTTCGGCAATTCAAGTTTGTCGATCGGACATTCAATCTGAATCTGCGAGTCAGCCAGGCGATTCTTGATTTCTTCTTTGAACGTTACGAGCCCGGACTCTTTCTGCACTTCGAAATGATCCCCGATCGGCTGCCAGAATCTCTTCGTGAGTCGATTGCGCGGTTCCCACCCGGCGTGTTGCAGTTTGAAATCGGCGTTCAAACTTTCAACGAAGAAGTCGGAGAGTTGATCAGCCGACGTCAGGACAACGACAAGCTGGTCGACAACTTTCGCTTCTTACATGCGGAAACCGGAGTCCACATTCACGCGGATCTGATCGTCGGCCTGCCGGGAGAAACGGTCGACAGTTTTGGGGCTGGATTCGACAAGCTGGTCCGCCTGGAGCCGCAGGAAATTCAGGTGGGCATTCTGAAACGCCTCCGTGGGACGCCCATCACCCGCCACGACGCCGAATGGAAAATGGTCTACAGCGCCGCTCCGCCGTACGAAATTCTCAGCAACCGCCTGATCGATTTTCCGACGATGCACCGGCTCCGGCGTTTCGCGAGGTTTTGGGACCTGGTCGCGAACAGCGGAAACTTCGTCGAGTCCCGCGACCTCATCTGGCAGAAGTCAGGTTCGCCGTTCGTGGGATTTCTGGCGTTGAGCGACTGGTTGTTCGACCGCGAGCAACGCGCGCACGGCATACCGCTGGCAAAACTTTCCCATCGTCTCTTCGAGTTTCTGACTGAGATCTGCGGGCTCGATCCGGAACTCGTCGCGCAGTCGCTCTGGCGAGACTATGTTCGAGGCGGCCGCCGAGACCGCCCGGCCTTCCTGAAACCGTTCGACCTCCCGCAGCCGGATGACGCACTCAGTTCAGCGAATTCCGCCCAACGCCGACAGGCTCTCCACGCGAAGGCGGAATCGTAGGTCAGGCTCTGCCTGACGGAGTCCACACAGCAAGACCTCACGAATGTCAAATCAACCACGAAATACGCCAAAAACACGAAAGACAAGATGACCTTTTCGTGTCTTTGGTGTATTTCGTGGTTCAATTTCTGGAGACTCCGTCAGGCGGAGCCTGACCTACGATCGATCTCAGAAGGGGACGTTGTCTTCGTCGAATTCGGTCTCGTTCGATGGGTCGAACATCGGTGCTCCGTCTTCGCCAGCATCGGGCTTGGCGGCTCCGTCGCCGGTCACTCGGAAGCTGCTGGCCTGAGCGTTCAGGAAGTATTTCACTTCGCTGGCGGCGTCCTTCTGCCATTTTCGACCGGTCAGCTCGAAGGTGATTTCGGCTTCGTCGCCCACCTTCAGCGAGTCGACCGATTCACAGCTTTCCTGGATGAATTCAACCGGGATGTAATTGGTGAAGCGACCGGTGTCCTGCTCCAGCACGACCGTGCGTTTGCGGAAGCCGTTCTGGCCGAACGTTTTTGTTTCGTCGATGAAGTGGACCTTGCCGCTGACTTTGCCGTCACTCATTGCCGGAGCCTTCTTAATCCTGATTTGCTACCAGTTGTCCGTGGGTTTTCACCCGCCGGTCCGAATGTTAGCGGACCAGTCGTCAGCGTCGAGTCCTCCGGGCCTCCTCAAGTCCGCTTTCTCAGCCGCGGCCGACGAGCGGCATTTTCGTGGCCATCACGGTGATTGTCAGAACGTTTGAATCGAGAGACAGGCTCGACATGTAGACGATCGCTTTCGCGACATCGTTGACGTCCATGCGAGGCTCGATCGCGGTTGAGCCGTCGGCCTGTGGGACTCCGTCGGCCATCCGTTCGGTCATCTCGGTGGCTGCGTTGCCGATGTCGATCTGCCCGCACGCGATGTTGTATTTTCGCCCGTCGAGCGACGTCGACTTTGTTAAACCGGTGATGGCGTGTTTGGTGGCAGTGTACGGCGATGAGTTTGGTCGAGGCGTCTGAGCAGAAATCGACCCGTTGTTGATAATTCGCCCGCCCATCGGATCCTGGCTTTTCATCACTCGGAACGCTTCCTGAGTACACAGGAACGAACCCGTCAGGTTGACATCGACGACGGCCTGCCACTGCTCGAATGTCAAATCTTCGAGCGGGACGGCCGGAGCACCGGTTCCAGCGTTGTTGAAGAGGACGTCGACTCGCCCGAATGTTTCGACGGCTTTGGCGAAGAGGTTCGACACAGAAGCCGGATCGCAAACGTTGGTCGGTACGGCGAGAACTCGGGATGAGGCATCGCCCGCAAGTTCGACAGTCTTCTGCAGCGCGTCTTCCCGGCGGCCAGCGATGACGACTGAGTAGCCTTCCTGGGCGAGTGCCAGTGCAGACGCTCGTCCGACTCCCGATCCAGCTCCCGTGATAATGGCGACTTTGTCTTCTGTGGGCATGGTTATGGTCAATTCTGTCTGGAATCTTAATTGAAACGGAAAAGCCACAGAGAGCACAGAGGTCACGGAGAAGCTCAAAAACTAAATCCTCTGAGAACTCTGTGTGCTCTGTGGCTGCAAATCTTCACGGACATAATGCTGCGAATTGTCCGCTGCAGGAATTCCTGATCAATCTTGCTGCGAATTCCGATAAGTGATAAACGGTCGAGGCTTCTTGAGAAACGTCCAGTAGTCACTTCATCTGTTTCTCGCGGAGCATACTCGGTCACGTCTGTGCGGTCCCCCTTTCGCACAATCAACTCACAAGAAATATCTACCGGTCCTCAGCGGTGATTCTCCGCTCGGGTTCGGTCTTTAACCGTTCACTGATCACAGTTCGAACCTGACGTTCGTCGGTTCGAGCTCCACCGCTCCCTTTTTGATTGCATACACCAGTCCCGCTTTCACTTGTTGGCTCATTTGGTCCGCATTTGGAAGTGGATTTCGGGCAGGAATCTGTGTTTGAGGGGCCACGACGGTCACTCCTCAGACGACTGCCCGAACCGATGGGTCTCTGGCCGAAGGTGCAGACGTTTTCGCTTCAACTCTCTTGTCTGGGAATTGGCGACTACGACTGACGCTCTCCGTCCAGGTTTCGTCGGAACCGCTGGTGCTGCGACCTGTACTCCAGACAGGGAAAGTGGGAGTGACCAGTGGAAACAATTCCGTTTGAGACGCCCCGTGATTTTACCGATTCGCCTTTTCCGGTGACGCCGGTTTTCGACGAGGCGACCGCTCCCTGGCACGACTCTTACCCGCCGGGGATTCCGCCAAAGATCGAGTACACGCCGCGGCGAGTCGAACAGCTCTTCCAGTCGGCGGCCGAGCGTTATCCCGATCGCGTTGCGATCCGCTATTTCCGAACGAGCCACACTTACTTGGAACTGCTCGACAAGATCAAGCAGACGGCCGGTGCATTGCGGGAGCTCGGTATCGGAACTGGCGACCGAGTGATGCTTGTTCTGCCGAACTGTCCCGAGTTCGCCATTACGTGGTTCGCTCTGCACTGGCTGGGTGCCGAAGCCGTTCCCGCGAATCCTCTGATGTCGGCCGCTGAGCTGACCGGGCTGGCTCAAAAATGCGGCATCCAGGCGGTGTTCGGGCTGGACGTTCGAATGAAGCCTGTCGCGGAAATGGCCAGCGAAGTGGCGTTGAAAGCGGTGGTTGTAACGAGTCTCGCGCCGCACCTGCCGCTGGCGTACCGTCTGCCCTATCAATTGCAGAAGCTGGTTTACGGCAAGCCGATTGCGACAAAGGCGGCGAACCAGTTGCGTTTCGAACAACTGGCACGTCTTGGGAAACCGGTTGACGAGCCGCAGCTTGACGATCCCGGTCTTCCGGCAGTTTTGCAGCCGACCGGCGGCACGACGGGATCACCGAAAGTTGCCGTGCTGACGCATGAGAATCTGTGTGCGAACGTCGCTCAGTTGCATGTCTGGAGCGGTCTGGAACCTGGCTGCGAAACGTTTCTTTCGGTGCTGCCGTTCTTCCATGTTTACGGAGCAACCTGCGCGATGTTGTCGCCTCTGGTCGGCGGCTCAACGTTGATTTTGCAGGCAAGATTTCACCCGACGCGAACGCTCAAGCTGATGGATAAGTATCAGCCGGGGATTGCGTTGCTAGTTCCGTTCATGATTGCCTCACTGAACGACGAGATGCGAAAACGCGGAAAAGCTCTGAAAGGATTGCGACTGTGCATGTCCGGTGCGTCGGCAATGTCCGGCGAAGTTGGCCGCGAGTTCGAACATCTGACCGGAGCGACGATCATCGAAGGGTTCGGGCTTTCGGAAGCCTCGCCAGTGACTCATTCAAACCCGTCCGACGGCACGGCCCGGATCGGAAGCATCGGCTTGCCATTGCCAAATACCGACGTGCGGCTGGTCGATCTCGAAACTGGTTTGCGTGACGTCGCGCCGGGGGAAATCGGCGAGATGCTCATCAAAGGCCCGCAGGTCATGCAGGGCTACCTTGATGATCCGGAGGAGACGGCCATAGCGATTCGCGACGGCTGGCTGTTCACGGGCGATCTGGCGACGGCGACAGACGATGGTTTCTTCGAGATCGTTGACCGCAAGAAGGACATGATTATCTCCGGCGGTCTGAATGTGTATCCGAGCGAGGTTGAAGAAATCATTCGCGAGCATTCAGCCGTTGAAACCTGCGCCGTCGTGGGCGTCCCTGATCGTAAATACGGCGAGCTGGTCTGCGCATGGATTGTGCCTTCGCTTGAAGGTCCGCCGAATCTGGACGAGTTGAAATCGTTCTGCCGCGAACGGCTTTCTGGCTACAAGGTGCCGAGAGAGTTTCGAGTCTGCGACGCGCTGCCGGAGAATTTTCTGGGCAAAGTCAGAAGGATAGATTTGAGAAATCGAGCTGCCTGAATTTGTGCAGAAAACCGGTGTTCCGCCAGATTCTCAAACAAAGAACAATATTTGCTGCGAAAAAGACACAACTACCTGACAGGTAAAAAGCCACAGAGAGCACAGAGGTCACGGAGATATTTTACAGAGCAACTCCGTGGCCTCTGTGCTCTCTGTGGCTGAAATTATCATGGCGATGGAGACAGGGCATGGCTGAAGCAGTGATTATTGGCGGAGTGCGGACGCCGTTCGTGAAGGCCGGCGCGGATCTTATGGGCACGCCCGCTCCTGAACTTGGCCGGCTTGTCGTGCAGGAATTGCTTTACCGGTGCAACGTTTCGCCATCAGATATTGACGAGCTGATTGCTGGAAACGTCGCCTCGCCCGTTGACGCGGCGAACGTTGCCCGGGTCATCGCGCTTCGAGCAGGCATTCCGAAAGACCGCATCGCTCACACCGTGAACCGAAACTGCGCGAGCGGTATGGAAAGCGTGACTCAGGCCGCGGCGAGGATTGCCAGCGGTGCGGTGAAGTCGGTGGTCGCGGTCGGCGTTGACTCGATGAGCAACGTGCCGCTGCTGTTTCGCAAGCGGTTCGGCGAAAAGCTGCTGCAACTTTCCAAAGCGAAGACTGCCGGACAGAAGTTGTCTGGCATCGCAAAATTTCGTCCGAGTGATTTCGCACCGCTGTTCGGATTGAAACTCGGCCTGACCGATCCGGTTTCGGATCTAATGATGGGCGACACGGCGGAGAAGCTGGCTCGCGAGTACGGGATTTCTCGCGACGACCAGGATCAGTTTGCCGTGCGAAGTCATGAGAAAGCGGTCAACGCGTGGAAGGCCGGCCGGCTGACGGACGAGACCATGACGCTTTACCCGCAGCCGAAGTCCGAGGTGCTTGAGCAGGACATCGGCCCTCGCGAAGGGCAGAGCATGACGGCTCTTGGGAAAATGAAACCGTACTTCGATCGAAAATGGGGCAGCGTGACGGTCGGAAACTCGTGCGGCATCACCGACGGTGCAGCCGCTTTGCTGCTGATGGAAGCTGACTATGCAGAGTCGCTCGGCCTGAAGCCGATCGGGCGAATTCGGTCTGCCGAGTTCGCTGGATGCGATCCTTCAAGAATGGGCCTCGGCCCGGTTTACTCGTCGGCGAAGGCGCTGAAGTCGGCCGGTATGACGATGGATGATGTCGATTTGGTCGAGCTGAACGAAGCGTTCGCGGCTCAGGTGCTGGCCTGTCTGAAGGGGTTTGAAAGTCCGCCGGAAGATTGCGTGGATTCGGACTCGGCGTCGCGGTTGCGTCCGATCGACGAAGACCGGTTGAACGTGAACGGCGGAGCGATTGCGATCGGACATCCCGTCGGCGCAACCGGCGCAAGGTTGATTCTCACGCTGCTCGGCGAGCTCGAACGACGGGATCAGAACATCGGCCTGGCAACACTGTGCATCGGAGGCGGGCAGGGCGGTGCGGCAATCGTCGAACGCGTGGCCGCATAGCTGTCTGGCAGTTTGGTAGGTCAGGCTCTGCCTGACGAAGTCATGACGAGCGACACTTTTGAATTCTGTATCGAGATCGAGGACGGACCCATGTCTGAAATGTGGCATTCAGAAAAAAACGACGACGGCATTCTGCGAGTCACGATCGATCGAAAAGATCGACCGGTGAACGCGCTGTCACGATCGATCATGGAAGAACTGCGAGAACTCGTTCGATCGATCCGCGATGACTCGTCGATCCGCGGTGTGCTGTTTCAAAGTGGCAAGCCGGGCGTGTTCATCGCCGGAGCGGACATCACCGAGTTCGAAGATCTGACGGACAAAGCCGCTGCGGCAGAGGTTTCGACATTCGGGCAACGCGTTTTCCAGGAGCTCGAAGATCTGAAGGTTCCGACCGTCGCGCTGATTTCGGGAGCGTGTCTGGGAGGCGGTCTGGAGTTCGCACTGGCCTGTCGTTACCGAGTTGCCAGCACGCATGAAAAGACAAAGCTGGGACTGCCGGAAGTTCAACTTGGATTGCTGCCTGGCTGGGGAGGCACGGTTCGGCTTCCTCGGCAGATCGGATTGATCGACGCTCTTCCGTTGGTCCTGTCCGGGCGGCAGTTAGGCGGTTTTCAGGCTCGGTCGAAAGGTGTCGTTCACGAAGTTGTCGCCCCGGAAGCTCTCGCGTCGGTCGGTGAGAAGATTTTGAAGACGCATCACGAGTTCGGCTCGGCGTCGAAGCTGTTTCGCCAATTGAAGAAACCCGGCTGGCAGAAATTCATCGAAGGCATATCGGCAGTGCAGAAGTTCGCTCTGAAGAAAGCACGCCAGCAGGTGATGGCCAAAACGCATGGGCATTACCCGGCTCCGCTGATGATTATCGAGACGTTTCGGAAAGGGCTCGGGGCAGACGACAAACTTCAATTCAAGATTGAAGCGGACGGGATTTCTGAGCTGGCTGCCAACCCTGTCACCCGAGAGTGCATTCGGCTGTTCTTCCTGTCCGAAGAAGCGAAGAAGCCGCCGGAAGAGTTGAGTGTCAAATTCGACGCGAAGGAGTTGAAACAGGCGGCCGTGCTTGGTGCCGGTGCGATGGGAGCGGGCATTGCTTTGCTGCTTGCTCGGAAAGGAGTCGCGACCAGGCTCAAGGATATCAAATCGGAATTCGTCGCTCGCGGCGTGAAGACCGTGAGAGATCTTCTGGCGAAAGACACGCAGCGAAAGAAACTGACGAAGCGACAGGCGGAAGAAATCTTCGACCGACTCAGCCCGACGACGGATTACCGCGGACTGAAGAACGCCGACGTCGTGATCGAGGCCGTCGTCGAGGTGACCGATATCAAACGCCAGGTGTTTGCAGAACTGGCTGCTGCCACGAATTCGAAAACGGTGCTCGCGACAAATACAAGTTCTCTGCTCGTCAGCGAAATCGCCCGCGACGTTCCTCATCCTGAACGAGTTGTCGGCCTGCACTTTTTTAACCCGCCGCATCAGATGCCTCTTGTCGAAGTTATCAGAACAGAACAGACGAGTGACGAAGCGCTGGCAAAGGCGTTTGCCGTCGTGCAACGATTGGGCAAGACGCCTGTTGTCGTCGGTGATTGTGCCGGCTTCCTCGTGAACCGCCTGCTCGGTCCGTACATGAATGAGGCGGGTTTTCTGCTGGCGGAAGTTCCCGACCCGATGGAAATTGATAAGGCGGCTGTCGACTTCGGAATGCCAATGGGACCTCTGGCGTTGAGTGATCTGGTGGGGCTCGATGTGGCTGCTCACGTCGCCGACAACCTGTACGAGGCGTACGGCGAACGGATGAAGCCGGCCGCGATCTGGGGAGCATTGAAACAGCTCCGCGCGAAGCTTGGTTCGCAGCCGAAGCTGCTTACTAAAGGCGGGAAAGCGGTTCAGGAATCTGTTCTGCGATCGATTACGGAACTCAGAAAATCAAACGGTTCCGCGTCGGGTGCTCGATTAAGTCGAGAGGCGATTGCACAGCGGCTCGTTTTTCCTGTCATCAATGAAGCTGCCATCTGTCTGGCCGAAGGCGTCGCTCGGCGCCCGGAAGACATCGACCTGGCAATGGTATTCGGAACGGGGTTCGCGCCGTTCAGAGGTGGCCCGCTTCAGTACGCTCAGTCGATCGGCATTCAAAAAGTTGTGGACGGTCTGCATGAGCTGGCAAAGACGCATCCGCATCTCGCACCGTCAGACGCGCTGGTCGAATACGCTCGTCGCGGCACGTTTGCGGATGCCAGTTCAACCGCAAAGGGCAACAATAATTCGGTGGAGACTTCACGCGTCGCGGGTTAACGAAGAACGTCAATCGTGGGCGATGCCGGTGTTCGATCTGGCAGGCTGATCGGTACCACCTGTCAATTGCAGTTTTTGGGAAAAATGAGAAAAGCCCAGGACGGGCTCTGGCGATCGGATTCAGTTAACGACGTTTCTGTTGGGATACGTAGATAAGTGTGGCCTAGATTAGAAAGTCACTTCTTAGTTCTAGTTTCGCACATTTTCAGAGTTGATGTTGGCACGAAAAAGGCGTCC
>CALDJX010000389.1 GCA_937899075.1 uncultured Planctomyces sp. | reverse complement strand
GACGATCAGGGTTACGGCGACATGTCGTGTCACGGCAATCCGACACAGAAAACGCCAAACATCGATCGGCTGCATGCTGAGTCGGTGCGGTTCACTGACTTTCACGTCGCGCCGTTCTGCACGCCGACTCGGGCGGCTTTGATGACGGGGCGTTATCCCGCTCGGACGGGTGCCTATCGAACATCGTCCGGTCGCACATCGCTGCACGATCGTGAGAAGACTCTAGGGGACCTCTTCACAATCAATGGATATGCCACCGGAATCTTTGGCAAGTGGCACCTGGGCGACAACGCTCCGTCACGGCCGATGGACAAGGGTTTCGAACGTTCGATCTGGCATCGTTGCGGAGGTCTCACACAGATCTCGGACTTCTGGACGAACGACTATTTCGATGACACGTACCTCAACGGCGACCGCTGGAAGAAGTTCGACGGGTACTGCACCGACGTCTGGTTTGATGAAGCGATGAGTTTCATGACGTCAGTCGCCGCGGATGCGGGCGGCAGCAAACCGTTCTTTGTCTACCTGCCCACCAACGCTCCGCACGGTCCCTACCTTGTAGACCAGAAATGGAAGCAGCCGTTTCTTGACACCGGCATGAACGGACGGCTGGCCAGTTTCAAAGGCATGGTTGCCAACTTTGATTGGAACCTCGGACGGCTTCTCGAGTTCCTTGAAACCGAAAAGATGGCCGACGACACGATCCTGATTTTCATGACCGACAACGGGAGCGCTGGTGGCGACTATCTCGCGGGAGAATCTCCACGCCAGAGCGGTCGCATTTATGGATGGCCGAAGGATCCCGCCGAAAACGCCAACATGCGCGGCGGCAAAAGCTCAGCCTACGACGGCGGACATCGAGTGCCGTTTTTCATCCGCTGGTCAGGAGGAAAGCTCGGCGAACCTCGAAGCATTAATACGCTCGCCGCCCACCTTGATGTGACGCCGACGCTGATGGAACTTTGCAATCTGGATCGCCCTGAAGGCTGGCCGCAACTCGACGGCCAGTCGCTCGCTCCACTGATGCAGAACGCCGATGTGCAATGGCCCGAGCGGACTCTGCACACGCAAATGCACGGCGGAAACGGCTTCGTGAAACCAGGCGATCCCTGGGAAATCGGCACGGCGATGACCGAACGCTGGCGACTGGTTGAAGGCAAAGAATTGTACGACATCGTCGCGGATCCGGCTCAGCGTAACGATGTGTCTACTGACCATCCAAAGGTCGTTGCGAGGCTGACGGAGCAGCATCTCAGTTGGTTCAAGTCCGTATCGACCGGCATGGATCCCACTCGAATTCACATCGGCTCTGACGTCGAAAACCCCACGCATCTGACCAGCCAGGACTGGGTGACTCCACGCAGTAATCCACCGTGGGCTCACAGTCACGTTGTGCGACGAACACTGGCCAACGGACCGTGGTTGCTCGACGTCACAAAACCCGGCAAGTACCGAATCTCGTTGGCAAGGTGGCCGCACTACATTCAAAAGAGCATCGACTCGAAACAGGCCAGCATCGAAATCGCCGGACAGACCGTCACGTTGTCGATCGACAACCCTGCGCAGGCCACGACTGCCGATTTCCTGGTCACACTCCCTGCCGGCCCCACGTCGTTGAAAACGACTCTGACGACGCTGAATGGAAAAACGCACGGCGCGTATTTCGCGTCGATCGAGCGGATTGACTCTACCGAAAAGCGTCAGGCGAGACTTCTATGGAGCCAGTACTGCCTGGCAAATAACACAGTGAAGCTTGCTGCCCACACCGACGCAAATCCCCTCAAGCCGACAACGTCGTCGGCAACATTGCTACTTAACCAGAACGGTGCATGGCAGAAGAAACAGACCGTAAAGATTGATCCGCTGACGGCGATGGCCGAGTTCCGGCTGGAGAACTGGGACGCGAAGTCGCCCGTTGATTACAAAATTGTATCCGGCGGCAGCGAGTTGACCGGGACGATCCGCGCTGAACCGGGAAGTGACGCTATTGTCAAACTGATGGCGGTTGCCTGTGTGAACGACAAATGGTTCCCGTACAACAACACCGTCGCTCAGATGGTCGAGCAGAATCCTGACCTGGTATTTTTTGCTGGCGATCAGATCTACGAAAGCAACGCTGGCGGAGGGATCATCGAGGCACATACTCCGGCCGACGTTCCGGATGCGATGGCCAATTACCTCGCCAAGTGGCGAATGTTCGGGCTGACGTTCAAAGAGCTGTTGAAAGATCGTCCGTCCGTAATGATCACCGACGACCACGACATTTACGCCAATGACCTGTGGGGTGACGGCGGTCGGCGCATGACCGGAGACCGAACCACTGGTGGTTACCCAATGCACCCTCAGTGGGTGAACGCGGCCGAGCGAACTCAGACGTGGCACATTCCCGATCCAGCTAACGTCGGGCCGTGGGGCGACGGCATCAATGCTTACTACACATCGTTCGATTATGGCGGAGTCAGCTTCGCCATCCTGGAAGATCGCAAATTCAAGTCGCCTCCGTCGGAAGTCGTCTCGGAACCGATCCGCGACCCGCGAAACGACAAACCCAATCGAACTCCCGAAGTCATCATGGATCCGAGCTTCGACGTTCGAAAACTTGATCGTGCGGACCTTCAGTTGTTGGGCACCGAGCAGGAACAATTCGTCGCGAAGTGGGCAAACCGCGTCGCCAAAGAAAAACGCCTCGCCGCCGTGTTGTCGCAGTCCCCGCTGGTCAACATCGGAAACTACGACGTCACCTACGGCGATATGGACGCCAACGGCTGGCCGCAGACCGCGCGCAATCGAGCCCTGCGCGCGATCGGTCCCTCACAGGCCGTCATGATCAGCGGCGACATCCACTTCGGAACTTTGCATCAGCACGGCATCGAGAACTGGGGCGATGGCCCCTGGGGCTTCTCGCTTCCGGCGTTTGCGTCCAAACCAAATCGAAGCTGGGGACCGAGTGTTCCTGCCCAGGGCCGAGAGATCCCCGGCATCCCCGGCTCAGGAAACCATCACGATCGATTCGGAAACAAAATGACTGTCGCGGGAGCCGCTCACGGGGTGAACGGTTACGGAATGCTCGTATTCGACAAGACAAACCGAACGATCACGATGGAGCTGCACACGATGGATCAAAACCGCGAGCCCAGTCGGGAATCAGTTCCCGGCTGGCCACGAACTCTCAAAATCAAGTGACGTGGTCAAACACTCCTGGCTGCCCAATCGTCATACCCGCGCAGGCGGGTATCCAGTTTCATCAGGCAACGCTTGCTGGTTTCCCGCCTGCGCGGGAATGACGGAAGTGCGTGACGACGATTCATCGGGCATCGCCCGGCCCGGTTGCACAGACATTTCATTGCAACCAGGATTCGCCCTCGGCCGTTTTCAGAACAGAATATTCCGTCCCGCTACCCACTTATCGAATCTGTAAAGGATTACTTCCATGTCTGATCGCATCGTCCTCCGAACTGGTGAATCTCTCGTCGCTGGCGGCCCACCTTTCACCGCTGCCGAACCGGAAGTTGTCATCGGCGAACTCGACGGTCCAGTCGGAATCGCCCTGGCAACGCTGACCGGCGATCAATCAATGGGACACTCGAAAGTCTTCGCGATTCTCAACACTGACATCCAGGTACGGCCCGTCACGCTTTGCGTCAGCAAAGTCACCGTCAAGAACAGCCGCTACACAAACATCCTGATGGGCACTGTCCAGGCGGCAATCGCCAACGGAGTCCTTGACGCCGTCCGAGCGGGCGACATCCCGAAGGAAAAAGCCAACGACCTAGGCATAATCTGCAGCGTCTGGCTGAATCCGGGCGTGGCGACTGACGACAACCTCGATCACAAAGCGCTGTTCGATATTCACCGCAAAGCGATGGCTCAAGCGATCCATAAGGCAATGAAGTGCGAACCGTCGATCGACTGGCTACTCGAAAATCAGGACAAGATCACGCACAAGTATTATCAGATGGGCCTCGACGGAAAGATTTAGGCCCCAAAGCAGGCGACAAGGCAAGAGCTTCCCATGCTGCATCTTCACTCCGCATCGTCAGAACGCTGGATGGCTCAGGTCGACAGGAACCTGAAAGACATCCTGATCGACCATGCGCACTGCGAACAGAAGGCCGCAGCGACGGCGATGAATCTGATGTTCGACTATGTCGAAAACGAAGACCTCTGCCGCGAGATGTCAGCAATCGTCACCGAAGAGTTGGAGCACTTTCAACTGGTCGTTGACCTGATTAAAGCCCGCGGCATTCGCTTCTACAAAATGAAGCCGGGCACGTACGGTCGAAAGCTGAAAGAACTCGGACGCCGACAGGAGCCGCACAAAGCCGTAGATCACCTGCTGATCGCGGCGTTGATCGAAGCGCGCAGCTGCGAACGATTCGTCCTGCTGCGCGACCATCTTCAGGATCAGCAACTCAGTGATTTCTACGGCAGCCTGTACGAATCCGAAGCGCGTCATCATTCAACCTACGTCCGGCTTGCCAAACACTACGCGTCCGAAGAAGACGTCAACACCCGCCTGGAAGAACTCGCCGCCGCCGAAGCCGCCATCATTGAAGTCGGCTGCGAGCTCCCTCGCGTTCACAGCTAACGACGCCAGCGATCGGCGTTCTGATCGCCCACTACGTTCTCAGATCGTGACATGACCTTTTAGCACTCGCAGTGTTCGCTTAACGCCTTCCGGGCCGACTTTTGAGCCGTGGCCCGGACCTTCATCGTCGATAAAGGCGACGTACGAACCCGCTCCGAAGAATGTTTCGTGCTGATTCTCAGGATCGCCGAAGAGGATTGAGAAACCGCCATCGTGCACCTGTTGAAGATAGGTCACTGGCCCATGCTCTACATGATGAGCGGCGTTGTGCAGGCCTCGCGATTCACCAGCCGCGACTTCCTGCTCGACCGTCTCCAGCAGACGTTCATCCAACAGCCCGACATTCAGCTCAGCCTTAACGATCTGCGACAGTTTTTTTGGCGAGTCCTCGCAACAGACAACATTGATCTTGATCGTGCTCATCGTTCTTCTCTTTCAGTTAATTTCAAAAAAAGAATCGTCCCTCAGAATTCATCGATTCCAGTTAAGCGACCTTTCGACGGCGCGTTTCCAATCGGCGTATTGATGATCAGTAGAAGTTCGATCGGTTGCCGGCGTGAACTCAACATCAAGCTGCCAGTTTCGAGAGACGTCTGCCGTGCTCTCCCAGACGCCTGTTGCCAGGCCGGCGAGGTACGCTGCTCCCAAAGCGGTCGTCTCTCCAACGACTGGTCGCTGCACGGCAACGTCAAGCAGGTCAGCCTGAAACTGCATCAGGAACGAATTCTCCGTCGCGCCCCCGTCGACTCGAAGCAAGTCGAGCGACTGGCCGCAGTCGTTCTCCATTGCGTCCAGTACGTCCCTGGTCTGATAGGCGATTGCTTCCAGAGCCGCGCGTGCGATGTGGGCTCGCGTCGTTCCACGAGTCATTCCGACCAGCGTCCCGCGGGCGTCGGCGTCCCAGTACGGAGCTCCGAGCCCCACGAACGCCGGCACAAGAAAAACGCCGTCCGTTGAATCAACGCTTCGAGCCAGTTGCTCGACTTCAGAAGCATCGTCGAAAAACTGCAGTCCATCCCGCAGCCATTGCACAACTGCGCCGCCGACAAAGACCGAGCCCTCCAGGCAGTAAGTGACCTTCCCGTCGACTTTCCAACCGACGGTCGTCAGCAAACCGTTGTTTGAAACAACCGGCTGGTCTCCCGTGTTCATAAGGAGGAAGCACCCAGTGCCATAAGTGTTCTTGGCCTGGCCGGGTTCGAAACAGCCTTGCCCAAACGTCGCCGCCTGCTGGTCTCCGGCGATGCCAGCGATTGGGATCGCCTTTCCGAACAAAGCAGGATCGGTCTCGCCGTAGACTTCGCTGGACGCTCGAACTTCCGGCAACATCGCTCGCGGAATGTCCAGAATCCCCAACAGCTCGTCGTCCCAGTCGAGCGTGTGAATGTTGAACAGCAGAGTCCGACTGGCATTGCTGACGTCGGTAATGTGTAGCTTCCCGCCGGACAGTCTCCAGGCCAGGAATGTGTCGACGGTGCCAAACAGAATCTCGCCACGCCCAGCGCGCGCCCGTAAACCTTCGATTTGTTCAAGCAGGTATCGAATTTTTGTACCGGAGAAATAGGCGTCAAGGACCAGGCCTGTCTTCTGCTTGAACGTCTCCTCGTAGCCGTCGTTTCTGAGTTGCTCGCAGATGTCTGCGGTAATCCGACTCTGCCAGACAATCGCATTCGCGACTGGTTTCCCGGAGTCGCGTTCCCAGAGAATCGTCGTCTCACGCTGATTGGTAATTCCCAGCGCCGCGATCCGATCCGCGCCGACTCCTGATTCTGCGATGGCCTGTTTTGCCGTCGCAAGTTGCGATGCCCAGATCGCCTCCGGATCGTGCTCCACATGCCCCGGCTGAGGGAACAGTTGCGGAAACTCCTGCTGCGCCTTCGCAACGGCTAGCCCGTTCTTTGAGAAAACAATCGCCCGGCTGGACGTCGTCCCCTGGTCCAACGCAAGAACATGCTCCTTCATGACGTCACTCCAATCTCAGATGACAAGTGGCAGACTGATTTCCGAACCCGCTTCAACCGACAGCAGACCGCCTTCCAGAATTTCCTGAGTGTCGCGGCAAATCCGATCCTGGCAAAGCGACTGGAACGGTTCTCCTGTCCGAATGCCGTGCACAAAGTGAGACGCCGAGTTCGTCAGACGCTCGGCCGCTCGCGGAACTTCGACTTCGCTGCCTTCCGGATCGTCCGCCGTTGCCAGGAACAATCGCCCGCCGGCGCGAGGCTCGACCAGCAGCGTCCCGGCCGAACCATACAACGCCGTTGTGTAGCTCGTCAGTTTGCCAATCTGTGTCCAGGAACCTTCAGCCGTTGCCATCCCTCTTGGATACGTCATCGCCAGCAGAGCGTTGTCTTCAACAATGATGTTCTCCTTGCAGAACCGACCGGTCAACGCGGTGACTCGATTGGGAACGCCCATCAGCACGCGAGCGAGCACGGCTCCGTAGCAGCAATAATCCATCAGCGCGCCGCCACCGTTCAGCTGAGGATCGAACAACCAGTCGCAGAATGCCGGCGAGCAACCCAGTTCCTGCGGCCCTGCATGCGCGGCGCGATACTTCACCTGCCAGAGATCGCCGACCGCGCCCTCATCGGCAATTCTCAACGCATGTTGAAGCTGCGGCCACCAGGCAAACGGCCAGTTGATCATCAACCGCACATCGTTTCGCCGAGCCGCCGCCAGCATCGCGTCAGCCTGCGCGAGCGAAGCCGCCATCGGCTTTTCAATCAGCACGTGAAGTCCACGTTCCGCCGCGGCGATGGCGAGAGACGCCCCTTCGGCATTGCTGGAGAAGACGTAAACCGCGTCCAGATCGTGCTTATCCAGTAACGCTTCGTGGTCGGAAATCGCGTCAATCTCAAACTCGGCAAGAAACTTGCGCCGCAGTTCCTCCCGCGGCTCGGCAGCTCCTGCCAACTCAACATCGTGACGCTCAACCAGCGTTTGAACGTTGCTCCACACATGATCGTGAGACAGCCCCAGAACTCCGACCCGCAGTTTTTCCGACATCTGCTTATCCGACATCTGCATCGCTCTCCGTGATTAGACTCATCCTTGTTTTGACCGTTCAAGTTTCGACTGTTCAAGCCGCTGAACCTTCGCCAGCTGACGACGATGGCAGTTCTCAAACTCGTCGTTGTTCAACTTCCGAGATGCTCCAAATTGTGAGCCTCAATCAAGCTGTGACTACAACGTCTCGCTAACTCAGATACTCCTGCCGCCTGGGAAGTGCTATTTCTTTAACGCTTCCGGGAGTGCAAGCTGCTCGACCGCCAGGTTCACGGGAGCACCGTCCTTCGGAACGTCGACCTTCGCCGTCCACAGAATCGAATTCACGATCATTTTCCGAAACGGTTCTCGTTGGAAGTTTCGGTAGAAATGCCCGAGCGTAGTCCCGAACGCGCGACCGCCGCCGTCACGTTCGAACGCCCATCCAACAACGACGGGTTTGTCGGCAGCCATGACTTGCAGGATTGTCGTCGCCTTCTCACCAATGGTTGGATTCAGGTAGTACTCGTCATGGAGTTCGTACTCTTCCCAACCGCGACTGACGGGATGGTCGGGTGCCAACTGCCGCAACGGCGACATACCAGTATGAAGCCCGACATTGCTGACCCATGTACCCCCGAGATAGCCCATCCACGTCGGACCAAGACGCTCAAGGTTCTGCTGATGGACCGACGAAGCCCAATGCAGAGTGACCAGTCCCACTCCACGTTTCATCATTGCTTCAAACTCAGCGCGATGCGGACCGTCCAGCAGAAACTCGGCCGCCGGAGTCATGTAGAGCACGATCGTCCGGACTCCTGCCAGCGTTTCAGCGTCCTTCGGCCAACCGTCAGATACAACCGTTTCGATGTTGCCCGAAAGCTTCAGGCACTCAGCCAGCATCCCGCCAGTGTGCAGGTACATGTGAGTTGCAAAGGGATGGTCCGGCTGCTTCCCGATAAACAAAACCTTGACCGCGTCCTCTGCTCGACACGCCGAGTTGCCACACACAGCCATGAGCAACCAGAGCAACACCGCGACTCGACGGTTAGCTTCTGGACGGTCGCCTGTCGAAGTAGCCACCCGCCGATCATTCTGTCGTCGCCACATTCCGCAATCTCCCGACACTGATCTCGTGATTCGAACCCGGCAAGCATTTTCGTGGGTCGAAGGGTAACAGAGAAGGACGAGGTTGTTGAACGAGAACGACTCCTCATGAAGTTTGCGTCTGTCGATGATTCGGATTGTGTCGACCGAGATTCTGCATTGCCGGTCTTACGGCAAGCCTACTTCGCTGCATCCGAACCTGCGGGAAGCACAGTGAATCTCGTCGGCGCAGCGCGAAGCGAGCCAGCGAAGGGGACGGGGCGAGGGTGTGTGGCGAGGCGTTTTGCCAGCGTATCAAGCGCGGTCGGCTGATGGTCTGCGAGGAACGCGTTGACGATCTCGTCACTGTTGGACGTGCCAAGATCCAATCCAACGTGGTAGACGAGTCGCTTGCGAACTTCGTCGTCCATCGGCACCGGCAACTCCCGTTGCAGCCGCGCGGTGACCAGTTCAAGCCACCAGCGATCCTCGTCGGCAGGACGCGAGGGAGTTCTGTCGTCAAGCAAGGCAATCGGAACCGGCTGAAACATCACGTCGTCACCTGGCTTCGCTTCGATCCAGGAACCCACGCGCGAGCCCTTCCATGTTTCACCGTCTCCCCGTGGGCCAACGCCGATTCCTGCGGCGGGCAATTCAACGAACTCGCCAGGGCTCAGCCGGAACGGCACAACCTGCGTCCGCATTGTCGACCGCATCGAATACACATTGATGTCCGCTCCCTGCGCATCGCGAGCTTTGTGATCGTTAGACTGGTGCCAGTTCCTCGCCTGAAAGACGACGACGTTCTTACCCGAGTTGTGGATCAGGATTCGCGACTTCAACGCAGTGCCGATGCGATAACCCGGCGCCTGTGGTTCCAGCAGCCACGCCAGACGCAGGCCGTTCGGCTGAGCCTCGCCCCACGGCGCGCTCGCCAGTTCTTTCGGCAACGGTTTGCCCCGGCGCATGACTTTGGCCCGTTCATTTTCCAGCAACGCAGCGACGGGAGATACCTGAATCGCGGCGACTTCATCCAGTAACGCCACGACGTCATGCGGCTCCCAGTCACGATTCGCATCCAGACGCGGCAGCAACTGCAACAACTGCGGAGTGGTCTTCCAGGTCGGATTGCTCGTCGTGAACACCGTCACGCTGTCGGAAAGTAACCCAATGAGTCCGCCGGGAATCGTGCGGTTCAAGCGGGCTCCCTGATTCCAAAACTTAAACACTTCCCGCGCGTCTTTGTGCTTTGGCAACAGACCATGCGCGGAGAATGCGGCGTGCAGCTCGGCGGTGACGAGCGTGCCCGTCCACGCTCCAGGCGGTGCCTTCTCGATCGTCATATCACCCGTAAAGAGCGTGTCGAGATTCCGTGACACCGATGCCCCATCGGCACGCCCCTTCATCACCATATCAAGCAATGTGATCTCACGAGGTTGCAGCAGGACGTCCGTCGTCGACGGCTCCTCGATTCTCAAACGAAACTGCGTATAGCCAAATCGTCGACTCCGCACGGTTAGACTACGTGGATTGGGCGCGAGCGTGTTGGCAACAAAGTGGAGTGGCGCATTCGACACATTCTGAATGACCAGCTGAAAATCCATAACCACGGTTGACTCCGGCCCTCCCAGCGCCGGCGGCCTGATAAGTGCCGCTCGCAAGCCGTTTACTGGCTCGCCCCACTGGAGTCTTTCTTCAGTTCCGTCCGGTAGTTTTGTACTGGCTGTCGAGTTTGGTTTCTGCTGT
>CALDJX010000388.1 GCA_937899075.1 uncultured Planctomyces sp. | reverse complement strand
CAGTGCCGCTCTCTTTCATCTCTTTTGAAATGATCGTGTTGAATGGCAGTTCCATCTGATAGACGGTGATATTGTCCGGCTCCATCTCGATGGTTTTGTCGATGCAGCGATGCCAGTTTTCGTCCGTTTCGCCGATCATGCCTGCGATGAGGTCGATGTTTACTTGCGGAAATCCAACCTGCCGCAACCAGCCATACGCTGTTTCAATTTCGGGCGAAAGGTGTGCTCGACCGTTCTCTTCGAGGATCGCGTCGTTGAAGTTTTCGACGCCGAGCGAAACTCGAGTGACGCCGATTTCTTTCATCGTTTTGACTTTTTCGAGGCTGAGCGTCCCGGGCTCGCATTCGAAAGTCACTTCTTCAGCAGTCTCCCACGAGACGTGCTCGGCCAGCTTGTCCCGCAGAAACAGGAGCTGTTTCGAGCTTAAATAGGACGGCGTGCCTCCGCCGAAATAGACGAATTGCAACTCACGATTCTGTACGGCTTCCGTCTGGCTGAGCATTTCAATTTCGCGAGCCAGACAGTCAACGTAACGTTGAATCGCCTTCCCATTCTGATTGGTATAAACGCGAAAATAGCAGAAGCGACAGCGTTTTCGGCAAAAGGGAATGTGCATATACAGACCCATCGGCACGCTGGCATCCGGTGGCGAGTGCAGTGCCGACTGGATTTCCGGGACGTTCTCCCGTGTCCACTGGGAAAACGGAGGGTAGTTCGACACGAAGTAACTGCCGACTTCTGTGGAGCTGGTTGTGTCGGTCGCCATGCGGCTTCTCTTCTGCGTAATCAGGTTTTTGTAGGGTATGACAAGCGAAGCGCCGGCATACCATCCCGTAGTCATCGTGCTTGAATCGGCATGCCTGCGCTTTGCTGGACGATGCCCTGCGGTTTTGGACGAAGTCGGGATTATCGCAGACACGTCCAACCAAAGCCACAACGCGCGACTTCCAGGCTCGTACGTCGAGACTTGCTGATCGCTCCGATCAAATTATGAGTCGCGGCGGTGATTCAGAAATCCGACGGTCGATTCAAGGATCCTGCCTCGCAACAGTTGGTCAGACTCGTCCGCCGGCGTGTTGATTTCGGCCGACAGGTCTTCGAGGTTCGCTGCACAAAATTCGCAGCCGATTCGTTCGATGTGAAACGTGACGAAATCGTCCCATTCTTCGGACAGCGTTCCGAGAACATACTTGCCCAGTGTCGTCCGCTTTGGGCAGCTTGGCCGACCGTCACGCCAGACTTCGGTGAGCAGTTCCGATGATCTTTCAGGTTCCGCGTTGTCGCGGGTTTGAGTTTCGAGCTGCCTGGATACTCGTTGAATAAAACGGTGCTTCAACACAGCCACCGCGGTTTCTTCCAGACCGAGTTCTTCGGCGATGGCCTGGTTCTTCCAATGCGCGAAGAACAGAAGATCGAATGTTTTGAGGTCGCGGAATCGTCGTTCCGACTTCAGTCGATCGGTTGCGGCGCTGACTGCCTGCAGGAGTGCGGACTGATCCTGCACACGCTGCTCTTCATTGCGGACGTACCAACTGGCGGACTGGTCAGCGGGAGACTGGCTCGTTGTCGCGGGATTCGCTGAGTCCGGTTGAGAATCTGACAAACAAAGTTGAACGTGAGGATCGCGACCGGCTCGACGGTGAGCGTCCGCGATCCGACGACGCAGCAACTGAAACAGCCACGTTTCCACACTGGCTTCACCCCGGAAAGTTTCCAGCGACTTCACGAGACTTAGAAACGTTTCCTGAACAACGTCTTCGACGTCAGCGTTCTGCTTGAGCCTTCGCCGCGCGAATGACAACAGCCGACCGTGAAACTGCGAAACGAGCTCTTCCCAGGCTGAGCCGTCGCCATTCCGAACGCCGTCCAGAAGTTGCTGATCAAGCTGGTTCAGTGAGTCGGTCAAGGGGCGGCCAGGCATCTAAATGGAAACAGGCCCGGATTCGGAATGAACCCGGGCCTGTAGCATGATTGCCGAAATTACTGACAGTTCAACTGGGAAGAGTCGAACTAAGAAACTTCCCAGCCTTTGCGGTATTCCTTGCGGAGGTATTTGTCAGCTTCGGTGGTGTTGGTCACTTTCAGGTTAGCGGCGTCCCACTCCAGGGCCTTGCCGCTTCGGTAAGCGACATTGCCCAGCAGAACGGATTCGGTCAACGCGCCTGAGTAATCGAAGTTGCACGTCGTCGGCGATCCGTCTTTGCACGCCTTGATCCATTCGGCGTGGTGGCCGATTGAGTTTGGAATGCTCTGCTCGGGTGGTTCGAACGTCGCAAACTTCTCCTGCGGAAAGAGTTTGTAACTTCCGTAGTTGGCAAACATCATGCCTTCCGATCCGACAAACATGACGCCAGAGCCGGGGACTCGCTGACCGGCGATTTCTTTCGGAATCTGGTTGCCGTCGTACCAGGTCAGGTCGACTGCCTTCATTTCTTCTCGAGCCGGGAACTTGTAGCGAACCGTCAGTCCCAGCGGGCATGTTTCCGGATGAACTTCCGGGCCCTCTGCTTCCACATTGGTCGGGTGTCGAAGTTTCAGAGCCCAGAACGGCAGGTCCATATAGTGACAGGCCATGTCGCCGAGCGTGCCTTGCCCGAACGCCCACCAACGACGCCACTGAGCAGGATGGTAACGACCGTTCGCGAAGGGCCGTTCCGGCGCTGGTCCAAGCCACAGATCCCAGTTCAGGTTCTTCGGCGGTTCGTCGGCCTTCTCTGGAAGCTCGCCACCACCCCAGCCTTTGCCAACCCAGACGTGACATTCTGTGACGTCGCCGATCGCTCCCGCCTGAATCGCTTCCGTGACGCGGCGATAGTTGTTTCCGGCGTGAATCTGAGTTCCAAGCTGTGTGGCTACACCGGCTTTCTTTGCTTCTTCGGCGATGATGCGAGCTTCTTCGACCGTATGAGTCAGCGGTTTTTCGCAGTAAACGTGCAGCCCTTTGCGGATGGCTCGGATCGATGCCGGAGCGTGGCTGTGGTCAGCGGTGGCGACGACGACGGCGTCAACTTTGTCGGCTTCAGCTTCGATCATTTCTCGATAATCAGAGTAGGTTCGAGCGTCTTTGAAGCGAGCTTTCGAGCGATCCAGATAGTTCGAATCGATATCGCAGAGGGCGACGATATTCTCGCCAGCGACTCCATCGATGTCGGCGAGTGCTCGATTGGCAGTTCCGATGCAGGCAATGACAAGTTTGTCGTTCGCTGATCGTGACTCGGCCAGTGCGGCGCCGGTCCAGACTCCCGATGAGACAGCCGCGGCCCCGGCCGTTGTCGTCGTCAAAAAGTCGCGTCGTGTAAAGTTGGAATGTTTTTGCATGGTCGTAATTCCTTGCGGGAAGGGGATGGGCGATCAAAAGCCGCAGGCGGGAAAGGCCCCTGTCGAATGTCGTGGAATCAGCAGGTGAGGCTGAACGACGAATCAACGCCAGCGAATGCGTTCGACTATAAACGACTCGGCAAAGCACTCTCAACCAATAGCGAAATTCAGCCAGCAGACCTGCGTTGTTAATCCCGATTTGGCGGCTTTTGAGGTCAGCGTGAAGTCGGCGATTCGCTGCTGCCACGCTGGCCGCGGAGTTCTATTCGACGAAGCTGCCCACTGGTCCCAGCCACCACGACACTGCCATCGCTCGGGTGAACGGCGACAGCGTAGGCCCAACCGTCGAGGGCAGGATGATTGCCGGTAACTTTCACATTGTTGGCATCGATGATTCGAAGTCGGCCATCGACGCAGCCAGCGATAAGTGTGTCGACGTTCAGCCAGGCGATGCTCAACGACTCGACGTCCAGGCGGATGTATCGAACCATGCGTCCAATCGTCGGTTGCCAGAATCGGATTGTGCGATCGCCTGCGGCTGAAGCCACCATCGGCAAGCCTTCGTCGTCAGGACGCAGAGCGAGGTCGTGAACAACTCCGGTGTGCTGATTCAGGCGGCGGATCAACTGGCCCGTTTGAGCATCCCAGACGCGAAGCGACTGATCGACTCCTGCACTGACAAACGTTTGTCTGTCGTTCAAGAGGCAGAGAGCGGACACACTTCGCGAGTGACCCCTGAACGTGTGGCTGTTTTTTCTGGCCGCTGGTCGAGGCGAAGTCTGCGCGATGCCCCCGCTACTTTCAGACCGACCAAAATCAACGGCTGACAGTTTAATTTCGTGATCGATTCCAGCCGACAGCAGACTCGTCGAAGATTGCCAGGCAACCGACTGCACTGAATCCGCATGCTCGATCAACGACGACTCATGCCTGCACATCGGCCATGAAAAAACTTCGACACTGCCGTCCTCGGACGGGTTGCCGCCTCCCACTGCCAGGTGTTCTCCATCCGGCGAGAACGCGACGCAGTGCAGGTTGGCCGCTTCGCATTCAACCGATCGCTCTCGCTGCAGACTGGGCCAGCGATAGATCTGCAAACCCGATTGGCTGGCTGCAATGACGACTTCGCCATCCGGCGAAAACACGACAGCAGTGATCGGCGGCTCGGCGGCCGACGCAAACGAGGCGACTGCCGTGAAAAAAAGTGAGAGCACCAGGGCTGAATAATTCATCGCTGGAATGTAACGCCGCCAATGTTCCGGAAACATTGTTGACGTCTGGCAATCGCCACTCGGCCGGCTCGGCCGGCTTGGACGGCTTGGACGGCTTGGACGGC
>CALDJX010000387.1 GCA_937899075.1 uncultured Planctomyces sp. | reverse complement strand
CGGCTTCAAGTTCCTGCCACTTGAGATAAATTGTCTTGTCGCCGGGCAGGTGGTCGAACACGCCCGACTCGATGCGATGGACAAGTTTGTGCGGCGTGCCTTCGCGCGGGATGCAGTAGAAGCAGCGGCGAGAACCCATCTGGTCGTCGGCCAGTTGCAGAACTCGGCGAGCGAGCACGTTGCTTCCTCGGAAATCGCAAAGCAGCCAGGCGTCGACGTTCAGTTCAGCGAGAGCGGCTTGAATTTTTTCGAGATCAAACATGGCAATCATTCCGTGACGGCTGGTGTAGATTTGAGAATTCAGAATCTTTGAAGCTGATAACTATTGAGCCACTAGAAACCGGCAGCGCCGGTGCCAGAGCCCTGTCGAGTTGATGGTGCTGCCGGCGCAATGGTCGGAGCTGCGATCAGGCCGCCGGCTGCGAACTGCTCTCGCCGACTTGCGTATCTGATCGGAAAAGATGGCCAGACTGTGTTTCGATTATCGTCTGCCTGATCGTCGATAAAGTCTGAAACCGGTCCATCAAAGATCCGTCCGGTCGCGAACAGGCTTTCGCTGGCGTACTGCGTGAAGCCAAGCCACTGACGATCCGGGGCAATGATGTTGAACAGGTTGGCACGCTCAGGCCGGAACTCCATGAAGTTTCGCGGCAGCGGAGCCGTATGCAGAGCCGTCAGCAGAAACGCCATCGTGACGTACCCACCGATGAGTCCAAAACTCCAGCGACCGATGTCGTGCGCCAGGCCGCTCATTTCGATGTAGCGAGGCGAGAGCTTTTCCATCAGCGCCCGCAATCCGAAGACGAGGCCGCCGAACAGCCCGACGAGCATGATCACGTCCCAACGGTATGGCCAGGCTCCGCTGCTCATCAGGTTGCTTTGTGCGAAAGCGGCGAACGGTTCGAAGTAGTTCATTGCCAGCAGCCCCGAAACAATGATTACTAGGCAACTGACCGCCGCTCCAAACCCGCCTTCACCGGCAACGCACCAGGTGACGACTCCCCAAACCACCAGCAAAATAACATCAAACATCTAAGCAGCTCCGAAGCTGAGAGTGCCGGTTGAACTTATTTATGAATCCAGTGCCGTAGGGTGCGTCTTGACGCACCAGAGATTCGGGTATGGTTTTGGTCCGTGCGAGACTCACCCTGGAGAGCTATTAACGCCGTTATTCCGGCAGGCTCGGCTGGCTGACCAGGTCGGTAATTCTCGTCACAAATTCGCTGAGGTCCGGATAAGTTCCGGGGCCAAGAGTCGTGTGATGGCCTTCGGCCGACCATTCGCCGATGACTGTCTGAACTTCTTCTTCGTTCGGTTCGCCGTTTTCCAGGGTAAAGATTCGAACGGACCCGTTCGTCAGATTCTGCGATTGGTCCGTGATGTCGACTGTCAGAATAAGGGCGACAAAAAATGCTTCTGTCGCAAAGTGGGGAGCGGGCATTTCCAGAATTGTGCAGGGAAATGGTCCCACTCGAAGTTTATGAATCAGAATGTCGTCGAGCGTTATTTCAACTGGCTGGTCGTGTTTGCTGCATGTTTCAACGACTTCGTTCCAAAGCTCCGACAGATATTCTTTGCCGTCGGTCGCGGCTAACGAAGTGACGCACTTTGTAGGATTCTCGAAGGCCGCTTCGCGAAGAACGACATGAGCGAATGAGTAGTGGTCACAACGAGGATCCGTTCCGGTGTTGCTCTTGCTTTTTGATCCTCGTGAGAAGAAATCGAAAAGTCCCATGTGCGGCATTCGGTCAGTTTGAAAAATGTGTCTGGCGATTCCGTCACTTCAGGGAAACGGCCGATTCCTCGAGCATTGCTTTGCTACTTTACAACACGCATCAGTTCTTCGATCGACGTCACCCCTTTGACGACTAATCGCAGCCCTTCTTCCTGCATGTAAAGCATGCCATTTTTGCGGGCTTCCGATTTCAATTGAGAAAGCGGTGCTTTCTCGCGAATCATGTCCCGCAGGCGGTCGTTGATTTCCAGGAATTCAAAGACGCCAACTCGGCCACGGTAGCCGAGGCCTCCGCAGGCTGTGCATTCGTCGGTCGGATTCTTCGGCGGTCGATAGAATTTTTCGATTCGATCGACGGGCAGGTTGGCCTGTTTGAGGAATTCAGCTTTCGGTTTGTAGGCCTCTTTGCATTTGGGACAGAGCCGTCTCGCCAGTCGCTGGGCAAGAATGCCTGAGATCGAACTCGCAAAGAGAAACGGTTCGACGCCCAGGTCCAGAAGTCGGAACAGGGCGGTGATTGAGTCGTTGGCGTGAACGGTTGAGAAAACGTTATGACCCGTGTTGGCTGCCTGGCACGCGATCTGTGCCGTTTCGTCGTCTCGGATTTCGCCGACCATGATCACGTCCGGATCCTGACGAAGAATACTTCGCAGCGAACTGCCAAACGTTTGCCCCGACTTTGTGTTGACCTCGATCTGAGTGATATTTTCCATCTGGTACTCGACCGGGTCTTCGATCGTGATGATGTTGTGCTGGTAGGCGTCGATGCCTTTCAGAGCCGCGTAAAGAGTGGTCGACTTACCGGCACCGGTCGGGCCACAGACAACCAGCAGGCCGTGAGGCTGATGCACAATCTGCATCAGTTTTTCTTCCAGAGCTTTTCGGAATCCAAGATCCTGCAACGTTCCCGTCGCGGCGGACTGATCGAGAATACGCAGACTCATTTTCTCGCCGCCACGGATTCCCTGCGTCGCGACGCGGAAGTCGATTTCACGGCCTTCCGTGATCGCTCGGAAACTTCCGTCGAGCGATCGTCGCTTC
>CALDJX010000386.1 GCA_937899075.1 uncultured Planctomyces sp. | reverse complement strand
CTGAACGCAAGCTTTGAGGCTTCCGAGTTGCTTCCGGTAAAGACGACTCCCTGAGATTCGAGAATCTGCTGAACGCCTCCGTCCTCGCCAAAGGTTCCGTGCAACGCGAGGAACGCCACGTCAACGTTGCTCCAGTCGTAAGTGTCGAGCGAGGTGACTTCAGGGTCGACGGTGACGACTTCGTGGCCGCGGGCAGTAAGAGCGTCGGCGACCGCTGTGCCACTCTTCAGGCTGATCGACCGCTCAGCGGAGTCGCCGCCAGCAAGCACGGCGACGCGTAGCGGGTTCAGCGGAGTATGAAGAATGCCCTCCATGGCCAACTTCCAATCCATTGTTCGAAACGGGGCGTCGTTCAGCCGTGAACATCGCTCGCCCGGATGTTTCCGAAGAGATGACTAATTACCAGACTTGGATCTCCAGTTCCAGCTCTACGCCGAACTGCTCTGAAACTTTTGACTGAATTAAATCGATCAGCCTCAACACATCGGAGGATGTTGCTTCCGGATGAGTGATCACGAAGTTGGCGTGTCGATCGCTGACTTCCGCGCCGCCGACGCGAGTGCCCTTCATGCCGGCCTGTTCGATCAGGGCTCCAGAGCTGAGGCCTCGCGGATTGCGGAAGATGCACCCTGCCGACTGTGATGCCATCGGCTGAGTGGCCTTCTTCATGATCCACAGTTTTTTCATGCGGCGAGTGATCTCTTCGGCAGAATCTTCCTGTAGTTGAAACTCGCCTTCCAGGATCACCAGCTCGTTAATGCTGCTTTGCCGGTACGAAAAGGAAAGCTCGTCTTCACGTCTGGTGAACTTTTCGCCCTTGGCTGTCAGAACGGTGACGGCGGAAACGAACTGCCCGATGTCGCCACTCTTGCCGCCAGCGTTGCCCTTAAGTGCGCCACCGATTGTGCCCGGAATTCCGACCAGAGTTTCAAGTCCCGCCAGACCGGCTGTGACTGATTCTGAGATCACGTGCGAAAGCAGTGCTGTCGCGCCGGCTCGGACGGTTGTTCCGTCGATTTCTACATTTCCGAACGCGGAGTCGGTCAGTCGCAGAACGACTCCGCTGACTCCGTCGTCGCGGACCAGCACGTTGGAACCGCCACCGAGCACGTGAATGGGCGTGTCGTTTTCGGCGCACAACGCGACGACTTCCTGCAACTCATTCTGGTTGCGAGGCGTCACGACATACTGGGCCACTCCTCCGGTTTTCATCCAGGTGAGTGGTGCGAGAGGCTCATCGGCCTGTGTAATTTCGCTGAACTGTTCGAGCAAACTCATGCGCAATCCGATTTATGTTTCCTGCACCCAGGGTCAGCCAAACGTCCCCCGGTTTGGCCGAATCCTCCAAAGTTGCTCGAAGCTGGTCAAGCGACGGCAACACCTCGACAGAACTTCCCGCCAGATTGATGCCAGCCGCAAGTTTTTGAAGCGTGCTGTCGGCGACGTCGGTGTTCTCTCTCGCGGCGAAAATCGGCACGAGCAGCACTTCATCGGCATCGACGAAGGACCGTGCGAATTCGCCCATCAGTTGCTGAGTGCGTGAAACCTGGTGAGGCTGAAAAGCCGCCACAAGCCGCCGGCCTGGATATTTCTTTCGAGCTGCCGCCAGAGTCGCCCGGACCGCCGTTGGGTGATGAGCGTAATCATCGACCAAAGTGACGCCGTTGACCGTCGCAATTTCTTCGAACCGGCGACGGACTCCCTGGAATCGGCTGGCTGCGTTGCAGGCGGCGTCTGCTGAGACTCCAGCTGCGTGAGCCACCGCGATCGCTGCCAGCGCGTTCTCGACGTTGTGGCGTCCGGGCTGAGTCAGTTCTACCGTTCCGAAAGTGCGGCCTTTGTGAACGACATCGAAGACCGTTTGCGTCGTTTCTTCACGCAGACTGGACACCGCCCAGTCAGCCTGAGCGGCGGCGTTCCGGCCGAGCCCGGATGCATTACTGACCGGAAGAAAAGTTTCGATTCTGGCCTGGCAATCGTTCCTCAGACGAGTCATCAGCGGGCAGTCTGCTCGAATGATCAGCGTTCCGCCTGGGCGAATCCGGGCAGCAAATTCGAAGAACGCATCGTACGTCTGGTCGATCGTTTCGAAGCAGTCGAAGTGGTCGGCTTCGATATTCAAAATTGTGGCGATCTGAGGACGGAAACTGAGAAAGTGACGGCGATACTCGCAAGCCTCAACGACCAGCAAAGACTCCGACTCCTTCGCGGCCGAGCTGCCAGCGTCCCCCCAGCCACTTCGTCCGTACTGAATGACTTCCCCGCCGATCACGGCCGAACTGACCAGACCCGCTTCGCGCAGGATCGACGCGGCCATTGCGGAAGTTGTCGTTTTTCCATGCGTACCAGCAATGCAGATGCCGGTGCTTTGGTTGAGCAGCTCGCTCAGAAACTCGACGTACGAGACTGTCGGCATTTTCAATTGCCGCGCGGCGATCAGCTCGGGGTTATCGATCGGGACCGCCGGGCTGAAGACGACCAGATCCGTCGTCATCGGGAGATGCGATGAATCATGTCCCTGGTGAATCTTAAGGATTCTCCCTGGTTTCACCGCCGACACCGAGGGAGCGACGTCGTTGCCGGCCACGTTCAGGTCAGAGCCGCTCAGCGCCCAGCCGAAGTCGATCAGGATCTGTGACAGCGCCGTCATTCCGGCACCGCTTGCCCCGACGAGGTGAACTTGAGGCGGTAGTTCGTTCATGTCGCCGGCGGAGTCGCCCTCGCACAATCTCTGCCGAAACAGTCGCTGCCGAGTGGACGGTTCGAGGGGCATGGGAGTCCGTGCTTTGCCTGGGGGATTGAGCGTCCGACGTTGTGATGGTCGAACAACGTTCCGTGAGAACGTGCAAACGGTATCGAGAACTGGTCAGATTCGGGAAGATCAGATGCGTTTCTGCGATGTTTTTCCTGCGTAAATCTTTGCGGTCAGGCGAGTTGCCCGCTGAGGTGTCCCGCCGTCTGGCTGTCGGTGATCGCCTGGCTGCGATAGATTGAAACGCTTCCGGAGCTGCTGGTGGGCAGCCGCTGAACCTGGTTGGGATTTCCTTTTGAAATGTTCAGAACATCGCACATTCCAGAGCGACGCCAGCACTGGCCCGTGCTGATTCTTGCGGGGGTGTTCTGCGGAGTTGTTGCGAGCGTGATCGGGGCAGCGGGATGCGCCACCGGTTTCGCTGCTGCTGAGGACGCCGCTGCTAAGGACGCCGCTGCTGAGGACTCAACTTCTAAGGACGCCGCTGCTGAGGACTCAACTTCTGAGGACTCAGCTTCTGAGGACTCAGC
>CALDJX010000385.1 GCA_937899075.1 uncultured Planctomyces sp. | reverse complement strand
GCATTTCACCAGCGCTGACTCGATCATGGACGAGAATCCAGCGGTCGCGCAGCTCTCGGTCGTCAAGCGTGAATGCCAGCGAAGCAAGATCGAGTCCGCCTTCCGCCGCCGCGCCGTCATGACAGTCGACGCAGGTGTGCCGGATGAGTTCACCAATTGGCTTGGGGCTTTCCGACGCGTTTGACTTCGATGCGCAGACGAAGAGCAAGAGGCACACCACGCGAGCCGATCGTGTCGTAGAAATCACCGATTGGACTCGTTTGGTTCTGATTGGCGATTGATGATTGTTGATTTGTGATTGTCGAAGTAGAGCCATCGCTTCTTCCGTCATTCTTCTTGATTCTCGTATCACAAATCACCAATCGTCAAGTGTTCAGTTCTTCTCGCTCGTCATGTAAACAGCTTCCCAATTGGCTGGCCCATGTCCGTGATCGGCACGGGACGGTCGCCGTCGTACAGGTTCTTCGTGTAATCCACGCCGACGGCGGCACAGATTGTGGCGAAGAAGTCGGGCACGCTGACGGGGTTCGCAATGATCTTCCTGGCGATGTCGTCGGTTTCGCCCCAGGCGCCGCAGTGCGACAGGCCGCCACCGGCGAGGACGCAACTGAAGGCCGTGCCTTGATGACCGCGCCCGCCGCCGCTGTCGAATTCGGGCGGTCGACCGAATTCGGTGGTGATCACGATCAGCGTCTTATCCAGCATCCGCTTTGCTTCCAGATCCGCGATCAGCGCAGCGACGGCTGAATCCAGTTCCTGAATCAGTTTGTGCTGATTCAGAATGCCCTCGTTGTGGACATCCCAGCCGATGCCGTTCAGGAAGTTCAGGTTGTGCGACACTTCGATGAACCGCACGCCCCGCTCAATCAATCGGCGGCTGAGCAGGCAGCGCTGGCCAAATTCTCCCCCGTAGCGGCTTCGCAGTTCGGCAGGCTCCCGGTCGAGCTGAAACACGCTCATAAACTCCGGGCCGCTCAGCTTCAGGCTTTGCTCAATCGCCGCGTCGTAATCGAGCAAGCGTTGATCGGTCGTTGGATCGGCGTTGCGTTTCAGGGCCGACAGAAAGTCTTCGCGGCGGGATTGCTGCTGCGGTGTGATGCCGTCCGGTCGAGTCAGTCCGGCGGGGCCCCGACTCGTGTCCGTCAGATACAGATAGCTGTCGCGCGTGCCGAGGAATCCCGGGCCGCGCGTCACGTTGGGATAGCCAATCAACACGTACGCCGGAGCACCGTCGGCAGCCGCCCCGCGTTCGTGGGCAATGATCGAACCAAGCGATGGATAGGTAATCGTCCCACTGATCGGCCGTCCGGTATGCATGCGATTGGTCGCGGCGGCGTGTTCGTCGATCACTTCGTGATGCACGCTGCGCACGGCGGTGACGCGATCCATCAGCGGCGCAAGTTTCGGCAGATGTTCGCAGACTCGCACGCCGGGAACCGCCGTCTCGATCGACTCGTAATAAGACCCGGCCAGCTTCTTCTTCGGGTCGCCTTTCCTTTTTGGATCGAACGTGTCCGCCTGGCTCATTCCTCCGCCCAGCCAGATCGAGATCACGTGCTCCGCCGAACCTTTGATGCGATTGTTTGCGAGCTTGCCATCAGCGTTTGCAGGTTGTGGCAGAGCAAAGCCGCAGCCAACTGCGGCGCCTGTGGCGAGAAAGTCTCGACGTGTCGTGGCATGTTTGGAAGTCATGAAAAGCCTGCGCAGGTTGGTCAGGAAATCTGGACGAAAGGGACACGCAAAGGCGCGAAGACGCAAAGGCCATGATGAGTGTGCTTCTTTGCGTCTTCGCGCCTTTGCGTGAGTCTTCTTTGGTTCTGGCTCGTCCGAGTTATGGTTTGTTAGTGCTGACAGAGAATGATTATTGGGTAATGGAAATTGGAGAATGCAAAATGGGCCGCTCCACTCTCCGCTTATTCATTTTTCATTTTTCAATCTCCAATACTCATTAATCATTCAAATGCTCCCAGGTTACGGCATCCAGACAAATTCACGGTGATTGACCAGACTCCAAAGAGCCCCTTCAAAGGCGGCTCGCCAGTCGGGCGAAAGACGCGGGTCTGGCGGCGGGCCGGTCTGGACGCGGCGTTCGAGTTCCAGCTGGATCTCGTTCGCTTTCGGTCTCGCGTGGTTGAACCACGTGACCTGAGGCAGCGGCGGATACTCTTCCACGCGAGCGATCCGGTCAGCCGGAAGAAGCCGCTTGTCGAATCCCTGACGCAGCGTGTCGGCAAACGCCGCTCTCTCATCCGGCTTGGGAAGTCGGCTGTAGATTCGAAGAAACAGCGAGTCAATCAGCGACTCCGGCGATTGGGCCGCGATCGCAAGCTTCGCCATCTGGCTTTGATACGCCGCTCGTGTCAACGAGGTAGAAAGTGTGCCGTTGGCGAGCACGCCGGGCTGCAGGACGTTGGGGTCGGTTTCACGCTGGGTGATGGGCATCTGCCGGGCTCCGGTCCAGCCGAATGCCTCCAGCACATCGACGACCGCGCGGGCCTTTGGAAGCGACAAACTGGGACGGTCGCGTTCGTTCTTGAGGTCGCCAAACATCCATGCTCGCGTTGGTTTTCCCAAGGTCTGTCGCTGTCCCAGTTCCCGCCGCCCGTCATGTACAAAGGTTAGCTCCTCGACGTCGAACGGCCGACCCATCGAGACGTGCAGCGAATCGACGATCTGTTCGGCGGTCAGACGACGACGTTCCGGAGCGTTGAAGAAACGCATCGTGGCTGACGCTCCAGAATTGTTGCCCACCGCTGCTCGCTGGTACGTCTCCGACGAGACAATCAGTCGCACCACATGACGCAGGTCGTAATTGTGGGTCATCAATTCGCGGGCAAGCCAGTCGAGCAACTGCGGGTGGCTGGCGTTGCGGCCTTCCCAATCGTGAACCGGTTCCACCAGACCCGCTCCCATCAATCGCTGCCAGACGCGATTGACGATGACTCGGGAGAATCGCGAGTTCTGCGGAGCGGTCAGCAGTGCGGCGAGTCGTTCGCGGGTATCGGCTGGATCGTGCATCAGCCGGTCAACCTCCGGCCCGTCCGACACGCCCGTGACCGATGCGAACGGCCATTCGGGACGTACCGCCTGATTCGCTTCGAGCGTGACCTGGATCAGCGACTTGCGGACCTGCTGGTTCTCGAAGAACGCCGCGGGAACCCGGCTGGTCTGCGGAACGGTAACCGGAGTCCGGCTGAACATCGCGGCGAGCGAGTAGAGATCCTGCTGCGTGGTGCTGTGATACGGCGAGTCGTGACAGCGGGCACATTGCAGTTCGATACCAAGAAACGCCGACGCGACAATGTGTCCCTTGGCAGCCAGCGGAGCATCGTTCTCGGCCGCCATTGCGAATCCCGCGCTACCGCCTTCGGCTGCTCCGCCCCGCATTAACAGCAGCTCGGTCACCATGCGGTCAAGCGGTTTGTTGTCGCGCAGAGAGTCATGCAGAAACCAGCGGAACGGTCCGGTGCTGCCCATCGACTGGTTCAACAACGTCGGGTTCTCGGCGAGCAGATCGAGCCAGAAGCTCATCCAACCGTCGGCGAAGCGTTCATCCTGGAGCAGCTTGTTGATGAGTGTCAGTCGTCTTTCACTGTGCGAAAGCTGCGACTGAGCGTCGGCCAGGTCCTGCGGCTGGAAAGGCGACTTTCCAGGGAACGCTCGCGCTTCAGCTTCGGAAGGTGGGATGCCGATCGTGTCGAGATAGATCCGCCGCAGGAATGCCTGGTCGTCGATCACTGGCGAGAGGGCTACGTCCTCGGCTGCAAGCGGTGCCGCAGGCCACGGGGCTCCCTCTTTCACCCATCGCTCCAGCACTGCAATCTGATCGCTGGGCAGACCTTCCTCCGTAGGCGGCATGTCACCACTTCGAACTCGGACGATCAGTTCGCTGGCATCGAGATCTCCCGGCACGACGGCGGGAATCTCCGAGTCCCCCGCCTTTAGCGCGGCTTCACGCGAATCCAGCTTCAGTCCGCCCTTGTCCTTTTCTCCGTGACAACGAAAACAGTGTTCACGGAGGATCGGTAGAACCTTGCCATAAAAGTGTTCGGTCTGACTTGTGTCAGCAGCCTTTGACGCGGCAACGGCGCGTTCGATCTTCGACTTGATGAAAGCATCGATGGGATGCGCCCCACCTCGCGGTGTCGGCACCAGGGTTTCGTTCGCCCATTCCCGCGCGAATTCATGACGTCTGTGCCAGAAGTCATCCTCAGAAGCGGCTGCGCTACGACGTCGTTGATCGTCAAACTGAGCCAGCGATTTCTCGATCCGGAATAGAGCCGGCTCGACGGCCGCATCCGTCAGAGGCAGTCGAGCCGAACCGGGGCGAAGCAGTTCGTACATCCTGCCATCCGCCGACAGCATCGCCACACAGACTTCGCCCGTCTCTGTGCGGTGCCCTTTGCCGCCAACAACAAGTTCCAGCACCACGCGCGACCTGCCGGTCCCGCCAGCTTCAATCGTTACCTCGCCAAACACTTCCTGCTGGTGATTACCGTGAATTCTCGCACCAGGCAGAGGCGGTTCGGCGACAGGCGTGACAGGTTCTTCACCATCGGGCGGTCGCTTTGTGACCGGCTCGGTTCGCGCGACGACCTTGCCATCGATCCACAAGCGGCCCAGCGCGCGAGCCCGCAGCAGAATGCGATGCCTGCCTGCCGGGAGTTCCACATCGCCTGCCATTCGCAGCAACACAGGAGCGTTCCAGGCGGACCGGATTCCCCAGGCGTCGTACTGCAACGGGATGCGAGGCAACAGAAACGAGTCGCCGATCCAGCGAGCGGACTCGACAGGCCACTGCTCGCGTTCGTTCAACCAGCGATCGTGCGCGGGCAAGCCGGCGGACAACTGCAGCAGCACGCGTCCGTCAGGAACGTCGGCCAGCTCAGGCATGACTTCCGGCTGCGCCTTGACGATGCGAGGTTCACCGACGCGACGAAATCGCGCAGCAATGGTTTTGTCGTCCAGCTGTGTACGGTGAAGAGCGATCCCGTCGAGCAAGCCTTCAAAGCCGTTACCAATACGAATCTCATCATCATCAACGACCGGAGCTTCCTTTGTCTTACCACCATAGCTCCAGGTTCCGTCCGTCGGCTCGCCATTGACCCAGCCGCGCATCGAGTCGGGTTCTCCGAATCGATACGCGATGGCAATGTGATGCCACCCGGTGCCAACAGGAAAACCAAGCTTCGAATCCCAGCGATGCCAGTGTGCTTCGCTGCTGGTCAGCTTTGTGGCAAACAGGAAACTGAGCCTGGCCTGGTTCTTTCCCCCAACCACTCGCAACGACCAGTTTTGATTATCGCGAGCGAACTTCGGCGAACCGGTGCGACCTTTGCCAATGACATATCCGACCTGACCTTCACGCAGGACCGACGGGTTCACCCACGCTTCCATGGTGATGGCATCGCCGTTGGTAAAGTCGAAATCACTGTCTGCCCCGGTGTCGACAACAGACAGGTAAGCGCCAGCGTCAACTCGCACAGCCGTGTTGTCCGCAGACATGTCGGGAAACTCGGGCGGCCGAGGCCCGGCCTGGTCGCGCTGCACGTTGCCCTGGGCGACCAGTGGAGCGGTCTCCTCCGTTCCGAAGTCCCAACGTGCGACGGGCGCTGGATCGCCAGCCGCGATGAGCGCGAGGGTAAGTAGCAATGCGTTCATAAGTCTGGAGGCTCCATGCAGTATTCTTGAACAGCGATTGATGATCCGTGATTTGTGATTCTCGAAGGGAAGAAGATACACGCGACGACGGCAGTCCCTCTGAGATCAGGAATCCAAAATCAACAATCGCCATTCCTTTGTTTCTCTTCCTTCTTCCGGCATCTCACGTCTCCATGATCTCCGCGAAGAAATCTCCTTCGTTCAGATCAACCCGTTCCGGGCGGCCCTTGTGCATGTAGACAACTTTGGTGTGATCGAGACCAAGCAGCCCCATGATCGTGGCATGGATATCATGGACGTGCAGTTTGTCTTCGACGGCGTACAGACCAAGGTCGTCGGTCGCGCCGATCGTTTGTCCGGCTTTCACTCCGCCGCCAGCCATCCACATCGTGAAGCCGGTTGGGTTGTGGTCGCGGCCGTTTCCTTTTTCGCTCATCGGAGTGCGTCCGAATTCGCCGCCCCAGATGACCAGAGTTTCGTCGAGCAACCCGCGCTGCTTCAGATCAGCAATCAGCCCCGCGATCGGCTTGTCGACTCCTTTGCACAGCCGAGAGTGATTCCCCTCGATGTTGGTGTGACTGTCCCATTTGCTGCCGGCTCCCGAATAGAGCTGAATGAAACGCACGCCGCGTTCGACAAGCCGTCGGGCCAGCAGGCACTGCCGTCCATAAACTTCGGTCTCGGCCTGATCCATGCCGTACAGCTTTCTGATGTGGTCCGGTTCGTGTTCCAGATCGATCGCTTCGGGAGCGTCGGCCTGCATCCGCGCGGCGAGTTCGTAGCTGCGAATGCGGGCCTCCAGTTCCGTGTTCGATTCCCGTCCCGTGTGATGTCGCCGGTTCAGCCGGTTGATGAATCCAAGCTTTCGTTCCTGCTGCAGTTCAGAAACGCCGTTCGGGTTGTTGAGGTTCCGGAGCGGCTCGTCGCCACCTTCGAACAGCACGCCCTGATGGCTGGACGGCATGAATCCGGAACCCCAGGCACGGACTCCGTTGACGACCATCGCATTGCTGTCCTTCATCACGACGAAGTCCGGCAGACTCCTGCTGCTCGAACCAAGGCCGTACGAAACCCACGCTCCCAGCGACGGCCTGCCGCCGAACAGGGCGCCGGTATTCATCTGACAAACGCCATTCGCGTGCGTGATTCCGTCCGCCACGCACGACCGAATCACACACAGCTCGTCGGCAATCGCGTGATGGTGTGGCAGCCAGTCAGAGATCCACAGGCCGCTGTCTCCACACTGCGACCATTTGCGTTTGCATTCGAGAATCGGCGAGTTCGCCTCGCCCATCGCCGTGACCGGTCGCGGAAAGCTCTCGGGCAGCTTCTGTCCGGCCAGACGGTTGACCTCCGGCTTATAATCGAACAGGTCCAAATGACTTGGACCTCCTTCCATAAAGAGCCAGATAATGTGCTTCGCGCGACCGAACCGGTGCGGGATCTTTACGGCTGCCGGATTCTCAGAATCTGCGGCGAACAGCGATTCACCAGACAGTGACTCACCGGACAGTGCCGCATAGGCCAGTGCTCCGAAGCCACCACCGGCCCGGCAGAGAAAGTCCCGGCGGGATGTTTGATGTGTGAATTTGTCATTGTGATTCATTTGCATCCTCTTGCCGCGAAGGTCTCAACGCGCGGTGAAGTCGTCTTGATGTGGTTCGTTTAACGGCAAGCCGAAGGCGACTGCGTTCAGACAAGCGCTGACGCCTTCGGCTTGCCGTTAAATGAGTTGTGCTAATGCAGGTATAAAAACTCGTTGGAATTAAAGAGGGCGTGACAGAAGTCGGTGATCGCCCCGAGTGTCTTTGCGGATGCCGCGGAGTTTGCTGTCGGCGGAGTCGGTCGTAACCAGACGGTCTCGGGCGCGGGGTGTTCGCCGTCGTCGCCGTTGAATGTCCAGTCGAGGATGCGAACGGCTTTGTCAGATTCGTCGCCGATAAGAAGCTGTTCGCGAGGCAGCGCGCCGCGGCTCACGGTCAAACGGGCGAACTGGCCATCCCACAGATGCGACTGTGAATCGCGACCGCCAGCGATGATCTTCATGGCCGGATTCTGAATGCCACCAATGATCGCGGTCTTTACCGTCGAGACCTGCAGCTCGGAATTCGGGTCGGATAAGTCCTGCAGATAGAACGTCACCAACCCGGAGGCGGGGTCGTCTTTTGTCGGTGTCGCTGAAATCGCGGCGGCAAGATAAACCGGCTTGTTCAGCGGATAACGCAGACCGGACGCGACGACTTCATACTTCGTTTGTCCGCTACTCGTTTGCCCCACCAGAGCCACGACAAAGTTGCGTGGCTGGAACGCTGACTTCTCGCTGGTGACACAGATCTTCCAGCCGTCGGTTTTGAGGTCGCCGTTCCAGCGTGAGAGCAGCGTGTTGGCTGTGGCATCGGGATAGACGCGATCAAGAATGGTGACCGCTTCGACGGTGAACTGATCGCCAAAGCCATCCGCGTTTTTCACGTGCAGACGTTCGAAGCGGCTGTCCGGCTGAATCCACAGAGTCTTCTCTCCAAGGGCGACTTTCTTCACAACCTCGAAATGCTGCGTCACGGGCCGCAGTCCCGTCTCGCCAGCAAACTTGTCGACGACCACTGGCTCTGTGATGGACTCCGCTTGCTCGCGAACAAACGCCAGTGCCTCCGAGACTTCGTCGTCACTCGCACTTCGACCGAACACCAGTCGCCAGGCTTGACGGACGTCGTCCGCCGTCAGTTGTGCCTTTCCCGCAAGCAGCCGTTTTGCGAAGGCTCGCGAGCGGTCCAGCGTCCACTTGCCATTGACGAGCAACAGGGACTGAACGGGAGTCGTCGTCGCGATTCGATCGGGGGCGGATTCAAAACACAGCGGTGCATCAAACCCGCACAGCAGTTCGTCCGGACTGTTCCTCATTCTCTTCACATAGACACTGCGATACGGCGTCGCGCCGTCGACCGAAGCTCCGCCTTCGCGGTGCTGGAGTTCACCTGAAACGGAGAGCATCGCATCCCGCACCTGTTCGGCGTCCAGACGTTGCGGCGGAAACCGCCAGAGCAGGCGGTTAGTGGGATCAACGTCGTAGCCCGACTCTTCGTCGCTCGACTCTTCGTCGCTCGACTCTTCGTAGCTCGACTCTCCGAGTCGAGACTCTCCGTAGCTCGACTCTCCGAGTCGGGACTCTTCGTCGCTCGACTCTCCGAGTCGAGACTCTTCTAACCCGACTCGGAGAGTCAGGCTACGGGGCTCGCGGCGCGACGTCTGTCGGTACGTGGCGCTGTTCATGATCAGCTCATGCAGCGGTTTCAGTTTCCAACCGGACTCAAGAAACCGTCGCGTCAACCAGTCCAGCAATTCAGGATGGCTCGGCGCTTCGCCCAGTCGGCCGAAGTCGTTCGGAGTCGGGACGATGCCGCGACCGAAGTGTCTTTGCCAGATTCGATTGACAATCACTCGTGTCGACAGCGGGTTGTCCGCTCGTGCGATCCAGTTGGCGAGTGCCGTGCGACGACCGGTCGTTGTCGCGGTCGGAGTGATCTCCGGAGCGCCCGCGTTGAACAGCGTCAGAAAGGCCGGCTCGACTCGTTCCGTTGTTGTGCGTGTTCGCAGGAATGTCTCCGCCGGTTGAGTACCAATATCAGTGGCAATAAACGCGGTCGGAAGCGGGGCCGGTTTGATGGCGTCGAACTCTTTCAGTGCGGCCTGCAGTTCTTCATATCGCTTCAACTTGTCGGGCGACTGTTTGAGCGCACTGGCTCGATTGAAGTTCTGCTCCTCGCGCAGCGCCTGACGCCACACCAGGTAGGACCACTGCTTTTCCAGCGTCGACTTTTCGGCATCGGGCTTGTCGTAGATCGCCTGGATGTCTTCGGGGAACTGCCTGATGAGGTTGCGGATCCGGGTCTCGATCGCGGCCCCGAACAGGCTGTCCATTTCGTCCCGGATCGCCCGCGTGGCCTCTTCCCACTTCTGCAGTTTCGTCTGATACGCCGCAATCTGGTCGGGAGTCGCCAGCGGTCGATCAATCGGCCATGCGACGGACGAGAGGAACGCCTGCAGACCGAAGTAATCCTTTTGCAGAATGGGATCGAACTTGTGGTCGTGGCACTGAGCGCACCCGATCCCGATTCCCAGAAACGCTTCGCCGGTCACGCGTGTCATTTCATGCGTGATCAATTCCCACTGCATCCGCGTGTCTCGCTGATTCCATTCATAAACTCCGTGACGCAGAAACGCCGTGCCGATGAAGACGTCGGGATCAGACGGATCAATCTCGTCGCCCGCCAGATGTTCGCGGACGAACTGGTCGTACGGCTTGTCGTTGTTCAGCGAGCGAATGACATAATCGCGGAACGCTCGGGCATCCGGGCGGAATCGGTCTTCGCGGTATCCATCGCTGTCGGCATACCGGACGACATCGAGCCAGTGCTGAGCCCAGCGTTCGCCATAACGCGGACTCGCCAGCAGTTCTCTGATCAATCGTGGCCAGGCATCCGGACGATCGTCTTTGACAAAGGCTTCGATCTGTTCCGGAGTCGGCGGCAGGCCGTGCAGATCGAAATACCCCCGTCGTACGAGTTCGTATCGATCCGCTTCGCCCGCCGGTTCGAGACCGACATCCGCCAGTTTCGCCGCGACAAACCGATCGACTTCGTTACGTGCCCAGTCGATTCCAGCGTCCGGCACGTCGGGTTCGCGAACCGGCTGAATCGCCCACCACTTGCGATCTTCGTCGGTGAATGTCTTGTCCGAATGGCGAATGAGATGCGATTTCCCATCCAGCCACGGCGCGCCCATCCGCACCCAGCGAGTCAGCACGTCGATTGACTCTTTGCTCAACTGCCCTGCCGGCGGCATCTCGAACGAGTCGTAATTGATGGCCTCAATCAGCAGGCTTTCTTCCGGTCTGCCAGGCACAACAGCCGGACCACTTTCGCCTCCCTTGAGCACCGCAGCTCGCGAATCGAGCCGCAACTCGCCCTTTTGTTTCTCCGCCCCGTGACAAGACACACATTTCGAAGCCAGCAGCGGTCGCACTTGTGACTCGAAGAACTTGAGCTGCTCGACGTCGCTGGCCTCATCGGCCATCACCATCACGGGCAAGATGATCAAGCTGAGGAGGCAGACACAAACAGCGGTTGATGACTGTTGAATTGTGATACCAGAAGGCCGGCACTCGTACTTCATTGTTACTTCTCCGTTTACTTCGCAGTTCAGCAATCACCATTCATCAATCGCTAGTCAGATTCATCAGATTCATCGGACGCTCTATTCCACCGTCGGCAGACCAGCAACAAACACCGGGTCAACCACATCGCTGTCGTCGAGAGTATCCTGAAAGAACAGCCCCTCGACGGTCGCTTCGTCGTCATACCCCAGATCAGACAGGTCGATCCCAACGGCCAGCGCGCGGAATCGGAGCGTCTGCAGTCGTCGTTCGACAGTCCCGGTTAGAAGCGACTCTCGTGAAACCGGCGGCTCTGAAAAGTAGAGCAGATCGATATCCGGCAGCAGACGGGCTTCCGGTGATGTCAGCGTGATGTCGTAGCGCCGGATGGTCAGTGAACGAAGTCCGTCGTCGAACTTCAGCGGACTAACGTGAAAGCTGTCTCCCTCAAGCGGATTGGTGACGCTCTGCAGTTCAAAGAAGACCACATCCGGACCGGGTCGATTCACGACGGGTTTGTGAAACAGCACTGCCATGCCGGGGGTCGAATCGCTGCCGGACAAGACAGGGTCGCTACGCAGTGGTTCCTTCGAACCGCCAGGATTGATGACGCCCGTGTGCAGCAGCAGGTCCGACTCCAGTCCGGCCAGCCGATCTCCGTTCGAACCAACCGGAACGGTGACGTTGGCGCTGTTCTGGCCGGCACGGAAGTGGATGACTTTTACACCAGTCAGGGCATCGACTGGAAATTTTCGCATGAGGCCATCGCGCTGGACTGTCACGCTCTGCAGTTCCCAGGCATAGCCCCCGTCTGTTGTGCTCACTTCATAGGTGACGACCCGATCCGGCAGCTCGCTGCGATAATCGTCCGCATTGAACTTCAGCGACTGCGGCCTTGATCCAACGTCCGCGTTGAAGCGTCGGGCCTCGCGTTCCGAGAGCCGAATCGGCTTTGCCGACTGATCGCGCGTCGCAACGACTTCCGCGAGCCCTTCGACAACCTGCACGTCGGTATCACCGACCTCACTGACAGAGACCGAAAAACGTGTTCCGAGGTCCGTAATCTCGGTCTGTGGCGTTTCCACTTGAAAGCCTTCCGCTCCCGCCGGCGCATGAACGCTGCAGTTGCCGGCGCTCAGCAACAGACGCTCGCGACCGGTGAGTTCAATCACACTCGGAGCTTCCAGAATGACTTTGGCCCCGTCCGGAAAACGCATTTCGATCAGCCCGGCAACGAGCGCGTACTCATGGCCAAATTCGAGCGACTCGCCGACCGGCGGTAGAAACTCGCCAAACAGCTCCGCCCCGGCCGCCTGAGTAAGAATGACGTCGCCGGATGCATCTCGCTGCTCGTCCAGGTTTCCAACTACCTGCTGTGAGTGCAGGACACTGTTCTCTGAATCGCCTGCCTGTTGCGAGCCCGCATGGTTGTCATCTCGCAGAATCAACGGCGCGACGGCAATCAATAACACAACAGCGACCGCGACCGCTGTCGTGACGATCGCGACTCGCATCCGTCCGGACGCTGCCGGCTGCGGCGACACTTCCTCTCGCGATGGCTCTGCGGGACTGGCCAGTCGCTCCACGTTCGCCATCACACCACTGACGAACCGATCCGCATCTTCCGGCAGTCGCGACAACACTTCGCGGACGAATTCGTCCTGCCTCGCCGGTGATTCCTCGACAACCAGCGCCAGTAGACGATGCGTCTGATACATGTCGGCGGCGAGCTTCAGCAGACTCGCCTCTGCGGCCAGTAGTGCCCGCAGCTCAGCGACGCCCGACTCGTCCAGTTCGCCTTCCAGATAGTCGGTCCACAAATCGGCAAATCGTTCCTGAGCACTCACGACGCCCCCCCTTCGGCTTCCGCCATGCGGGCTTCGACGCATTGTTGAAGCGATTGTCTGATCTTCCAAAGCTGCTTCTTTACAGCCACAACCGAGCGACCGCTGCGAACAGCCATCTCTTCGAGCGGAATCTCTTCGTCGTACCGCCAGGTGACGAATCGCCGGAGATGCTCACCAAGGCCCTGCAGACACACCTTGAGATGGTCCAGCCGGGCAGCCAGTAACTCCGGCGGCTCTTCACCACGACGCTGCAACTCGCGCTGCAATAAGTCCGGCGCATAGCGTGCGTGATAATCAGCCACGCGGCGCAGACGAGTCATTTCAGTCT
>CALDJX010000384.1 GCA_937899075.1 uncultured Planctomyces sp. | reverse complement strand
CAAGTTGCTGCTGAATCGTGACAAATAGGTCCGATAATGGTCGTCCATCGCGGCCATTACGTTCAAAGCGATGATGGCTGCCATTTTTGAATCCACCGCCAGCAACCATGATCGGAAGGTTGCGACTGGAGTGAGCGCTGGCGTTGCCCATCCCGCTGCCGAACATCACGACAGTCGATTCCAGGAGTGAATGACCATCGGAGTCCGGCGTCTCTTTCAGCTTCTGCAGGAACCGCGAAAACTGAGCTGCGTAAAACGTCTCGATGATCGACAACTCTTTGAGCAACTCGGGACGTTTCCCATGATGCGTCAGTGAGTGATATCCCAGTGTGATCCCATCAAAGGGGAACATTCGATTGCCGCCGGGATGTCCGTAACAGATAACATTCGTCGAATTCGTCTGCAAAGCGAGCACCATCAGGTCGTACATCACCGACGTGTTGTAGGGATACGCGAGATCGACAATCGTATCGTCATCGTCACCGCCGCGGATGACTTTATCACTGGCTTTCGGTTTGGCGATTTCGATCCAGTCAGCCTGTCGTTTCAGCTTTAATTCGACACCTCGGATTGAAGTCAAAAACTGATCCAGCTTGTCCTGGTCGGCCTTTGCAAGACGTGTGTTGAGCCGTTTGGCATCCTTCCGGACGACGTCCAGAATGCTCGCGTCTTCGTCCAGGAACTTCTGCGTTTGCTGTTTCACCTTTGGGTTATCATCAACGAACAGTTTCGCGAAGACCCTCACTGGATCGCCGTCAGTCGGCAATTTGATTCCGGCCCGTGACCATGAGATACCACCGTCACCAAGCAGCAGCGACGGAAATCTTGTCGCCTGGCCAATGTGCCCCGCCAGGAACTGGTCCAGCGACTGCAATCGCTGAGGACGATCCTTCGTGTCCTTCAATTCGAAACCGTTGAGCAGCGTGTTTGAACATCCGTGACCACCGCCAACTCCCGGGTGATCCAAGTTTGTGAAAACGGTCAGGTCTTGACGATGCGGCTCCAGGGACTTCAACAGAGATGGCATTGCGTAATCAGTACCAGTCTTCTCCGGGAAGAAGCCACCGGGGTTCATTCCATAGTTCGGAGACACACAGACAAAGCGTTTGGCAGTGCGTGAGCGTTTCGTTTCAGTCGCGGACAAGACCGACTCGAATGCTGGCAGCGCGATTGATACGCCAAGCCCGCGAAGAAAGTATCTTCGATTTGAACCTACCATGTGCTTTTCCTATGGCTGGGTTTTTACGAGAGGATTCTGGAACCAAACGAGATTCTTGCTGGCATGACCGGCGATGAGAACGTCGAGATCGCCATCCCCATCCATGTCGACGGCGGTCAGGTCGTAGCTGCCCTGGTTGGAACCGATGACGTGTTTGACGAATTCGCCCTTCCCATCATTCGCATACCACGCAGCCACGCCGTTGGCTTCCTTTCCGCAAGTGACGGCGTCGAGATGTCCGTCGCCGTTGATGTCCGCCACCGCGAGACTATGAGGAAACTCGATATCGGGATCGATCTCGATCTGTTTGAAGTCGGGGCCGCGAAACCAAAGGACACCTTTGCCGTGACCACGCGTCGCGAAGTAGTCCGTGTGCCCGTCACCATCGAAATCGGCGGGCACGATATTGGTCGCTCCTTCTTCGTCCGCCGCGAGCAGATGCTTGTTCCAGACACCAGTCGGATCCTTCGGCTGTTCCCACCACGCAAACCACTTTCCGTTGGTGAAGCCGTCGGTACCCTTGGCTGCGCAGGAGATATCGGGACGCCCATCGCCATTGACGTCGCCAAAGCCCATGTAATGCGATCCGCCAAGTGCGTCTTTGTCGGCGAAGACATGACGCACCCACTTGCTCGCCCTGTGAGGATCGGCGGGCGTCTCGAGCCAGGTGATTGAGTTGGGGAACGCCGTTGCTTTCTCGTTGCGGCCAGAGTTTGCAATGAGGTCGAGCTTGCCGTCGCGATTCACATCACCCGTGATCAGACAGTGAGTTCCGGCAATGTCGTCGTCGACTGTGCGATAAGTCCATGGCTGACCGGAGAATGGTTGGGCGGGGCATTCGAGCCAGAACACAGTGTTGTTCGAACCGATGAAATCCAGATCGCCATCACCGTCTGCATCCATCAGGCAGCTGTGAATGCAGGCTGTGCGAGGTTTGTTGCGTGACTGCCCCGGAACAAAGGTGTGCACCGCAAGTGGTTTCCAATCAGGTGCACGGAACACGACGACCTTGCCATCAAAGGACGTAATGACATCCATACGCCCATCGCCGTCGAAGTCATTAGCTGTGGCGCCGTTGATCATCCCTTTCGCTGGACGCTGGATGATGTGTCTGGTCCAGACGACGGGAGTGTCAGCGGCGGAATGGCTGCCAGCGGACAGCAAGCTGGCGAGGACAGAAGTCAGAATGATTAGAGGCTTCATGAAGGCATCATCGCTTTCGGAATGTTTCACTTGTAACGACGTCGATGATCAAGTCTCGCAGCCCGTAGCCGTTCTCGGCGCAAGCTGCTGCGATTTTTCTAATGTCGGCGTCGTCTCGGAATGTCATTGATCGACCTGTTGCATAGGTGAGCAGTTTCTCGGTGAGCGCTTCGGCGAATCGATCCTTGCGATCGACGAGCAGCTGTTTCAGACCGTGCTCGTCCTTGAAAGTCTCGCCGGACGGCAGCTGTCCTGACCCGTCGATGGCGATTCCTCTGCCGCCACGCGTCGGATAGCGCAATCGATAGCCGCCTACCGGGTCGAAGAATTCGAGTGCGAATCCGGCGGGGTCGATCTTTCGATGACAGTCGGCACAAGCCGCGACATTGCGGTGCCTGGCGAGTTGCTCACGGATGGTGGTCGTGCCTCGCGTATCCGGTTCGAGCGGCTCGACGTCGGGCGGCGGTGGGGAAGGCGGCGTTCCAAAAATGTTTTCCAGCACCCAGACGCCGCGGACAACGGGCGAGGTCTCGATGCCGTTGGCCGTCAACGTGAGCACGCTTCCCTGCCCGAGTAAGCCGCCGCGATGATGCTTTGGTTGCAGGGCGACTCGTTGGAAGTGTTCGCCGTAAACGTCGTCGATCCCATAATGTTTCGCGAGCGCGTCGTTGACGAACGTGTAATCGCTGTCGAGCAGATTGACGATCGAGCCGTTCGATTCGACCAGGTCTGCGAAGAACAGACGCGTCTCCTGCTTGAAGAACGCTTCCAGCCGGTCGTCATAGTAAGAACCGAATGCCTTCAGGTCGGGCGGCATGGAACCGAGAATGTTGATCCGCAACCAGCTGTCGGTGAAGTGTTCGACGAATGCGCGAACCTTCTCGTCTCGCAACATTCGATCAACCTGTGATGTGAGCTCGTCGCGACTGGAGAGTCTGCCAGACTCCGCTGCAGAGATGAGCTTGGAATCGGGCATCGAACTCCAGAGAAAATACGACAGTCGCGAGGCGAGTTCGAACGGAGTCAATCGCGGCTCGGATTCATCGTTGCCTTCATCGAGATACAAAAAGCGCGGCGACGTCAGAATCGCCGCCAGCCCCAGCTTGATCGCCGCCGCTCGCGAGTCGCCGTTCTCAATACGTTTCCGGATGAAGTCCGCGTAATGTTGAACGTCGTCCCGTTCAACCGGTTGCCGAAAGGCGCGGGAGGCGAAACGCAACACCACTCGATCAATATCGATCTTCGCTGCGTCGGTCTCATTACCGAAAATCAGGCGATGGCTGGCTGGCGGCCATTGGTCGATGTGTGGTCCTTCAATCTCCATCCCCCATAAGCGGAGTCGCGGCCCGTGATAGACCTCCGACAGCAGTTTGTTGTCCTTGTTTTTCAGCAGCTTTGCGACTAACGCCTTGTCTGTGGCGTTACCCAGTTGTGCCGAATCCAGTTGTGTCTTCGTCGCGCGGATGACTTCAGGATGATGCTTCTCGGCGACCCGTCGGATGTTGCCTTTCGAGCTGACTCCGTTGGTCCAGCTGACGAACGGGATGGCACCTTTGCCAAGCCATATTCGCTGCGTGAATTCATCCGGTGTACCGTCGGGCAAATCCCAGACTTTCACCAGACGGCGCTGGTCGGCCGCATTCTTGTCTAACAAGCGAGCCTCGGGTGCGATCCAGAGTGCCATCTTCAGTGGGAATGTCTTGTAACGCTCGAACTCTCGGTGCTCGTAACCATGATCCAGGCGATTGGCCGCCGCGGCGCGAATGCGGATGGTGTACCAGCCATCCGCCGGGACTCCGCCTGCTTTGACAAAAGCCTTCACGTAGTTGGCGGCGCGTTCGCTGGGCTGACCGTGACCGATTTCCATGTATTCGTCATTGACGATCAGACGCCATGTCACCGGAGCACGTTCATACGACGTGACGCCGTTGAAATCTCCCCCGGTGTAACGCCAGACCTGCGACCGGGGCTGTTGCCCGTCAAAGAAAATAGTGTCATCCAACGCTGCTTCAGCGACTTCGAGATATCGTTGCAGTTGGTAGTCGGACAGCGTCAGCGCTGCGCCGTTATTGTCGAAACCATGTTCGGTCGCGTCGGCGGGAAAGTCGCTGGTCGGGTCTAACGATTCGGTATGCAGACCGAGCAGATCGCGAAGGGTGTTTGTGTACTCGAACCGGTTGAGCCGCCGCATCGTCGTCGCGGCAGGCGTCCGGACGCTGGATGCTTTGTGCAGATAGTCGGTGATCCACTTGATCACCCGCCGAGTTTTATCGACGGGCGGTTGTGTGACGCCTTTCTTTTCGGGCGGCATGTCACCTCGGTTGATTGCGTCGAGGGCTTCTTCCAGCAAATTAACGGCGTCGTCATTCGTCGATAGATTTGCCGGGAACTGGTCCAGACGTCGCTCTCCCTTCTGCGTCGTTGCTCCGTGACACCGATGGCAATACTGCTTGAAGTAGTTGGTGACGAATGCCGGAAGCTGGTGGGAACCGCTGTCTTCCGCAATTGCATCACGTGGCGTGAGGAAACAACCAATAGTTGCTAACGCGACCACTATCATCAAACGGTGGAAGGCCGCTTCGCGGCTAACCGGGTGATGATTGAGTCCGTTCCGTCCGTTCGTCCCTGCATCCCCAGTCGTAGGGCCGGTTCCTACTGGCCGAGGTACATTCAGCGGCCGGTAGGAACCGGCCCTACAGCCTGCGATGAAATCACTCATCCCTGCACCTCCAGGCCGGTCAGCGTGGAGTTCGAAAGGCCGAATCTGTCGGTCTCGACGCCGAATCGCTGCAGCATGGACACGAACAGGTTGCCTGCAGGCGTCGCCTTCTTCTTTGCTTCATCCTTGAAGTACGACTTGTGCTCGCCGTGCTTGAAGCCTCCGCCGGCGAGTATCAGTGGCAGGTTCTTGTTCGAGTGAGAACTCGCGTTACCCATCCCCGAGCCGAAGAGCACCATGCTGTTATCCAGCAGCGTCTTACCGTTGGGTTCTTCGACGGCCTTCAACTGGGTCAGAAAGCGTGCGAGCTGAGCCATGTGGAACTGTTCGATAACCGACAGCTCGGTGATGTACTCGGGCACTTTGCCGTGGTGGGTGAGCTGGTGGTAGCCGCGACTGATCTTGAAGCCGCCGTAATTGGCCCCAATGTCTGCCAGTGCCAGAGTGATCACACGCGTCGTGTCCGTCTGCAATGCCAGCGACATCAGGTCGTAATAAAGCGGGACGCGATCTACGAAATCCAGACTGTTCGCGCCGACCGGCAATGTGTAATCCACAGCTGGCTTCGGCTTGTCGAGCCATTGACTGGACTGCGTCAGCCGCTTCTCAACTTCACGCACTGAGTTGAAGTACTGCTCCAGTTTCGCTCGATCACGCACGCCGACTTTGCGTTTCAGATAATCCGCGTCCGTTTTGACCAAATCGAGGATGCTGGTGCGAGTCGCGTATTTCGCCTGCGTCGTTTTCTGCAGGCGGGGATCGACCTTCTGGAACAGCAGTTTGTAGATCGTCTCGACGTTAGTGGCTGGCGGATTCGATACCCCCGAAGCGCTCCAGGAGATCATGTTGTTCGGGTCGTTGCCGCTGGCCAGTTGCATCGATGGATAGCGCGTCTGAGCGCCCACCAGCTGAGCCGCTTTCTGGTCGATGCTGATGTTCGCTTCGGGCATCGCTGCAGAGTTCTGCGACAGGACTCCCGACAGATAGGCGTGGACGCCACCGTGCCCGCCCTGACCATTCACACCGTGATCAAGACCCGAAAAGATCGTGAACTCATTGCGCAGTTTCTCAAGCGGCTGAAGGCGTTCCGAGAGTTTGTAATTCGGGCCCGTTTCTTCGGGGAAAAACAACTGCGGCACGAATCCGAAGTTCAAACCCGCGCATACCATGCGCATCGGCACTGAGTCGCTTTTGGCTGTCGCCGCCATCGAAGTCAGATGCGGCAATGCCAGCGCTGCTCCGCCGAGCCCGCGTAGAAACGTTCGTCGTTCGATTGTTTGGAATCCGGTCATTCAAAGGTCCTGCCTCGTTAATTCAATTCAGCTCATCAACAACAACGCGGATCTGATCAACCGCTGATCCCGCTGACAGATCCAGAGATAATGTTCGCCGGTCGGCACTCAGGACGACGACATCGCGTCCTGAATCTGGCGGATCGCTTGGCCGTGGCGGCTCGATACCACGCCGTGTCTTGACGTAATCACCGTGAGGATGGCCGAGAAGCTCGTCGGTCGCGTCGAGATTCTTCGAACTCGCGATCAAACCAATAATCGTTCTGTCGAATGTGACCTGACTGATCACACGAGGCTTGTCAGTCGCACCCCGTTCCAATTGGCCGACCGGATCGAGCTGCAGCAGGTAACTTCGGATTCGACCACCAGCACGTACTGGATGCTGTTTGCTGCGATGAATGCGCTGGTACTGACCGGGATCGACGAGATCGACCGCGAAGTCCGCCGTGGGAACCACACCACTGCGCTCAAGGAAAACGAGAATTCGTTCGCTGTCTTCGTAGCGACCGGGAACGAATTCCGGCCCCGGCGCGACAAACTTCATCAGTCCGGTCGCCTGCAAGACGCCCGAGTTGATCGGCCACGTGTTCTCAAAACGGGCGGTCTCGAAAGCGACCGCATCAATCTTAGAAGACGCGTGAGTCGCTCGAACGGCCTGCCCCTGCGTGACTCTTCGCGGTGAAGAGTCAGCCAGTTTCATCTCCTGATGATTGACTTCAACTTCCCCGTCAAACACGCACACATCGGTCTGACCAGTTGCATCGACCGAAACTCCAAACGCCGTGCCGAGATCCACCACGCGAGCTGCCGAAGTTTCGATGACAAAGCCGATCGCCGGCTCGGGAATCACAGCAGTAACGACGCCACGCTTCACAACAATGTGCATGTCATCGCGAATCTCCAGACTGGCAGGGCCCTCAACAGCCACCTGGGCTCCGCTTGAAAAATCCACTCGCACCAGGCCGCGGCTCACTTTAAATGAGCCTTGTTCAAGCTCTTCTCCTAACCGAAAAGCCTCGCCGTCCCCGCCATAGGCACCAACAGATTGAGCGATGATTGCAGGGGCCTGCCGATCCGAATCAAACAACGACGGAACGACCAGTTTTCCGACGACGACGACAATCAGAGCCAGGACAGTCAAGGCACGCCAGCTGATTCGACGAGGGCGAACCTGGTCCGAGTTGTCATTCAGACGCGGTCGAATCGAGTCGTCTTCCAGAAGCTCACGCGTGTGTTGATCCAGCAGGGTCTGTCTCGCAAAGAGGTCGGCATTCGCTGCGTCAGCCGCAACCCATTCAAACAGGACAGCTACTTCATCGTCGCCGAGGTCGTTATCGAGATAGCGGTCGATCAATCTGGTCATGACAGCCCCTCCGCCTTGAGTCGCCCATCGACGCACTTCCGCAGCGTGGCACGAACGCGATGCAGAAGCACGCCGACGTTGCTCGCGGTCATTGCCAGGTGCTCGGCAATCTGCTTCAGTTCAAGGTCTTCTGTGTAACGCAGTGACAGGATCTGGCGGCTGCGCCCCCGCACCTGTCCCAGGCAGTCAGCGAGGGAATCCTTCATCAGCTCAGTCTGAGGCTCAAGTCGCTCAAAAGATTCAGCGACTTGATCGACCGCCTCCGAGAATTTGATCTGGCGATCCCGATATTTCGTTCGGAGATGAGTCAGGACGACGCGTCGCGCGATTCCCAGAGCCCAGGCTACAAATGGCCGTTCCGAGTCCCAGTCCTCGAATCGCTCGACAATGACCAACGCAACTTCCTGCAGAGCGTCGTCCGCTTCACCCCGGTCGCGCAGGAAGCTGCAAACGAACCGCGCCACGGAAGGCTGAGCTCGTGTCCACTCGATTGTCATTCGCTGTACGGGATCTGAATTGCTCATCACGCCCGAGTATTGTCGAAAACGGGTGATCCATTACAGGAATCTCCAGGAATTCTCAAATCCGCCCCAAGACCCAGCAGCGACTCCGGCCTGATCGACTTGGTTTTGCGGCCGCTCAACGCAAGGATCACTGTACCGTGATCAATTTGATGGCGCGAATAGACTGCGTTTCGCCGCGGATTGTCATTTAGTTACATGCGCCGGTCGCGCAGCCCGGAGCGAGTTGCGCCGAATGGGTGATGAGTGTCTGGTTGCTCGGTCGTTTCA